>JAFAZN010000267.1 GCA_019239775.1 Chloroflexota bacterium
GGTTTTGTGGCTCACGGTCGAGGCATTTCGCACCCAACGTCACCTGAGGCGTGCGAGCCTCGCGCTCCTCGGCGTCACGTCCGTGGACGCGGTGATCGGCGTGGCCACGGTGTCCCTGCAAGTACCGCCGCTGGCCGAAGTTGCGCACGCCGCCGCAACAACCGCTACCTGTGCCGCGGCCGTCGGCCTTGTCGTCGTGGCCCACCGCGGGCAGGCGCTCGACGCCGCGGCACCCACTCATATCGCTCGTTTGCTGTCCGCCTACGTCCAGCTGACCAAGCCACGCGTCATGTCGCTCCTGCTTGCCACGACGGTCACGGCCATGGTGATCGCCGCGCGCGGCATGCCAAACCTGGGGACGCTCATCGCGACGGTCCTTGGCGGTGCGCTGATGTCGGGCGGTGCGGGTGCGATCAACCACTACGTCGATCGGGATATCGACCCGCTGATGGGGCGCACCGCGTGGCGTCCAATTCCGAGTGGGATCATCGCGCCTCGGGACGCGCTCCGATTCGGTATTGCGCTCGCCGTGATTGCCAGCGTGGTCTTCCTCGTGTTCGTCAACCCCCTGGCTATGGTCCTCTCGCAGGTTGGCCTACTCGGGTACGTGTTCATCTATACGCTCTGGCTGAAACGCAGCACCCCGAGCAACATCGTTATCGGTGGTGCCGCGGGCGCGATCCCGCCACTCGTTGGCTGGGCGGCCGTCACGAACGAGGTCGGGAGTCTGACGGCCTGGTATCTGTTCGCCATCATCTTCTTCTGGACCCCGCCGCATTTCTGGGCGCTGTCTCTCCTGATCCGCCAGCACTACGAACGGGCCGGCGTGCCGATGCTGCCGGTCGTGCGCGGCGACACGGAGACTCGCCGTCAGATCATCCTTTATTCACTGCTCCTTGTCGTCCTGACATTGGTGTTGTCGCCGTTCGGGATGATGGGCCTGTACTACTTTGCCGCCGCGCTGGTGCTCGGCGGATTGTTCATCCACAACGCCGTACGACTCTGGCGTGAAGCTACGCGAGAGGCTGCGCGGCGACTGTACCTGTACTCCATCCTCTACCTCTTTGCGCTGTTCACCGCGATGGCGGTTGACCGCGTGCTGGTGAACTGAGAGAGGCCGCCATGGTTCTGGACGCGAAGGCACTCACCTGGGCTGCGAAGAACGAGATCGATACTCCCAAGCTCAAAAAGGCCAAGGTGCCGATTTACGGCAAGTGGTACTTCCCCGAGATCCCGCCCAACGTGGCGCTGACCAATCTCGAAACTGGCGAGCAGGTGGTCTTCCCCGAGCGCATGATCGCGGGTGAGGTCATTTATGTGCCTTCGTCCGAGCTGGTGCGCGCAGGGCTGGCGCCGGCGGACTTCGCGGTAATTGATCTGCCGTCCCCACCGGGTGCTGTCGAGGCGGCGACTCGCGCCATTCGCGCTGTGTCGCCCGAGCCATTGATCGCAATGGTGCGGCCGCCCGGCTTGGCGCTCGACGAGGACCTGGCGCCAATCGAGCTCGATGGCGACCTGGTGGCGGAGCCGCCGGCGGACCTCTCGGGCATCCACATGCCCAGCCCGAGCATTGCCCCGTTCGTGCTTGGTATTGGCTTCTGCCTTGTCTTCCTCGGTTTGATCACCAACGTGGTCATCTTCGCGACAGGCTTGCTGTGGATGCTGGCGGGCGCGATCGTCTGGATTCGCATTGGGGTGTTGGAGTACCGCGCCTCGCACGCGCGCGCGGTTGCCACCGAGGTGGAGCCGACGCCTTGATACGTCTCGGCATCCTTGCGCTCTCGGGTGTTGCGGCGCTGGCGTGTCTCGCATGCCAGCAACAGGCGCCGATGGACACGTATGGCGCCACGCCGACGTTCAACCTCACGGATCAGTCGGGGTCCGCCTTTTCTTCTGGCGCGCTAGCAGGTCGGGTGACGTTGCTGGATTTCATCTACACGCATTGCACCGATGCCTGCCCGATTATGAGCGCCACCTTCCAGGAGGCTCAGCGCAAACTTGCCGACGACAATCTGCTCGGCTCGAAGATCATGCTCGTCTCGTTGAGCGTTGACCCGCAACACGACTCCCCGGCAGTGCTTGCCGAGTACGGCCAGCAGTTCAAAGCCGACCCAGCTGGCTGGAAGATGCTCACTGGCGACTGGGATGCTGTGTACGACGTCGTGACCGGCTTCAAGGTCGCGACACGCCCCCCGCGCCCACCGGCCGATGCGCCGGCGCCGGGCGGAACCGAAATTACGCATACCACGGCGGTGGTGCTCGTCGACCCGCAGCTGCAGGTCCGCGCGTACCTCGACGGCACGGGCTCAACGGCCGATGATCTCATCGCCGCCGCGAAGAGGGTTCTGAAGTGAGGTGCTCCTGATGTCAGCTACCGCGGGTGCGCTGTCGGGCGGTTCAACGGCTCACCCCGAACTCGCCGCCGAGACCGAGGCGCCGAGCAACGAATCGCTCGGCATCATCCTCTTCATCGTCTCCGAAGCCGTCATGTTTGGCGCGTTCTTCGCACAGTACTTCTACAACCGCATTCTGTCGGACAACTGGCCGACTCGGGCCGGCCTGCCACCTGGCTTCGAGCGAGTCCCGTCGTTCCCTCTGCCGCTGATCATGACCGTGCTGCTGGTTGCCAGCGGCTTCACTGCGCACTGGGCCCAGACCGCGATCCGGCGCGACGATCGCGATCAGTTCCAGGGCTGGATGATCGTGACGATCGTTCTCGGCGTGGCCTTCCTCGGCGTCCAGGGCTACGAATATGCGACCTTTATTTTCCAAGAGCATTTCAACATCACGTCGGGTATCTACGGCACGGTCTTCTTCAGCCTGACTGGTCTGCACGGGCTGCACGTCACGATCGGTGCTCTCCTGCTGATCGGCGTCCTGATCAGAGCGTTCCTGGGCCATTTCTCGTCCCGCAACCACTTCGCCGTGGAAGGGACCATCCTGTATTGGCACTTTGTGGACGTCGTCTGGATCGCTCTTTACGCCACCCTCTACCTCCTTTGAGTTCCAAACTGATCCATTCCTCCTCGTACCGCTGATCGCGGTTGGCGTCGCGTACGCGCTTGGCTACCGACGCCTTGCGCGGCGTCGCCATGCGACGCACAGCCGCCGTGACGGACTGTTCGTGGTCGGTTACGCCGCACTCCTCGTCGCGCTGATCTCGCCCGTGCACAGCGTCGGCGAACAGTATTTTTCGGTGCACATGGTCCAGCACCTGTTGCTGAGCCTTGTCGCACCCCCCTTGTTGCTGCTCTCTGCAGCCATGCCCGTCTTGCTCTGGGCATTTCCGGCGCAAGACCGGGCAACCCTTGGACGTTTGGTCGGCCAGCCCGGCCTTGTACGATCGAGCCTGAAGTTCCTTACGAAACCACTTGTGGCGCTCACCCTTTTCGTGGCCACGCAGTGGATCTGGCACCAGCCCGTCGCCTACGACTGGGCTTTGGCGAACCGCTGGGCGCACTACTTCGAGCATGTGAGCTTCTTCCTGACGGCCATGCTGTTCTGGTGGCCGGTCATCGGTGCGCCGCCGCTGCCGAGTCCCCTCAACTATCCGGCGCGTCTGGCGTACACCTTCTTTGGCTGGTTGCCGAACAGTATCCTGGGCGCCGGAATCAGCCTGTCCCGAGCGCCGCTGTACCCCTACTATGTGTCAACGGCGCAGACGACTGGGATCGACCCGCTGTTCGATCAGCAACTGGCTGGCCTGATCATGTGGGTGCCGGGCGACGTGGTCTTCGCGGCCATCCTGCTGATCCTCTTTGCCGCCTACATGCGCGATGAAGAACGCAAGGAGGCCTGGATCGATCGCGAGCTAGACGCCCGTGACGCTCAGCTCAAGACGTAAAGCAGCATGTACACCACCCATCCACTCAGGGCCGTGTAGATCCACAGCGGCAGCGTGATGCGCGCGATCTGTCGGTGCAGTTTGAACCGACCGCCGAGCGCCCGCCGCAGCGTGACAAACGCCAGCGGAGCCACGGCAATCGCTATCGTGATATGAGACACCAGAATCACCAGGTAGACCGCGCGTGATACGCCGTCGCCTGGATAGATCTTCGACCCCAACCAGAGGTAGCGCGTCACGTACACAAGCAAAAACAGCGCCGCGAAGACTGAAGCGGTCAGCATGCTGCGTCGATGCCAGACGATTCGGCGCGCGCGGATGCACGCATAGCCGATGACAAGGCAGATCCCACTGATCACGATCAGCGCCGCGTTGAGGGCTGGCAGCCACACCTCAGGTGAACTCAAACAGGTTCATTGTGACTGAAGGTGCGGGTCCCGCGGTGGTGGTGCGGGATCTGGTCAAACACTACAGCAGCCGGGCGGTCGTCGACGGCCTGAGCTTCACCGTCGCGACCGGCGAGGTGTTCGCGCTGCTCGGTCCCAATGGCGCGGGCAAGACGACCACGGTCGAGATTCTCGAAGGCTATCGCCACGCCGATGCGGGCTACGTTCGCGTGCTCGGCCTCGATCCGCGCCATCAGGGCAGCGAGCTGAAGCCGAAAATCGGCCTCATGCTGCAGCAAGGAGGGCTGTTCCCGCAGATCACTGCACGCGAAGCGCTGCGGCTGTTCGCGGCCTTTTACCCCGAGGCCGAGGACCCTGACGCGCTGCTAGACCTGCTCCAGCTGCGCGAAGCTGCCAACACCCGCTTTCGGCAACTCTCCGGTGGCCAGAAACAACGTTTGAGCCTTGCGCTTGCATTGGTCGGCAAACCCAGTCTGGTGTTTCTGGACGAGCCGACGGCCGCAATGGATCCGCAGGCGCGCCGAGGGACGTGGAAAATCATTCGTGAACTGAGCAGCCGCGGCACGACGGTGCTGCTGACCACGCACTTCATGGACGAGGCCGAGCAGTTGGCCAATCGAGTTGCCATTGTCGACCACGGCCGCCTCGTGGCTCTGGACACCCCGGCGGGATTGCGGCATGCCGTCGCGAACGAAGTGCGCTTCGCGACCGAGCCTCACGTTCTGGAGGATGCTGTTGCAGCAGCATTGCACGTCTCACCTGACGCGGTGGTGCGCGAGAACGACGGAACTCTCGTGGTGCACGCTGAGCCCACCCCGGACCTCATCGCGGCGTTGAGCGCGTGGTTGGCCTCGGAGAATGTGCTGCTTACCGAGCTGCGCGCCGGCAGCCGTACGCTCGAGCAGGCGTTCTTGACGCTGACTGCGTCCGACGGCGTTACTTCTTCCGCTCCCTGACCAGCATCAGCTCGGGACTGCAGACAACCACCTCATCGGGGTGAACGCGACCGGCGCGCTTCCAGGCGCCGCTGGCCTTGCGCAGGAGATAGGCGCGCACGTCGAGTGTGTGATCGTCCAGCTCCGCGTCGAAGATCTGCCCCACCGCGTCACCACCCTCTGTCATTACCTGCAGGCCGAGTAGCGACTCGATCGGAAACCAGCGCTGGTCTGTGAGCGGCGGTCCGAGATCGACCGCAATGGTGTCCGCCACCAACACCGTGTGCGGTCCGAGCCGATAAATGTATTCGGCAGGAATACGCTGCACCAGCCAACCATCGGCGTGTTTCACGTTGAGCACGGCGACGCGGCCGGCCTGCATGTCGAGCAGGACGTCAGAGACGATGCCCGCCTGCCGCGCCACGTGCGTGTCCACCACGGGCAGGCCAGTGACCCTGGTAAGCCTCACCGAGAACCATTATTCCCTGGCAGAGTCCCGGTCGGTTGGAACCTACTGTTCCTCGATCGCATATTCAAACAGCAGAACACTCAAGCTCAGGAAGATTGCGTCGAACGCGACCAGAAGCCCAAGCCACTGGCCGATCTCAGGCGGCTCGACACCGGGTATCTGGATCGCCGCGCCAGTTGTCTTCACGGTGGCCAGAATGACCGGGACCTGAATCGGGAACAGCAGCAGTGGCAGCAGTACTTCGCGTGCGCGGGTATGTGCGGCGATAGCCGCGAAGAGCGTTCCGACGCCTGCGAGACCTAACGTTCCCAGGAGCAAGCCAAGGACGAGTAGCGGCAACTCAACACGAACGTTGAACAGTCCGATAAAGGCTGGCACGGCCAGGACCTCAACAACGAGCATCGAGGCAACGCTAGCGGCCACCTTCGCCAGGTACAGCGCGGAGCGGTCCACTGGAGCCAGCAGGAGACCGTCGAGGGTGCGGCGGTCGCGCTCCCGCGCGAATGCCCGGCCCAGGCTCAGCACGCCCGCGAACGTAACCGTGACCCACAGCACGCCGGGTGCAACTTCGGCGACGTTTTCCACTCGCAAGTCAAAGGCGAAGTTGAAAATGACCAGCACCAGCAGCGCGAACACGGCGCCGGCAAGCACCGTCTCACGCGCGCGCAACTCGACGAGGGCTTCCTTCCAGATGAGCGCGCGCAACTGCTTTGCGAACACCGGCGCCTTCTTTTCGGTGGCTGCCCGCGTAGGAGTGGCGACGGCACCCTCAGCCACGCGCGAGGTCCTCGACGAGGTGCGCCAGTTCATCAGCGTGCCCGTCCGAGAGATCGCGCCGTTCATGCACAATCCGCCCGTGCGCCAGGACCGCCGCGCGCGTACCCAGCCGTAGACCCCGGGCGAGATTGTGCGTCGTCAACACCACCGTGTACTGGCCACCCCACAGCACGTTCTCCAGGACGCCAAACGCTGCCTGATCGAGACCTGTCTCCGGTTCATCCAGCAACAGGACCTCCGGTTCATGCAACAACGCCCGCGCGATCGTGACGCGCTGTTGTTGCCCACGAGACAATCGCCCGACCTGCATGTCAGCCAGGTGCGGGATGCCCACCTGGCCAAGCAGGTCCAGTGCCCGCGGCTCCGGTCGCGGAACTCCGTAAAGCTCTGCATACAGGCGCAGGTTTTCCAGCACGGTGAGCTCGTCGTAGAGGTAGGTCGCGTGACTCACCACGCCAACGCTGCCACGCGCGATCCGCGCCGGTTGCCCGGCCACCAGCGCTTCGCCCTGCGTCGGACGCATCAGGCCCGAAAAGACACGGATAAATGTCGACTTGCCTGCCCCGTTAGGACCAAGCAGAAGCAGCCGTTCGCGGGACTCGACGTGTAGGCAAACATCGGCCAGCGCGGGGGACGCGGTCGGCTGGCCGGGGTACCTGGCTGTCAGTCCTTCGGCGCTGAGCGCGCTCACACTTCGATTCGCGCAACGATACGTTGTTGCGCCAGCATCAACTCGCGCAGGCGCTGTTTGCCGCGCTCACGTTCCGCGTTGTACTGGGCCTGATCGACTTCGCCCGCGGCGAAGCGCTCGTCCAGTGCGGCCATGCGCACGACCAGCTCGAGCCGCTCCCTTTCTGAATCGGCCCTGTCGTCGTTCAGACCTTCGGTCGAGTGCGATTCGCGCAGGCGGCCACCGAACAGGAGGACGCCACCACCGATCACAAACAGAACCAGACCCAGGCTGATCAGCGCGAGCTGGTTCGGCGCGAGACCACTCGTTGAACCGAGCCCGGAGAGTTGACCACCGATCATCGTGGATTTCGCCACGTTTGCCGCCGTGTACAGCGAGTAGGTCTGCCCGCCAAGTTGTGTTGGACCCCCGGACTGCAACGGTGTGCTCTGCAGTTTGAGGCCCGTCTCAGGCACATAGACGCTGTAGCTGCTCGTGGGATATGGGATCTGCAGGCTCACGTCGACATCCGAGCCGCTGTACGGCAGTTGGAAGGACATTGCGAACTGGTGACGCCCGGGTGGGATCGGGCTGGTCACCTGAATGCCGCTCAGCGATGGGATGACATCCTGGTCGCTGAAGCCGGTCTGCATTTGCACGCTGAGGGCACCCTTTGGCAATGCAAACTTGATCGCGTTTGCCAGTTGCTGGTCCTGTGGGTTTGCGGTCACAAACGTGTGGTCGCCGTTATTCAGCAGCGCGCCCATCTCCATGCACTGCACCAGGCCCTGATCCGCGCCCATTACGAGCAGATTGAGACTCTCGAGCTGGATTGAATCGTCCGTAGTGGTGGCGTCGTAGACGGTGATGTCGGCTTGCGCGGCAGGCTGGTCCTGGAGCTGGAAGGGCTGATCCGACGGGTAATTGACGTTCTGATACTTGGCGACCGTGAGGTAGACGATGTTCGGATCGCGGTCCACGTTAGTGAACGAGTAATGGCCACTCCCGTCGGCCTGAACCGTCTGCTGCCCAAGCGGCGCCTGCTCTTTGCGGCCAAAGGCCACGAGGATCACGGTGGTGCCCGCGGTCGACCCGCCACCGTTGGTCTTGTTCAGCACCGATCCCGTCACCGTGCCATCACTCGGCGCCGCGGCTACCTGGTTTGCACTCATCGCGACAATGGCGGCGGCCAAGAGCGCATTGCGCAGAAACGCCCCTGGGTTGACACCGTGGGTGATCCACCCACGTTTCACGAAACAGTGCTCTCCGTACGCGCGCGCCGCGCGGCTGCGAACGCGGCCCGCGCCGCGGCAATCTCGCGTTCAATCTCCTCATCCACCACGCCGAGGGCACCCTGTTCCTCGCGCAGCGCCTCTCCGGCTTGCGCTAACAACTGCCCCGAGAGTTGCTCGAAGTCAGACTGTGACAGCTTGCCCAGGTCGCGATCGAACTCGAGCTCGAGCACTTGCCGATAGAGTGCGAACCGTTCGGCCGATCGCCCGGCCACCGGCGTGACAGCTTCGAGATGGGCTCCGCGCGTAAATGGCAACAGCGCGAACGCCGCCGCCGCCGCCACGAGCACAATGCCGATGATCGCGGGCAGTACGTCCGAGCCGCTCACCGACCGTACTCTTCGCGAAACCGTGCATACTCGTCCACCGCCTCGGTATCGACCCGAGTCGTGACCTGCGCTGTAGGTCTTCGCCACGTTTTCAAAAGCAGCGTGACCAACAGCGCACCGAGCACCACCCCGATGGCAGGGCCCACCCAGACGCCCAGCGAGATGCCGCGCTTCGGCGGCTCGGTCAAGATGCCGTCGCCGTAGCTGGCGACGAACTCGTCGAGAATTTGCTGGTCGGACTCGCCTGCGGCAAGCTTGGTCCGAATCACCGAACGCATGTCGGCCGCGAGCCCCGAAGGTGAGTCTGCGACGGTCTCGCCCTCGCAAACTGGGCACTGCAGTTGCAACGCAACGCGGCGCACGCCGTCGTCGAGCGCATCCGCGTGAGCCACCAACGGCACGGCGACCAGCACCATGGCCATAAAGCACGCGCGCAGCAACGTCACGCTTCGGCTCCCAGTGCGCCAGGTGCCCGTGCAAGGACGTGCTGACGCGCAGGTACCGGTGCGGGCCAGAGCGTTACCAGAGTCCCGAGCAGCAGCAGGACACCGCCGGCCCAAATCCAGCTGACCAGTGGATTGACAAAGACTGCCAGACTCACGGTGGCTCCGGGCCCGTCGCCCTGCCAATCCGCGAGCACCACGTAGAGGTCCTCAAATGGTGTCGATCGGAGGCCGACCTTGGTGCTTGGCTGCTGTGGGAAGTTATCGAAGACGTCGCGTTCAGGGCGCAGCTGCTCGGTGCCATTCACCGTGAGAAGGCCCTCGGTGACCTTCACGCCGGGTTGCTGGGTCGTCTGGACTCCAGACGAGGTCAGCGTGTACGCGCCGAGAGCAACGGTTTGACCCGGCGCAAGCGTGGCAACCGTCTGCTGCTGGTAGATTTGCGAACCGACCGCACCCGCGCCGATCAACAGGATCGCCAGGTGCACCAGGTAGCCGCCGTAGCGACGGTTATTGCGACGAACCAGACTGCCCAGGGCGAGCGCGTAGTTCTCACCCGTTGCCCGATGGCGGGCCATCGCGCCGCGTGCGAATTCCTGCACGATCGTGCCCAGCACGAACAGGCACAGGCCAAACCCCAATAGCGCGAAGGGATCGCGCACACCGCCTACGGCGATGACGATGAGCCCCATGATCATGCCAAGCACTGGCAGCACGAAGTTGTGCAGCAGGTGCTCGCGTGAGGCACGTCGCCACGGCATCAGCGGACCAATGCCCATCAGCAGCAGTACCGCCCCGAGCAGCGGCCCTGCCACTTGCTTGAAGTACGGCGGCCCGACGCTGACCTTTTGATCGGCGACGGCCTCGGCTACCAGGGGGTAAATCGTGCCCCAGAAAATCGCAAACGCAATTCCGAGGAACAGCAGGTTGTTGATCAGGAAGCTGGACTCACGCGAGAGCAACGAGTCCAACTGGTTGTCCCCTCGAAGCTGCGGCAGGCGCCAGAAGAACAGCGCCAGCGAGCCGCAAATCACCAGGGCCAGGAACGTTAGGAAAAACGGCCCGATCTCCGAGAGCGCGAACGAATGGACTGAGGCCAGGATGCCGCTGCGCACCACAAACGTGCCAAAGATGCTCAGGAAGAACGTGACCATGATCAGCAGGATGTTCCAGGCCTTCAGCATGCCGCGACGTTCCTGCATCTGAATGCTATGGATGAACGCGGTGCCCACGATCCAGGGCATCAGCGCGACGTTCTCGACTGGATCCCAGCCCCAGTAGCCGCCCCAGCCAAGCACGTGGTAGGCCCACCAGGCACCGAGCACGTTGCCGAGACCCAGGATGACCCAAGCAACCATCGCGTATCGGCGTGACAGGCTCAGCCAATCGTTACCCAGCTTGCCGGTCGCCAGAGCGGCGATGGCAAACGCGAAGGGCACGCTCCAGCTCATGAGCCCCGCGAGCAGCATTGGCGGATGGATGCGCATACCTGCGTCGTACAGCAGCGGATTGAGGCCAACGCCGTCCTGCGGAGGCCTGGGCAGCGCTTCGAATGGCGTCGCCACGAACCCCAGCAATAAGGTCATGAAGGCTTCGATGGCCATCAGGACCGCGACGACATACGGCATGAAGACGCGGTGCGGACCGGGCTTGCGCTGCTGCCACAGCACGATCGCCGAGAAGATCGAGAGCGTCCAGGACCAGTACAGCAGTGAGCCCTGCTGGCCACTGTAGAAGGCGGCCAGGACCAGATCCAGCGACATGGCGCGGCTGGAGTGCTCCCAGACGTACCTCAGCGAGAAATCGTGAAAGGCCAGCGCGGCGAGCAGTGTCAGCGATGCCGCGGTGATCAAGCCCGTAACAGCCCATGCGGCGTTGCGTCCACTCAGAATCAGCTCGCGCGAGCGCACGCGCACCCCGGCGAGCGAGCCGATGATGGCGTAGAGCGCCAGTCCGAGCGCGCCGACGATGCAAATCTGCCCGAGAGAAGCCATCCGGCGCTACGTGCTACTCGCGGAGTAGTCCCGCTCCGTCGGCGCGGCGTCCTCGAGCCGCGATGGGCACTTGGCCAACACGTCGGTGGCCGCGAACGTGCCCGCGGCGTTCAACTTGCCCTCAGCCACAATCTCAATGTTGTTGGCTGAGGTGTCCGACATGGTGTCAGGCACCTGCCCACCCTTGTATGTCACGGTCAGCGGTGTCGCAGCCCCGGGATCAGCAATCAGGAAGTGCACGCCCAGTCCGTCCGCTTCACGCGTCAGCGAGCCTGGGATCAACGTCCCAGATACGCGCAAGATCTGGTTCTGTGCGGAGGTCCCCCGCGACTGAAGCTCGGAGACGGTCAGGAAGTACTCGGTGCTTCCGCGCAGGCCCATCGTCACCAGGTATGCCACGGCCAGGGCGATCACTCCGCCTGCGATAACGAACTTCAGGTTGGCCCCGCCAAGGGGGTACGGCCTAACTACTGAGGCCACTTTCAAAGACCCCCTTCAGGACCGCCGCCAGCAATACCGTCGCGGCGCCAAATAGCAGCACGATTCGACCATCGAGGCCACCCACCGGGAGTCCCACCCGCCGCCAGCGGAACGCAAACTGGTACGCGACCGCCGCGCACACCACCTTGAGCGCGAGAATCCCAGCGTAGAGCGCACCCGCTCCTTGGGTTTGAGAAAATCGCTCGAAGGTCAATACAGCGCCGGTCGCGAGCAGGACCAGCAAGCTCAGCTCGGTGACTTCCTTGAAGCGCTGGCGTGCCGCGGTTAGGTCGCCGCGCGGCGGACCGTCCAACCACAGCACGGCGCTCCAGCCGAGAAACGCGATGGAAGCGGCGGCATGCAGCCATCGGAGCAGGACCAGCAGTGCCTCAGCCAGATCTAGCGCTGCTCGCATGCTGCAGCTCGCCCAGGAACTGCTCCAGATCAGCTGCTGTCAGCGTGTTCCACTTGCGGATAAGGCGTCCGTCCGGGGCAATGAAATAAGTCTCAGGCACCCCGCGCATGCCGTACTGCACCGAGATCGGCCCGGCATCGCCCGAACCGTTCATGTAACTGATGCCGTACTTGTGCAGGAATCCCTGGGCATCCGAGTCAATGTCCTGGACGTCGACGCCGACGAACGTGATGCTGTCGCCATAGCGCCGCGCCGCGTTCTCGAGCACGGGCGCCTCGTCGGCGCACGGCCCGCACCAGGACGCCCAGAAGTTCACCACAACTGGCTTGCCCGTGTGCAGGGCAGAGTTCAAGTTGAACGTCGAGCCGTCGAACAGACCGAGCGAAAAATCAGGCGCCGTGGTGAACGGGACGTTGACGACTTTGCTGCTGGCGACCTCTTTCGCTTGCAAGCCAAACCACAACAGCCCCAGCACTCCGATGACAACCGCCCCCGACACAGCCGCCAACGCCGCGGGCAGCCACGGCCGGCCTGAAGTATGCGGCAGTGTCTCGTTCTGGATCGCCACCGACTCAGTCTAGTAGTTTTTTTCTCCTTTTGACACGAAGATGAACTCATCGCTGGACCACGCTGGTCGCGTTCAGCAACCAGCGCTGTAGAGTCCATGACAACGAACATGAGTGTGAAGTCGGCGCCCGAGCGAATTCTGATGGCGCCGGGTCCCAGCAACTTGCACCCGCGCGTGGTGCAGGCGCTGATCGCGCCTCTGGTCGGCCACAAGGATCCCTACTTCCTGGACCTCCTCGACGAGACCGCTGATCTGCTGCGTCACGTCTTCTGCACGCGCAACGCCGCGACCTTCGCCTTGCCAGGCACCGGTGGCAGCGGCATGGAAGCCGCCCTGATCAATGTCCTTCAACCTGGCGATACGGTCGTGATCGCCAGCGCGGGGTTCTTTGCACAGCGCATGGTGGACATCTGTGAGCGCCTGAACGACGTCAACGTCGTCGTGGTTCCAGGCACGTGGGGCCAACCTGTCGATCACGATGTGCTCCTGGAAGCTGTACGCCAGCACCGCCCGCGCGCCGTAGCCGTGGTGCACGGCGAAACCTCAACCGGTGTTGAGCAACCCCTGGCCGGCCTGGCCGATTCCTGCCACAGCGTGGGCGCGCTCCTCCTCGTGGATGCCGTCGCCACCCTGGGCGGCGTGCGTCTGCCCGTGGACGACCTCGGCATTGACGTGTGCTTCAGCGGCTCGCAGAAGTGCCTCTCAGCCCCGCCAGGCCTGGCGCCAATCACCATTTCGGACCGCGCGCTGGCGGCAATTCAGGCCCGTCGGACACCGGTTCAGAGCTGGTACCTCGACCTGGGGTTGCACGCGGGCCTGTGGGGCCCAGACCATACGTATCACCATACGTCGCCTGTCCTGAGCCTCTACGCACTCGCCGAAGCACTTCGAATCGTCGTCGAAGAGGGCCTCGAACCCCGGTTGGCGCGCCACTGCCTGCACTCCGCGGCGCTCTCCGCTGGCATTGAAGCGATGGGCCTTGAACAATTTGCCGCACGGGGCTTCCGTGTCCCGTCTGTGGTGACGGTTCTCGCGCCTGAAGGCGTCTCCGCGTTGACGGTCCGCACGCAGCTTCTGGACGAAGTGAACGTCGAGATCAGCGCCGGCCTCGGCGAGCAAGCCGACAGCATGTGGCGCATCGGCGTGATGGGCCACTCCGCCCAGCGCGCGAACGTCATGCTGGTGCTCTCGGGCCTGGAACAGGTGCTCAGCCGGTACGGTTACGCCCCACGCGGCTCGGGCACGTCGGCGGCCGCGGCCGTTTACGCTGGCGCGACTGCCTGAGTCCGGGCTGCTTCGTCGATCAGCTCGCGGATGCGCACGGGTGAAAGCGGCATCTCGCGGATGCGTACGCCGAAGGGCGCGAGCGCGTCCTCGATGGCTTCCGCCAGCAGCGGCGCCACAGGGATGGTCCCTGCCTCCCCAACCCCTTTTACGCCGAGTGGGTTCAACGGCGAAGGCGTCTCGATATGCGCGATCTCGATTTCGGGCACCTCGGCCGCGGTCGGCATGAGAAAGTCCATGAAGCTGGCGTTGAGCAACTGGCCACTGTCGTCGAAGTGCAATCGCTCGTAGAAGGCGCCACCGATGCCCTGGGCAACGCCACCTTGAATCTGGCCTTCGACGATGGTGGGATTGATAACAACGCCGCAATCGTGCACCACTACATACCGCAGGAACCGAATGTCACCGGTGGCGGGGAGCACTTCCACGATCGCCGCATGCTGGCCGCTCGCCCACGTTGCGCGGTCGGGCGCAAAGAACCCGAAAGCCTCGAGCCCGGGCTGCTCGCCCGGTGCCAGTACGGCACCCTCGCGCGGCTTAACCAGCTGCAGGGCGGCCTGACTCGCCTCTTTGCCGTACGCGTAGCGGATCGGGTTCGCAGCCGTTGCAAGCGCGCCCAGAGTCAACTCGCGCTCGGGTACGCCCCGGACCCGGACACGACCGTTTACCAGCTCGAGGTCTGACGGAGAGGCTTCGAGCAGCTCGGAAGCCAGTGCCAGCGCCTTCTCGCGCACGCTCCGCGCGGCAATGCCGATCGCGTTGCCTGCGGTCACCAGGGCGCGGCTGGCGTACGTGCCAGCTCCCCAGTTGAACCGCGACGTGTCGCCAGTGATTACGGAGACGTCCGCAACGTCGCAGCCAAGCTCAGCCGCCACAATCTGCGCGAACGACGTGTAGTGGCCCTGGCCCTGGCTGGTAAGCCCCGTGGCCGCGAGCACGCGGCCACTCGGCTCGATGCGTACGTGCGCTCCCTCGTACGGCCCGATGCCAGTGCCTTCCACGTAAGCGGCGAAGCCAAGACCAAGATAGCGCCCCTCCGCGCGCGCCGCCTGCTGCTCCGCCCGGAACGACGGCACATTGATCATCCGCTCGGCCAGGTCGAGCGCAGCAGGGTAGTTGCCGCTGTCGTAACGCGTCGGCGCGCCGTCCTGGAACGGCAGGCCGACGTCCCACGGGAACTCGTCGGGCTGCACGAAGTTGCGTCGCCGCACCTCATTCGGCTCCAGGCGGAGCTCGCGCGCGATGCGATCGATCAGACGCTCCATGACGAAGCAGGCATGCGGTCGCCCAGCGCCGCGGTACGGGCTCACGCAGTTCGTATTCGTATAGACGACAGTGAACTCGGAGCGGTAGTTCGGGACCTTGTAGGGCCCTGGCAACTGAGTCGCAGTGATAATCGGCACGATCATGCCGTACGGCGTGTACGCGCCCGTATCGTGGAGGAAAGCGCTTTCTAAACCCACGATGTGGCCCTCGGCGTCGACCGCCACGCGTGCGGTGTGAAGCTGGCCGCGTTCCTGGTTGGCCGCGATGAAGTGCTCGCGTCGATCCTCGGTCCACTTCACTGGTCGGTTGAGCTGGATCGCGGCCCACGGCACCAGCACTTCTTCGGGAAAAAAGAGGTTGATCTTGGTGCCAAATCCACCGCCCACATCGGGGGCGATGACCTCGACGTTGAACTCGGCCAGCCCGAGCATGTTGGCCAGACCATTCTTGATCGTGAGCGGCGCCTGAGTGGCATCCCAGACCGTCAGCTTCTCTGTGCGTGTATCCCACACTGCCACAACCCCTCTGGCCTCGATTGGGCTGCCACACGAGCGTTCGATGTAAACGTTTTCCTGAAAGACGTGCGCCGCTCGGAGAAAGGCGTTTGCCGGATCGCCGACGGTTTGGACGAACTGTGCCGCGATGTTGTTCGGCACGTCGGCATGCACCAGAGGCATGCCTGCATCTGACGCGTGGCGAAAATCGACGACGGCCGGCAGCGGCTCCCACTCGACCTCGATCAGCCCGACGGCGTCCTCCGCGATGTAGCGATCTTCGGCAACCACCATGGCGACCGCCTCGCCGATGAAGCACACCTTGCCTTCGGCAAGCGGTCGCTGTGTGCGGCCATGCGTCAGGTTCGGGTGCGGCACCACCAGGGGCGCGGGCTGGTTGAACGCTCCGAGGTCAGCTGCCGTGTACACCGCGTGCACACCGGGCAACGCACGCGCAGCGGCGGTGTCGATGCTGGAAAAACGCGCGTGGCCGAACGGGCTGCGCAGGATCGCCGCGTGCAGCACGCCCGGCGGATCGATGTCGTCGACGTAGGCGCCCATGCCGCGCAGCAGGCGCGGATCTTCGTTCCTACGCGCCGGCGGCATCCAGAAGCTCGGCGGCGAACTGCACCGCCTTGACGATGTTCTGGTAGCCCGTGCAGCGGCACAGGTTGCCGCTCAAGGCCGCCCGGATCTGCGGCGCGGACGGCCTGGCGTCTTGACGTAACAACGCTACAGCTGAGATCAGCATGCCTGACGTGCAGAAGCCGCACTGCAGCGCATGCGCGTCCCAGAACGCCTGCTGCACCGGGTGAAGTCGGCCGCCCTGGTCGGCGAGGCCTTCAACCGTGGTGATCTGGGCACCGTCTGCCTGCACGGCAAGCATCAAACACGCGCGCGCCGGTGCATCGTCGACAAGCACCGTGCACGCGCCGCACACGCCGTGCTCGCAGCCCACGTGCGTGCCGGTCAGACCGAGCGTGTGTCGAAGAAAGTCGCTGAGGAGCAGGCGCGGTTCGACTTGGCGTTCATGCACGCGGCCGTTCACAGTCACGCTGATACGCTGCCGCTCAGGCACGCCGCTGGCCGGCCTCCAGCGTGCGCCGCGTGTCCAGCGCAGCGCCCGGGACCGTGGCTGCGCGCTCGTATGCGAGGCGGACGGCGCGGTCGGTGAGCACGCCCGCCAGGTGCGCGCGGTACTCCTTGGAGGCATGGATATCGGCTTCGGGTTCGATAGCCGTTCGCGCAGCATCGGCCGCCGCGCCGACGCGGTCCTCTACGGTTCCGCCTACCAGCAGCGTTTCGGCTTCGCGCACCCGCACCGGCTTGCCGCCGACGCCCGTCAGGACGATCCGCGCATCCTGCACCAGCTCGCGTCGGAGCGTGATCGAGGCCGCGACGCCGACCAGGGCAAAATCTCCATGCCGGCGCGCGAACTCTAGCCACGCCTGGCCCGTGTTCGGCTGCAGCGCGGGCAGCCAGGTCTCCACGAGAATCTCGTCGGGCTCCAGCACGGTTGTGAGGTAGCCCTGGAAGAACGCTTCAGAGGCGATCTCTCGAGAACCGCGCGGACTAACGGCCCGCATCCTCGCATCGAGGCAGACCGCGACCGCCGGCAGCTCGGCGGCCGGATCCGCGTGCGCCAGGCTGCCGCCGATTGTGCCGCGCGACCGAATCGCGGCATGGCCAACCCAGCCGATGGCGTCTTTCAGGAGCGGCTGGCTTCGGCCGAGATCGGCGTTGCGCTCCACGGTGACCTGGCGGGTCATGGCGCCGATCCCGACGCCGCCGTTACGTGGGGTGATATGCGCCAGCTCGGGAATGCGATTCAGGTCCACCAGCAAGGTCGGGCGCGCCAGACGGAAGTTGAGCAGCGGAATCAGGCTCTGGCCGCCGGCCAGGACTTTTGCCTCGCTGCCTCCGCGCGCCAGAGCGGTTACGGCCTCGTCAATGCTGCGCGGTGCAACGTACTCGAACGGTGCTGGCTTCACGATGAAGTCCCGAAGGATACAACGTGAATGGGTTACAGAAGTTCGGCCGACAAGCCGGTTTGCAGCACGAGTCGCAGTCGGCCGAACTTCTGCGACAGAACGGCCGTAGGAACGCGGCACGCCATTCACGACCATGTCATCGGGTCTTCGGCCGCGTTCCTACGGCCCGTTAGCGGCCCACACCAACGTCTGCGGGCGAAGCTCGCCGTCAACGCCGACGAAGTCGAACTCGTCGAACAGACCGCCTGGACTTGATAGAACAAACGGAGCCACGACCGTCGCACGCGTACGCCCGGCGAACTGCACCAGCTCGTGGCCCAGGTCTTCATCTGGTGGTGAGTTGCCGGCCATCGGCCGCCGCCCCGCCTCTGTGACGAAGAATGGCACCGTTGTCAGACGCGCGCGCAGCCAGTCAGGCCACTGGTCTTCCACCAAGTAGACGTCCCCGCGGTCCCAGTACTCGTGGCCGGCCAATCCGTCGCCGTGGTCCAGAAACAGCTCAATCGCGGGCCGAAGCGCGTCGTAGCCAAGGTGCTCGGGGTCCATCGGCGAGCCCTGCGCCAATGGTGGGAAGAGCAGCTTGATGTCCGCGCCGCCGGGAACGCTGCGGCGATAGAGCTCAACGTCCCACCACACTGCCTCGGTCCAATCGCCAATCTGCTGCCAACTGGTGCGGGCATCGGGTGCCCATTCGATATCGGGCTCGTTGGCGAGGATGAACCACTTGATCCAGGGATACGCCTCGTGCAGCTTGACGATGCGCAGCGCGATCCGCCGCGGATCGTCTGGACCGCGAACCGGCCACATGCGCACGATCTGTGTGACGTCCTGGTGTGCCGCGAGCCAGCGCTGTAGATGAACGTCTGTCCCGATTTCGCGCAGCGGGTCGCCATCGCCGAGCTGGGTTGAGAACAGGACGACCGAGCCAGGCTGAATCAGATCGAGCGCGGCGTAGTCGCTCTGGACCAGCGGAGTCTTGGGCGACAGGTCCAAGCCGCGCAGGCTGCTGTGCGGCTGCCAGGGCACGATGGGCAGCGGCGGCGCGATGCGAGTGGGGGCGGGTACACAAGCCGCCGCCAGCACGAGGGTCATGGCTGCTGCGGCCGCGCGCGAACGCCATCGCTGCACATGGTGTCTCGCGCGCACGCGAACGGCCTGTCGTGACGTGCTACGAGCCGAGCGCCTGGAGCTGGCGCTGCGCGATGCGATTGTCGGGCTCGCGCGCCAGCGTGCGCTCGAACGCGTGTCGCGCCCCGTCCTTATCACCCAGCTGAGCTAACGCGCGACCCAGCATGTTCGTGCCGCGCGGCCCGAGCGGTTCGGCAGCGCGCAAGACATCGATGGCAGCCTGCCACTGCTCCTTTTCGATCAACCCGGCTGCCTGGGCCTCGACCTCCTCAGCGCGGACCACTGCGCGAGCCGGGGCGGCACGTGACCCTGGCGGCGCCCACGCCACGCCCGCCCGCTGGCATAGCTCCTGGAGGATGCGCTCGGTGTCTGCTGCGCTTGCCTGACCCAGCGCGGCGATGGGGCGGCTGTGCAGCTCGCGGATGCCACCGGCGAGCGGCAGGCCGTCGCCTAACAGCTCGCGGCCGAGCTCAATTCCCATGAGCACCACCGCCCGGGGATGGGCACGCTGCATTGTGACCCCGATTGCCGCGCGCGCCGCGCCGCGATCCAGTCCTTGCGCCAGGACCATGACACCAACCGCCAATCGACTGACAAGCGGGGCAATCTGTTGTCCGTGAGGCAACTTGGGCAGCATCGCGTGCGCTTCAGGCGGATCGTCGATTTCGCGGGCGGTTGCCACAAGGTCGGACGCTTCTCGGGCGACCATCAACAGGTCCATCCCGCAATCATTTCACGTCCGACTGGTACGCTGTAGCACGAACGTCAATGGCGGTTGAGAGTCGGGCACCGATCGAGGTGGAGAGCGTCCGCGACGAAGAGCGCTTCTTCGGAGGGGACATCGTCTGGTGGTGTTTGCTGCTGCTGGTCAGCATCCCAGTGTTGCTGTGGGGGCTGGCGGCCATCCCGGATACAGGCGGTTTCTTACTGCTCGCGCTTGGCGGCATCATGGCCGGCGTCGGCTTTACGCAGATCATGATGCGGCTGCCGTATCTGACGAACGGCTTCATGCGGAGCGTGCTGATCGTGCTGGTGGCGGCCGTTATCCTGTGCGGCATCGCGCTGCTGTACAACTTCACGCTCGACGTGCCAAACGCGCCGCAGGACGTGATGTTCAAGCCGCCGATCTCGGGCGGTTAAACGCTGTCGACTTCGGCGGAGTCGCGCCCGCTGAGCGTGCGGTAACCCGGGCCGCGATCGAAGAACGGCAACTCGCCACGCTCAGCGCGCAGTGCCGCACGCGTCGATTCCGTGGCAACAGCGTCTATCAGGCCGTCCGCGGAGCACACCACTCCGTAGTCGGCGCGAGCCGACTCCACGCTGACCTTTCCCTGCAGCACGTCAAGCGCGACCAGCGACGTCTCGCGCTCCAACGAGTCGCCCCACCCGCCGCCGCCGGTGGTGTCAATGCGCACCAACGTGCCAGCCGTAAGAGGTTCATCGTCCACCAGCCCGGGCAAATCCCGCTCCCGCGCGCCGCCGGGATCAACCGTCACGCGAAACGGCTTGCCTGCTCGGCCGCCGGCCAGTCCCCAGCAGCTCAGGATGGATCGGTCCGCCACCGACAAGAACGCCGCGTCGCGCAGCACGCGTATCTCCTTGCGGTAGCCGAGTCCGCCACGACGCTTTCCCGCCCCACCCGAGTCCGGCGCCAGTCCCAACGACTCAACCCGCAGGGGAAAGCGTGTCTCCGTGAACTCGACCGGCAGGTTCTTTGAATCCGGCACTACGTGAATGGTGTCGGATCCGTCGGCCCAGGGCCGGCCACCCGAACCACCGCCCAGCACCTCGCGCATCAGATACGGCTGGTCGTCAACGTCGGTCCCGTAAAAGCCCGTGTAGCGGATCGTCTCCTGGTCGGCCGGCATCTGTCCGCCAGTGGCCTTGGCCAAGACACCCGCGAGAATACCCAGCAAGCGCAGGATGACGAACGTGCGCGCATTCACCGGCGCGGGAAACACGGGCGTGAGTAGCGTGCCCGGTGGCGGAAACCGCAGCTCGATGAGAGGCACCACACCTTCATTGACGTCGAGCTCGGCCATGCGTTCGGGCGACTCCGCGAGGTTGCGCAGGATCGGCGCAAGCCACTTCTTCAGGAACACGCCGTCGGCGTAGTTGCCAGCGTGGTTGATCGGGCCTTTGGCTTGCGGGCTGGTGCCTGCGAAGTCCAGGATCAAACCCTGCTGGGTGCGCGTCATGGTCATGCGCTGGGCGTGCAGCCGCGGCGGGTCCACCCCATCGTGTTCGGCGTAGTCCTCCCAGACGTACGTGCCAAGCGGGATCTTGCTCAGGAGCTCCTGGCGAAACACTTCGGTGGTCCGAGTGAGGATCGTCTCGAAACACGCTTCGACGGTTTCGCGGCCATAGCGTCGGAACAGATCGGCGATGCGTTCAGCGCCGAGTCGACAGGCCGCGACTTCGGCGTCGAGATCGCCGCGCAGGCTGTCCGGCAACCGCGAGTTGCGCACCATGACCCGAATCAGGTCCAGGTTGGGGCGACCTTGCTCGTAGAGCCGGACGGGTGGGACGATCAGGCCTTCCTGAAAGTGCGAGGTCCCGTGGCTGGGCATCGAGCCGGGCACAGCGCCGCCAATATCGTCGTGATGGCCGAACGCTTGCGCGAAAGCAACGACCTGGCTCTCATGGTGGACCGGCACCGTCACGCACAGGTCAGGCAGGTGGCCGATCCCGCCCTCTGATTGATAAACGTCGTTGTGGAAAAAAACGTCGCCCGGCTTGATGGACTCGATCGGAAAGTCGCGCACGATCGGTTGGACCAGCGCCGAATACGAGCGGCCCGTCAACTTGCGGCACAGTCGATCGTGAATGCCAGCACGAAAGTCGCGCGCTTCACGAATCATGGGCGACCGCGCGGTACGCTCGATCGCCGCCTCGACCTCTGCTTCGGCGGACGCTAGCGTGCCCTCGACGATCTCGACAATGATGGGATCAATCATCCGGAGCGTTCCAGCAGGAGATTCCCGAACTCGTCGACTCTGGCTGTCTGGCTCGGGAACACCACGGTTGTCGAGCCGAACTCCTCGACGATCGCCGGGCCATTGAGGCAATCGCCTGGCTGAAGCCGCCCGCGCGCGTAGATCGGCGTTTCCAGGCCGCCGTCTTCGAAGCGCACGTGGCGTGTGGCGTCGACCGCGCGTTGGGTGCCACCGGATTGGTTGCGCGTAGGCCTCTGAAGCGCGGGGCGCTGCAGGGGGCCGATGCCTGCGACCCGCAGGTTGACCCATTCCACACGTTGCTCGGGCTGCCCCGCGTAGGAGTAGCCGTACGTCTTCTCGTGCGCCGCGTGGAAGCGGGTTACTGCCACGTTCGCGGCCGGGCGATCCAACCTGCCCATGGGAACCTCGACGCGCACCTCCCACGCCTGGCCGAAGTAGCGCAGATCTGCCGTGCGTACGAGCCGCATCGCCTCCGGCGTAAAGCCCTCGGCCCGCAGCGCGTCGGTGGCCACCTGCTCCAGGCGCGTGTACGCGCTGTTGAGTCGTTCGAGGTCCAGCGCGTCGTCACGTTGTACCTGTGTAACCACGTAATCGTTCTTCACGTCCACAGTCAGGAGGCCAAAGGCCGAGACGTTGCCCGGGTCGCGCGGCACCAGCGCGGCGCGAAGACCGAGCAGGTCTAGCAAGCGCCCGGCCTGCAGCGGCCCTGACCCCCCGAATGCGACCAGCACGTAGTCGCGCACATCGAGTCCACGTTTGACCGTGACCTGCCGCACCGCGTTGGCTTGATTCCAAGCGGCGATCTCGAGGATGCCAAGCGCGGTCCGCTGTGGGTCCAGCTTCAGCGCGTCAGCCAGGTGATCGATGCCTTCTTCCGCCAACTGCGTGTTGAGAGGGATCTCGCCTCCAAGGAGATGGGGTGGAATCCGCCCGAGGACCAGCATCGCGTCGGTGACGGTGGGTGCCAGGCCGCCACGTGCGTAGCACATCGGGCCTGGATCCGCCCCCGCGCTGCCAGGCCCCACTCGGAGACGACCGTCCGCGGCTCGACGCGCGATCGAGCCACCGCCAGCGCCGACCGTGACCACGTCGATCATCGGGATTTTCACCGGATACGCACCAACCCGACTCTCGGTGCTCAGATGCGGTGCGCCTGCCTCGAGCACCGCCACGTCCGTGCTGGTCCCGCCGCCGTCCAGCGTGAGCACACGGTCGATACCAGCCGCGCTCGCCAGCACCGCCGCGCCCAGCGCACCCGCGGCTGGACCGCTGAGCAACGTGCTGATCGGCTGGCTGGCGACTTCACGCGCGGAGACGACTCCGCCGTTGGACTTCATGATGTAAAACGGCAATCCGGGCGGCAGGCGTGCGTCAATCTGCGCCACGTACCGGCCCACCCGCGGCTTCACGAACGAGTCCACCAGCGTGGTCACGGCGCGTTCGTATTCGCGGTATTCGGGAAGCACCTCGGACGAGATCGAAACGCTCGCCTCGGGATACACATCTCTGAGGATTTCGCGGATGCGTTGTTCATGTGCGCCGTTCGCGTACGCGTGGAGCAGACACACGCCGATGGACGTCACCCCGTTGGATGCGAACGAGTTCGCCGCGCGGACCACGTCCTGCTCGTCCAGGCCTGTGAGGACCGCGCCGCGGAAGTCGAGCCGTTCCGTGACCTCGTGCACACGATGAAGCGGCACGATGCGCTCGGGCTTAACCCAGAAATACGAGTTGCCGTACCCCTGCGGCACGCTCTGGCGGGCGATCTCGAGCACGTGGCGAAAGCCGCGCGTCACGATCAGGCCGAGGCCCGGCAGCGAGCCCTCCTCTGAGAGCAATGCATTCGTCGCGACGGTGGTCCCATGCGCCACCGCCACGATGTCGCGGGTATCAAATCCGCCCTGACGTGCAACTTTGTGCACACCTGCCATGAAGCCGACTGACGGATCCTCTGGGGTCGAGGGTGTCTTGGTTGTGTAGACGCGCCCGCTTTTCTCGTCCAGGGCAACGACATCGGTGAATGTCCCGCCCGTGTCGAGCGCCAGGCGCACGCGTGCCACGCGAGTTAGCGCGACGCCGCGGGGGCCGGCTGCGCGACGATGCCCGTCACCCAGCCCTCTTTGCCGTCGGACGTCCGCACATGCACCCAGTCCCCGCTGCCGGGCACGTTGCGACGTTCGAGCACGTCGACGACTTGTTCATCACGCAGCGCAGCAACCGCCGAACCGGTCACTGGATCGCTGCGTAAGACGGCGCCCAGGCCTCCCGTGTTGCCGATGATCACGCGTTCACCAGTCGCAGTTGGGCGTGGCGTTGGCGCACCAGTCGCGGTGGCAGCTGGTGGGGAGAGCGTCGGCGGCACCGCGTCGTCGAGCGGTGCGTAGCGCGACTTCGCGGGCGTCGGCGTCACGTCCAGCAGCCTGAACGACGGTTCGGGTGTCACAAATGTCACATCGCTTTGGGGCGGCGGCACCGACCCGGCCAGATCCAGGAACCGCGGCAGTTCGATCACGATGAGCAGTGGAAGGCCCAACAGTGCCACAACAAGCAGCGAGCGGCCCAGGCTCGACACACACGTGACATTACCGGATGGGCCATCCCGCAGGTACTTTCAGACCTTGGGCAACCCAGGTGTAAATCGGTATCGTAGGCGCGCATGTCGCTTGGCCGCGCGCCCCGTGCACTGACCGTCGCTCGCGTTCAGGCGATTGAGATCACCCTGGATTGGCGTTGGGCGCCTGTGCTGTGCCTGGGGACATGGTTACTCGCGCAGAACGTTCTGCCTGCGCGCTTTCCCACCTGGGAGCTCGGCACCACGTGGCTGACGGCGATTGCCGCCGTCGTTGCGAGCGAAATCGCGCTCTTGCTGCACGAACTCGGCCACGCCGTAGTCGCGCGACGCAATGGCATGCGCGTTACGCGGATCGTGTTTCACGGTTTTCATGCGGTCACACACGTTGATCCTGGTACGCCGCCTGCGCGTGAGACCTTGATCGCCCTGGCTGGGCCGTGCGTGAACCTCGCGCTGAGCTTTGTGGCAGTTGGAATGCGAGTAACACTCGCAACTAGTGGAGCGCTTGATGCATTTCTGCTGATGCTGGCGCTGGGAAACGCCGCCGCGGCCGTGTTGAGCCTGCTGCCCCTGGGTGCCTCCGATGGAGCGCGCGCGCTCAGCGGACTGCGGCGGCGCGGCTTGCTAGAAGCTCAGGTTCCCGGTCAGCGCCAGGATCAAAACGATGAGGACCAGAAGGCCTAACGGCGACCAGCCGTAATAGCCCCAGCCGCGGGTGCTGCCGTATCCGCCACCCAACAGTGCGAGAAGCAGAAGGATGACAAGAATGGTCAGAAGCATGACGCTGTTCCTCCTTTCGCTGGCGCTAAGAAGGCAAGCACCGTGCCATCACCTCTGGGCGAGCGCCTGTACTGCCGAAGAGAAGCACGCCATGGGCGGGTTTACGAGACCTGCGCCGATCTGTCCGATGCCGGCCCGCCGCGAGGCGATGCCCGTGTTGATCTGCGGCAAGATCCCCGTTTGGACCACCAGCCGCACGTCCACACCGGTTGGCGTCCCTCGAAAGTCCAGGATCGGCAACGAGTACGCCTGTGATTCGCCAAGAGTGATCTCGTACATGCGGCGCGTATGCCCGATGGCATCCGTTACCGTCCCGCCAACGAACTGCACAATCGCCGGCGCTGCCGCCATGGCAAAGCCGCCGAGTCCCGCGGTCTCGGTAATGGCTGAATCACCCATATCCGGGCTCGCGTCTTCGGCCGAGTGCCCCGCAAAGTAGAGCCCTCGCGGCACCTGCGACGGCCCGGTAAACCAGCGGTCACCAAGCCCGCTCACGCGGATTCCGAATTCCGTGCCGTTGCGCGCCATGGCCGTGACCAGTGACGACCCGGGCACCCCGTCGGCCGCATCCATTGCCGCCTTACAGGCGGCCATGCCGACGTTCAAAAAGAAGTGCTCGTTGCCGGCAGCGAACTCCAGCACGCGCCGACGCTCCACGGCATCGAGCGAATCGAGTGCGGCGATCGCCCCAGCGAGCGCCTTGATGAGCAGGGAAGAAGCGGCGCGATTGCGGTTGTGGCACTCATCGCCCATGTGCAGCGCCTGCGCGATGAGCGAACGCAGATCGACGCCCTCCGGCACACTTCGCAACGCGGCGCCCATCGCCGGGCCAAGCACGCGCCGCATCCAATCCAGTCGTTCCAGCACGTCTGGACCAAGTCCGCCGTAGCGCAGCACCCGGCCCAGGCCCTCGTTCAAGATCGAGTACGCGCGATTGCCATCCGTGCGGTTCTCCACCACCAGGACGGGCATCGAGTACGTGGTCATGCCCGCCATCGGGCCAACAGTCTGGTGCTCGTGGCATGGCTCGAAACGAACGTCGCCCCGCGCGGCCATGGTCTCCGCCTCTTGCTCAGATGCGGCGAGTCCCTCGTGCAGCATGGCGCCGACCGCCGCGGCGCGGATCGGTGCAGTCATGCGAGACCAGTCGATGGGCGGACCCGCATGCAAGATCATGTCGCGCTCGAGGCCAGGGATCACCTCACCCGCGGGCCGCACGTCGACCAGGACCTGACGTGCATCCAGGACGTGCTGCAGCGCCTGCGCATTGGCGCGATCGATGTCGGACGTCCAGAGTGAACCCAATTGGGCAGCCAGCTCGGCATCGCCATTTGCAGGTGGGGTCCAGTCCACTGGCTGGACAGGGACGCCTTGCGAGGTGAGCGTGTCGGCGAACAGGGGCGCGCCAGCTGCGACTGCGCGCAGCGAACCATCGAGCAGGGTCACGCCGCGACGCCTGCCGTTAGCCGACTTGCCGTTTGCGCTGCGGCAACGTTCGAGCCACAAACGTGCGCACCAACGGACAGTAGCTGCGACTCCTGATGCGAGAGGTCCTGCGGATCACCGTCGGTGCCAACAACGTGCGCTACCACCGTGAGATGCCCACGCGCGATTGCGGCGCGCAGTGCGGGCAGGGCGGCACCAACCGGATCGGCGTGCGCACCAAGTCCCAGAATGAAGTCCAGCAGCAGGACGCCGACCAACGGGTCCCGTGCCGCTCGAAGGATGGCCTCGTTGCGCAGCGACGGATCGATCATCGGGTGCGCGCGGCCACGCGTGTACTGGTCGTCGCCAAAGTCGGTCACCTCGTGACCGTGCCCGAGAACAGCTCGCGCTTCTTCGGCCAGCGTGCCGCCGCAGAACAGTCCAACCACCCGTCCCTGAGAAGTGCCCGTGTGGGCCTGCGCAGCGGTTGGCTCTGCACCCGTGGCGAAGGCAGCAGCCTCGGCGAGAGTCCGGGCGGCGCGCACAGCTTCGGGCATGGCGATGTGGGCGCCCTGCAGATGCGCCACGGCTGGTTTGCCGGTTTGCGCAAGCGCACGCAGCACCCGCTCCGCGACTGCCGGATCAGATGGTTTGGAGACCAGCACGATGGTCTCCGTGCTCGAATCGAGGCGCAACAACTCGATCGCTTGCAGCGTGGTGATGCCACCCACGGCGGCCTGCAAATCGCGGCTGCCGGTGCCGATCGCGTGACTGATGCCGTATCCCGCGCGGTGCAGCAGGCAAGCGACCTCCTGGATGCCCGTGCCCGAGGCGCCCACAATGCCAATCGATCCGCGCCGCACCACGTTGGCGAAGCCCAGCCCAACGCCGTTGATGCTGGCTGTGCCGCAGTCCGGTCCCATGACCAGGAGGTGTCGCTCTCGCGCGGCACGCTTGAGCTGGACCTCGTCCGCTATGGCGACGTTATCCGAGAACAGAAACACGTTCAGGCCGTCACTCAACGCGAGACGCGCCTCGGCCGCAGCATATGGTCCCGGTACCGAGATCACCGCGAGGTTGGCCTCGGGATCGACGCGATGCGCGCTGCGGATTGAACGCGGCAGCGCCACCGCATTGGTGTTGGACGCGGTCCTGCGGCGGGTCAATAGGCCTTCGGCCTGCTCGACGGCCACACGGGCAGCAGCCTGGTCGGTGGCGCGCACCGAAATAACCAGGTCGTTCGGGCCTGCCGTGAGGGCATCGCCGGCCAGGAGCTCAGCATCGTGCAGCACCTCGCGATTGAGGTCGGTGGCCATCACCAGGGCGGCGTTCTCCACTCCGGGAAGCCCCAGCACGTCTGCGGTGACCTGCAGCAGCGTGACGGAGTCCACGTACGTGTGCGAGCGCACCGCGCAGACGATTTCCGGCATCCCAGGCGACTTAGACGAATGCCACGAAGCGGCAGAAGGCGGCCTCGCCGCCCATGAACCGCCACGGGAAGCAGCCCACGGTAACGCGCTGGTCGAGGATGCGGTCGATCTGCCCGCCCGCGTTTTCGATGTGGATGATCTCGTGCGGGAACAGGTCGTAGTGCATGACCTGGATGTCGTCGTCGGGCCAGACCTCTTCCAGCGGGCGGCCCAGCGCGGCGGCGCATTTCTTGGCCAGGTCGGGGCGCACCTGGCGGATGACCGTGTTCATCGGATGATCCGCGCTTCCCGCGTCGACGGCCAACCAGCGAATGCCGCGCGCCTTCACCCAGTTAGCGAACTCGCGCGTCGGGCCAGGGTGCTTGATGAAGTAGCGCGTCTCGTCTGGCTCGATCGGTCCGCACTCGGCGGTCCAGTTGGACGGATAGAAGCGGTGATAGCCGGTGTGGATGACCAGGATGTCGCCGCGCTCGATTCGGATGCCCGTCTGCTGCTCCCAGCGCTCGAAGTGCTCGGGCCCGTAAATCTGATAGTCGGTCAATTCCATCTTCTGCAGGTCGACCACACAGGCCGGTCCAACCAGGAAGTCCATTGGTAGCTCGCCGATGCCGCGAGCGTTGGTGATGAAGTGGTTGGGCGCATCCAGGTGCGTGCCCACATGCAGCGTGGAGGTAATCTCCATGCCTCCAACCCCCTCGAACGCGACGCGTTTGACCCACTTGATGGTTGGTCCGTCATAGCGGGCGAAGCCCGGGGTGTTGGTGTCCCAGTTCTGGGACAAATCAAGCACATTTAGCGCCAGCGGCGGCATGGGCAGCATCATAACCGCGCACCACGCTTCGGGGCCTGAGCAGTTGTGTTCGCGAGGCGTCGGCGCGCTAGCGTTAGCGGCGTGCTGATTGGCGTCGATGCCAGCCGCATCACCCGCCCGCGGCGCACGGGGACCGAGAACTATTCGCTCCACGTGCTGCGGCACTTGCTCGCTTCTGACGCGGAAAACGCTTACCGTCTCTATCTCAGCGCCAATCTCCCGCCCGGACTTCTGGAGCTCAGTCCGCGCGCGACCACAAAGCTTATCCGTCTCCCGCGGCTCTGGACTCAGCTTGGCCTCTCGCGCGAGATGCTCAGCAACCCACCTGACGTCCTCTTCGTCCCGAGCCACGTCCTACCGCTGGCAACCCCAGGCAAGTCGGTGGTGGT
>JAFAZN010000285.1 GCA_019239775.1 Chloroflexota bacterium
CCAGAGTGGGCGAGGCCGCGTTTCGTGAGCTGGCATCATTTCAGTATTTGCCTGAATACTATACAACCAATCGCGTACGACCCGTTCGACGTCGGCGCTCGCTGGAGTGCTTTGATGTCGAGAAGCGCTCACCGGCTTCGCTCATCAGATGTGGGCAGCAACAGGCGCGGCCCACGACACTACCAAGGAGACCTGCATGCCGAAGTATCTGCTGCTCAAGCATTATCGCGGCGGCCCGGAGCCGCATCATCCGTTTCCGCCGATGGACCAGTGGGCGCCCGAGGATGTAGAGGCGCACATGGCCTTCCTCAAGCACGTCGGCGAGCTGCTCGAGCGAAACGGCGAGTATGTCGATGCGCGGGCGCTCACGCCGGCGCAGACCTGGGTGCGCTATGGCGGCCCGGGCGCGGCGCCAGTGATCACCGACGGCCCACTGCCCGAGACTAGCGATCTCGTGGCCGGCTGGTACATGATCGACGTCGAGTCGTACGAACGGGCGATCGAGCTTGCAGCCTACGTCTCATCAGAGCCCGGCCCGGGCGGCACGCCCCTGTACGAGTGGATCGACGTCCGCGAAGTCATGTCGGGCTCGGGCTCGCACGACTGACTCGGCGTGATCGAAGAGCCAACGCCAGGGCTGGACGAGGGTGCGCTGCGCGCCCTCGTCCCTCGCGTGCTTGCGGGCCTGGTGCGTCGCGGCGAGGACTTCGACGCTGCCGAAGACGCGTTGCAAGAGGCGCTGCTGGAAGCATTGCGGGTGTGGCCCGAGCATCCGCCGCGTGAGCCGGGCGCATGGCTCACCGCGGTCGCGACGCGGCGATTGGTCGACGCCCGCCGCAGCGAGGCTGCTCGTCACCGCCGCGAGGACGCGATATACGCCGAGCCGCCCGCCAGCACTGCCGAAGAAGAGGAGACGGGTGATGACACCCTGTTTGTGCTGTTCTGCTGCTGCAATCCGGACCTCGCGCCTGCCTCCCAGGTGGCGCTGACGTTGCGCGCAGTTGGAGGCCTCACCACTCGGGAGATCGCCGATGCCTTCTTCGTGCCAGAGGCGACCATGGCGCAGCGCATCAGCCGGGCTAAGCGCGCCCTCCAGGGGCGTCGCCTGGACCAGCTTGGCGACCTGGCGGTCGTGCTGCGCGTGCTCTATCTCATTTATTCGGCCGGTCACGCCGGCCGGGTGGACCTTGCCGCTGAGGCGATCCGGCTCGCCCGCCAACTCACCCTGGCCACCGAAGAACCGGAGGCGCGTGGGCTGCTCGCGCTGATGCTCCTCAACCACGCCCGCCTCCCCGCGCGACTCGACGCAGATGGTCGCATCGTCACGCTCGACCGGCAGGACCGCGGCCTGTGGAACACCGGCGAGATCGCCGACGGCCTGCGCGTTCTGCAATCGGCACTGGCCGTCGGGCGTCCTAGCCGCTATCAGACCGAAGCCGCCATCGCCGCGCTGCACGACGACGCGGCAAGCGCCGAAGATACAGATTGGCCGCAGATCCTCGCCTGGTACGACGACCTCCTCGCGCTCAGCGATGATCCGGTGCACCAGGATCCCGCCGCGGTGCTGGGGCGCGCCGTAGCAGTGGGACACGTGCTCGGCGCCGCTGCTGGGCTGCGTGAGACCGACCGTCTGCGCGACGTGCTCGGCGAACGCTACCGCTGGCACGCGGTCCGCGCTTACCTGCACGAGTTGGGCGGCGATCTCACTGCCGCCGCGGCGGAGTACGCGGATGCCGCGCATCGCGCCACGGACGTCGCCGAGCGCGACCACCTGGTGCGTCAAGCCGCCCGGGCGCGAGCCGCCCGGCAATAACGCCTCGCGACGCTCGAATCACGCCCGACATCGCCTTACTACGAGTTCGGTTTCAGTGGCGGGTATGATGCCGTAGATCAATTCGAGTAGACTGCTCGACCTTGTCAGCACAGTGAGGGGGCCCACAGATGGTGGTCGCCAACGACGTTTTCGCAGCCTATAAGGAGTTTGGGCGAGAACAAGGCTATGACCTGCGCTGGCTGGAGCGGCGAGACGTCTGGGGAGAGACGGTGGAGGGCCGCGCCGGCTCGGGGATTCTGCTCCAGGACGTGGACCATGGCGTCGCCGCGCACGTCCCCGACGAGAGCCGCAATCAGACTGGGCGGCCGCGCGGCAGTATCGCGCGCAGCGGCGTACCCCGCGTCGGAAACTATTCGGTGCGCACCAAGGCCGATGTCTGGCTGCGCAACGGGGCTGAGCTGTACGAAGAAGCCGTGGCGCGCCAGTGGTCCTCGGCGACCGACATTCCCTGGCATTCCATCACACCCCTGCCCGATGACATCGAGCGCGCGGAATGCCAGCTGGCGACGTTCATCACCGAGATCGAGTTCGTCGCGGGCGATGTGCCGGGCAAGTGGATTGCGTCGGTTACGCCTGACTATTACGAGCCGCGCATGTTCCTGCTCTCGCAGGTGATGGATGAAGCGCGGCACCTCGACGTCTTCCGCAAGCGCGCCCTGGTCAATGGCGGTGGGTTGATGCGCCGCGCTGGCAGCACGCAGGTTGTTGGCGCGAACATCGACTCAGCGCGGGATTTCACGGAGATGTCGGCCCGCTTGCACATCACCGGCGAGGGCGCCGTGCTGACCCTCTTCCGGATGGGCGAGCTCATGGCCTACAACGACGCCGAGAAGCACATCTATCGACTGTGTGCACAGGACGAATCGCGCCACGTCGCCTTTGGCGTGATGCACCTGCAGTACCTCGGCTCGGTCGAAACGGACCGCCGGGAGGAGATCCACTCCTACCTCGACGACGCCGAGATCGCACTCGTGACCGGTGCGAGCGGGCAGAACCCGGTCGCACGCGGCTTACCCAGCAACGCCGCACTGGCGATCCTGCTCGGTCATGGCGAGGACAAGGTGGACGACGGCTACAACACGCTGCTCGCCATCAGGCAACGGCAAGTGAAGGAGTACGTCCAGCGCGTGCGCGTGGCTGGATTTGGCGAACGCTTCGAGAATGGACGCGCAAACCCACTGCTCGAACAGTACGTTCGCGCGAATTAATGAGGTTTGTGAAAATTGACTGTTCCGGGGCAGGGGGCTCCGCCCCCCGGGGCCAGTCGCTGCTCCGCTCGTTCCTCGCTGCGCGCTCCTTCCCGCCCCGTCCCCCTGGGTACGTGCTGAGCCGCGCGGCTATCGTCACTCTGCCGTCGCCGTCCTGGCCCACAAGCGTTGAGCCTCACGTCACGTACCGGAACGAATCCGTGGGTGTTTCCATCAGGCGGCGGTCTCGACGAGCCGACAGCGGCGGCAGGTCGGTAGGCTCCGCATGACTGATAGCCAACCGGCACAGCCGCCCCTGGATCTCACTTGGAAGAGCATGACCATCCAGTGGGGCACGCGCGCGCGCGTGCATAAGGATGGCGGCCTCACGCTCGCGGCGACCAACGTTGGCGCCTATGGCGAGGTGCCCGACTACTGGCAGGACCGATCGCGATCGCCGCGTGGCGCATTCAACCCGACAGGCTCGGTGGCGGGCTCGATTGGCGGCTATTACCTGCGCCATAAGTCCGATCTGTGGGCTGACAACGCGGCGGAGCTGTACGAGGAAGCTATCTCCCGCCGCTGGTCGTCGGCGGACAGCATCCCGTGGGAAGCCTGTCGCGGTCTGCCGGATGACGTTGAAGTCGCTGTATGCCAGGTCGCGACTGAGCTGAGTCAGCAGGCATCAATTGAAGCCGAGGTCATTTCGGGCTGGCAGCAGCAAATGTCGTACGGCTTTCACGAAGTCAAGCTCTTTCTTGCTACCGAGACGTTCGATGCGGCGCGGCATTTCGAAGTGTTCCGCAAACGCGCCCTGGTAAATGGAGGGGGACTCGGCTTGGAGAGTCCGGGTGGAGTGAACCGCTGGCTGCTCGAGAGCCGCGGTGGATGGACGGAGACCTCTGCGCTCCTCCACCTGTTGCGGGGGCTGCTCACGCGTACGATCTATCGCTATCTTGCGGCATATGCGCCGTCTCCGGTGGAGATGCTGATTGGCCTGCGTGCCACACAGGATAAAACGCGCCACATCGCGTATGCGATGGATCACCTCCACTACGCCGTCACCCACGTGCGCGGCATGACGAACCACCTCAGCACCGGACTGGCACAGGCGGAGCTCGTCGCGGCTCGGGACGACAATGACCCCGTGTTATGGGAGGCGCTAGCCTGTATCTTTGGCGGCGGTGTTCGCGCGATGGATGCGGGAATGACCGTCGTCAAAGCGATGCGCCGCCGCTACGTTGAAGATTACTTGCGACACCTGGACTGGATTGGCGTCGAGCATCGTTCGCTCCTGGCGCCGAATTACAAGGCCATGTTGGAGGTCTGAGTCGATCAGTGCCGTTGTACGTGTATCAGTGCCGGCGCTGCGAAGTCCGCACTGAGGTGTTTCAACGTCGAATGGACACTCCGCGCGAGGCAGTGTGCGAGGCTTGCGGGGCGATCGAGCTCGATCGTGTTTGCGCGCCATTTGCCACATATCGTTCGGAGTTGGACAAACTCAGCTCGCTCGATCCAAAGTATTTCGCCCGAGTGGACCAGGCCCTGGCCAACACGCGCGAGGCCGACCCGATGCGCCACCTGGAGCGTATGACGCCGTTCGACTCGGTCAGTGATCCCGGCGAACGTATCAAGTTCTGAGCTATCTTGCAGACAGATGCCAGAGTTTCCGTCTACCGAATGGCTCACCGATGTTGCGGAGATCACGATGCACGACGACGCGTATCGGAAGTTTGGCCGAGTGGATGCTCTTGTTGGAATAAAAGTTGGCGACCGCTCGTTTCGTCTGACTTTCGACGTCTTTGACATCCGCGACATCCGCGAGATCGCATTCGACGAATTGCGCGACCTGGATTTCTACCTGGAGATGGAGCCAGAACGATGGCAGGCGATGCTCCAGAGCATCCACGAGCACGGTCGGGCCGAAGGTGAATTCACGCTCAACTCACTGGACCTCACACTGCCGGACGGCTTGCATTACAACGCGACCGGCGACGGCTACCGCGCCGACAAATTCTTCCGTTTCAACGAAAGTCTGCAACGGTTCTTCGATGTATCTGCGCAGGTCACGAGCAACCCGGCGCAGTAAGGTTCCGCTGGTTGCGGCTTGGGGGTGGCGATGTCCAGGCGATTGACGTTGGGTGCATATGCTCTGCCGAGTTACCACGCCGAATCCGACCCGCCGCAGCCGGAGTTCATGCGGCAACAGCTCGATCTGCTGGCCGCGGCCGATCCTCTTGGGTTCGATAGCGTGTGGATCAACGAGCACCACTTCGACTCGTGGGGCGGGTTGATGTCGGCGCCGCAGCTGGTCCTCGCTGGTCTTAGCCAGCGCACGCAGCGTATTCGCCTCGGCACCTCGATCGCGGTGCTTGGACTACACCATCCGCTGGAAACGGCCGAACAGATGGCCACGCTGGACCTCATGTCGGGTGGTCGGCTGGACTTCGGGATCGGCCGCGGGAGTGAGCCGTACGACTACGAGGCGTACGGAGTCGATTACGCGCAAGCGCAAGCGCGCACCGAGGAAGCGCTCGATTTGATTCTGCGCGCCTGGACCAGCAAACGCTTCAGCCACTCCGGCACGTTTTTCGAGGTCCCCGAGGTCGAATTGTGGCCTTTGCCAAAACAACAGCCGCATCCACCTGTGTGGGTCTCGTGCTCCAGCACCCGTTCAAGTTTCGAATGGACCGCGCGGCGCGGCTACAACCTGCTCACGCTTGGGTTTCCACGGCCGGTGCCCGCGTTTGCGGAGACCGTCCGCATCTATCAAGACGAATGGGAGGCGGTGGGTCGCGATCCCGCCGACTACCAGATCGGTACGCTGTACCACACGATCGTCTGCGAAAAGAGCGAGGACGCGCGCCAGCTCGCGGTGCGCTGCTTCGGGCGGTTTCTGGCCGGCTTGCGGCATTCCGCGTTGCGTCCGACGCGCTTTTCGCAGGCGGGACGTGCCTCGGCAGCGCTCAGCGAGCTGAATGTGACTTCGCTCATCGATCAGGGGCGGCTCATCGCTGGGAACCCGCGGGAGGTGGCGGACATGCTCACCTACCTGCAAGGTGAGGTTGGTTTCACGCATTTGAACCACATGTTCCAGTTCGGCGGTCTCAGCTTCGAGCTGGCGCAGCAGTCGATGGCGCTGTACGCGGCGGAGGTCATGCCGAAGCTCCGCGCGGCCGGTGTCGCGGCCATGTCGACCAGGCAGCCCGTCGCCGACCACTGATAGATGGTCGAGCTGTTCGGTAGAAGCTGGACGCGTACCGAGCTTCTGAAGCGTGTTGGCGACGTCAGCCAGCTTTGTGGTGCACGCCTGGTAAGACTGTCCGAGGGGCCGGAGTCCGGAGTCCAGGTGGCTGAGCTGCGCACTGGTTCGGGCCTGGCATTCAGCGTGCTGCCGGGGCGCGGGATGGACATCGGTTTCGCCGAATTCCGCGGCATGCCACTGTGCTGGCGGTCATCCACCGGCGAAGTGGCCGCATCGCACTACGAACCAGCGGGGGAGGGATGGCTGCGAGGCTTCAGCGGCGGACTGATGGCAACGTGCGGGTTCACGACGGCCGGCTGGCCATCGGTGGACCAGGGACAATCGCTTCCGTTGCATGGGCGTGCGTCGTATCTGCAGGCGCGCAACGTTCACGTGGACGGTGACTGGAACGCTGACGAGTACGTCATGTGGGTGCAAGGTCGCACGCGCGAGACGACCGTGTTTGGGGGGGATATTCGGCTTACACGTCGGGTCTGGGCGCGACTCGGTGAGAGCCGTTTATTTGTGGACGACGTGCTCGAGAACCTGGGTCAGGCCAGGACTCCGCTGATGCTGGCGTACCACATCAACGTGGGATTTCCGCTATTGGACGAGGACAGCGAGTTGATCTCCTCCGCACGCGAAATGGAGCCAATTACGGATGACGCGGAGGCAGCGCTGGCCAATTTCAGGCGCTACGGTCCGCCTACCGCTGATTGGCAGGCTACCGTACTGGTGCACCACGTTCGCGCCAGTGCTGACGGGTGGGCCAGAACCGCGTTTGTCAACAGACGTCTTGGCATTGGTCTGTTTATCAAGCAGCGTCCGGAGGAGCTGCCGTGGTTGTGGCAGTGGAAGCAGCTCGGGTACGGCGCGTACGTTGCTGGACTGGAGCCGGCCAATTGCATCGGGCGCGGGCGGGCGTATGACCGAGAGCGTGGGACGCTGCAGTTCCTGGACCCAGGCGAGCAGCGCAGGCACTCGCTGGAGATAGGCGTGCTCGAATCCGCACAAGCCATCGACGACTTCGCCGCCGACATCGCACGTTAGTGTGCCTGCAGGCAGTCCAGATTTCTTGGATCGAAGATGAACTTCTTTTGAAAGAGAACCAGTGTAAACACGAAGTTCAATAAGAGAGAATCGGTCAGTATGCTAGGAAACGGGCGCGCTTCAGA
>JAFAZN010000287.1 GCA_019239775.1 Chloroflexota bacterium
TGATCTTCTCGGTGGCGGAGGTTGTGAGCTACGCCAGCCGTCACATGACTTTGGAGCCAGGTGACCTGATCATTACGGGCACGCCGGAGGGTGTCATTCTGGGGATGCCGGAACCGCGGGTTTGGCTGAAGCCAGGGGATGAGGTGACCGTCGAGGTCGAGGGTTTAGGCAAGCTGGTGACACCTCTCACCAGCTGAGCCGGTCGCCGCGGAGATGGGATGACTTGCTCGATTTAGCGAATCAGACGCGACCGATCACCGTATCCGCCAGCTGAGTCATCAGGTCATCGATCTCCGATCCGTCCATACGTTCCGGCTGGATAACCAGTCGGTCCACGCCGAGGTCGGCGTATCGGCGGGCGGTGTCCAGCGAGAGTTGACCACCTGGTGGTGTGATCATGACCTCCAGTTGGCCGCGCTCGGGAGGCCGAGCGTAGCGCACGGTGGCGTCTTGCAGGTCAACGATGGCATTGGCGGTGGCATCGAGGTCCATGTCGAAGCCGTGCCAGCCGTCGGCGTTGAGCACGGTGCGGCGCAGCGCGGCCGGCGATTGGCCGCCGAAGATGATCGGCGGATGCGGCTGTTGGACGGGTTGCGGTCGCTGCACCACGTTCTGGAATTCAACGAATCGCCCGCTGAACGACGCCGGCTCCGGCGACCACAGCGCGCGCATCACCGCGAGGTATTCGTCGGTGCGCGCACCACGGTCGGCGAGTGAGGCGCCGAGCGCGCGCAGCTCGGTTTCGAGGTAGCCCACGCCGAGGCCAACGATCAAGCGGCCGCTCGAGAGCGCGTCGAGGCTCGCCAACTGCTTGGCGAGCAGCACTGGCTGTCGCTGCGGCAGCACGATGACGCCAACGCCGAGTCGAACACGCTGCGTTACCGCGGCCATGAACGTCAGCGCGGTCAACGCTTCCAGGCGAGGCTGATGGGGCATGTTGCCGCCAGCGTCGTCGCCGGCGGGCAGCGCGATATGATCGCCCACCCAGAGCGATTCGAAACCCAGTTCCTCGGCACGCCTGGCGCGCCGCGCCAGAACCTCTGGTTGCGCGCTGCTGCCGCGGTGGAGTCCGAAGAGTCCGATCTGCATCGACCTGGATTTAAACAGAGCGTGCGTTCATCGAGAACACATTTGCGTCGTCCAGCCCGAACGCCACGATGCGCTTGGGTTTGATGCGGAACATCTCGGGATCGAAACCCTGGCCGATGCTCTCGCCACCGGTGGCGTGCACTTCTGCGACGCCGCGCACCTCGATCATGCGCGGGCGCCACGGGTCCACGGAGGCCAGGTCATCGATGACCACGGCAATCCGCGGATTGGCTTGCACATCGCGGAACTTCTTGCGGCCGGCGAAGCCGTGGCCGCCGATGTCGATCGTGTCTTCGTCGGGGTTGCGCGCTAGTTGACAGTGATGTGGGCGGCGGCGCTGTTCCAGGCGTAGATGCTGCCCCAGCCGGGGGAGAAGACACCTACCATCAGCGTGTACGTTCCTGTTGCGGCGGTGGTGGGCACCGTCCAGGCCGATTGGTAGGTCTGCGTTTGGCCGGCGGCGAACGACTGGTTATCCCAGAACTGCTGGAACACCTTGTGCCACGACGCGTCGTAGATCTCGACGTCCACCAGGGCTTTTGTCGCGCTCGAACTGGTGACGGAGGTCGTGATTGAGACACCCGCACCACGCGTCACCGAGGGCGGTGATGCGCTCGCGCTAGTCGTGAAGGACCGTGCCGAATTGGGATTAACGGTAGGCGTGTTGGTCGGAAGCGGCGTCGGCGTGCGCGTGGGGGTGGGAGTGGCGGTCGGCGCCTGAGCGACGGCAAAAGTAGCGGCCGCGCCATTCCAGTTGTAGAGCGTGCCCCAACCTGGTGAGAACACGCCGATCATGACCGTGTATTTCCCAAGTGGAGCGGTCGCCGCCACCGGCCACGTCGAGGTGAACGTCAACGTCTGGCCTGCCGCAAACGATTGGTTGTCCCAGAACTGCTGGAAGACTTTGTTCCACGACGGGTCGTAGACCTCCACGTCGACGAGGGCGTGCAAAGCCTGGCTGCTGGTCACGCTCGAGGTGATTGTGGCTGATGTACCTGGTGCCACCGCGCCCGGTGTAACGGTTGCGTGGCTGGAGTACGTCGCCTGCGCGGGCGCGGTTGAAGTTGGCGTGGCGGTAGCAGCCGCAGTGGTGGCTGTGGCGGTTGGCGTTGGCGGAACCGACGTGGCTGTGGCGGTTGGCGTTGGCGGAACCAGCGTGGCAGTCGCTGTTGGAGTTGGGCTTGGCGGCGTCCCACCCGAGACGGCGAACGCCTCGAGCATCGAGCCCGCGGGCACCAGAATATTGCCAGCACCCGCCGACGGCGCCGCGAAGTGATCCGGTGTCCCCGCCAGCGGCTGCGAAAACAACGTGGCTCCTGTAGTTGGATCGAAGCCGAGCAGCAACTTATTTCCCGTGTCCAGGTTCCACAGCACACCGCCTGAGAGGATCGGCGGACTCGCGCCCGGCGCCCCGCCATACCCGGAGCGGATGGTGGATACGCTGAAGCCCGGTGTGCCGTTCGTCTGGATATGCACCGCCTTTAGCGCAGAGGTGCATGGAATGAACACGGTGCTGGGCGCCAGGTACGCGCCCCAGCCGGTTGCCTCTTGATTCGGATCGCAGATCTCTGCTTCGAACATCTGGCCGCCGAGGTGGCCGAGCGCGGCCGAATTGAGAAGGTAGCCGAAGCCGCTTTTGCCGCTCTGGAGAATCCAACCATTCTGGAGCAGAATCGGTCCGATGGAGCCAATGTCCGTATCGGTGCTGTTGAGATTGGCGAACTCCGGCGCAGTGAAGAAGTCCAGCTCGCCGAGTTGCGCCGACAACCGCACCACACTTTCGCCGCGGTCCGGCGTGGAGCCAGTCGCGTTGCTGTTGCCAGTGGCAACGTAGACATTGCCGCTGCCATCCACCGAAGGCGCGGCCCAGATCCCGCCACGACTGGTATTGGGCAAGGCATAGCTAATGACGGAGCTGCCGGTGGTATCGGACGTGCTGGCGCCGACCACACGACCGACGTAGCTGCCGCAGTCGCCGGCGCGGCCGGAATAGGTCACATAGACTTCGCCGCTAGCCAGCGCGAGCGCACCGCGTTGACCCTGAATGGTTGGATCGGAGCCTGGTGCATCGATGGGAAAATGGTGGAGCACCGCTCCTCCGGCATTAACATTCAACGCGTAGAGCTCGTGGTGGACGGTCGGACTCGATTGCAAGGCGACGGCATACAGCACTCCGCTTGACTGGTCCACCACGGGCGTGCCCGTAATGCCATATGGATTGATGTTGCCGCACGGCAGCTGGCTCAGGCTTGCCGGTGTTGACAGGTGCTGCTGCCAGATGACGCTGCCGTTGGCCGGGTTCAGGGCGTACACCGTGTTGTTTTCGGTCGCCGCATACACGGTGTTGCCCGATACCAGTGGTTGGGCATAGAGCTGCCCGTCCAGCTGCGTCGTCCAGTTGGGGCTGATGCTGGCGATTTGCGGGGTGTCCGGGTCGGCGCCGCTACGTTGTGGATCGTGTTGGTAGGTGGGCCAGCCGGCGGTGGCGCCGAAGACGGCAAAGTACGAGCTCCCAAGCGCGATGACGAGCGCAGCTATGGCTATCGCGAGACGTCGGACCAATGGACCAGACCCCACCGTGCGATCCCTCCGGATGCGTATTGGCGTAACGAGGATTTGCACGTTGGTGACCAGATCGAAGTACTGATGCGCACGAATGGGGAACAAAGCGCCAACTTGCAGCAACAACTCGTCGCAGACGGCGTGAGTTCGGGCCTAAACCCTGGTATGCTGGCGCGCGCAAGGAGGGGGTTTGAACAAGCTCGTAAACTCGCCGCAGAATCTTGGCTCGACGCCGCCGCTCGAGTATGTTGAGGCCAGCATCAAGGCTGGCTATGACGCCATCGGCATACGCACATATCGGGCGCCGGGGCTCACCTACAACTTCAATCCCATCGTGGGCCGAGGGCAGCTCGAAGGCGAAGTCAAACGCGCCCTGGCCGACTCGGGCCTCGAAGTCTACGACAACTACAGTTTCTATCTGAGACCAGATATGGAATGGGATTTGATCCTGCCTGCCCTGGAGTTCGGCGGCGAGGTCGGCTGCAAGTACGTGCTGGTCATCGGCGACGATCCCGAGTGGCAGCGGATGTGCGACAACTTCGGCCGCATCTGCGACTTCGTGGCGCCCATGGGCCAGACGGTCGCGGTAGAAGCCACCGTGCGCTCGCTTTCGCCGGTGACAACCGCCGTGCAGTTCATGGAGGATTGCAAGCGCCAGAACGTCGGCATCTGTCTGGATCCGCGGCAGACGTTCCGCGATGAGCACGGCTTCGCTGCGCTCGCCACCATCGACCGCAAGTGGCTGCCGTACGCACAACTGAACGACTCCTCGCCCGTAGTTCCGAACGCGGGTCTGCTACCAGGCGAAGGCGTTGTTCCGTTGAACGAGTACCTGGATGGCTTGCCAGAGGGTATTGACATCAGCGTGGAAGCGCAAATTCCCGCGGGCGGTATCTACACCGGCGCCGAGTGGGCAAAAATCAGCGTGGAGAGGATCAAACGGTTTCTGACCGCGTACGAAGCGGCGAAAGTGCGCGTATGACGCGGAAGATTGCGCTCTCGCCGATCGCTCAACGCTACCCGACGCTTCGTTGAAAGGTCCGAGTCTCAACGGGGAACTCCGCAAGATGCTGCAACACTCCACTAGCCGACGCACGCTTCTTCTCGCCATTGGCGCGGGTGCATCCCTGCCGCTGCTGAGCGCCTGCGGCCTGAACGCACCGGCGGCTCCAACGGCACCAGTTACTGGAACGGCTGGCGCAAAAGCCGGATCCGCTTATCCAACGTTCATTCCGTTCACTGGTGGGGCGAAACCAGACTTTCCGTCCTCCGGACCTCTGTATGAGGATGGGTTTACGAACTATCCGAAGAACCCGCAGAAGGTCCTGCCCAACACTCCGCCCGGAGCCGGTGGTAAAATTCTGTGCTACACCAACAACAGCGCACCAGCGCCGCCGACCCCCTACGAGCAGAACCCTGCCTGGCAGGAGACCAACAAGGAGTTGAACGCGGACGTTCAATTCACGATCATTTCGCAGGCGGATTACCCAACCAAGCTTCAGACCGTGATGGCCGGCAATGACCTGCCGGACGTCATGCTCATTCCAGGCGGTGGGGCATCGGGCACCACGATCCAGAACCTGACGCAGTTTCTTGCAGCCCAGGCGGCCGATCTCACGCCATTCCTCGGTGGAGACGCGGCAAAAGAGTATCCGTTCCTCGCGGCAATTCCGACGTACGCATGGAAAAATTCCGGCTGCGTTCGCAACGGGAAACTCCAGATGCTGCCGATCGAGCGCTACTACCCGGGCAGCATGCTGCTCAAGAATCGCGACGTGTACGACACTGAGATTGGCAAGGATTACACGCCCAAGAACGCCGATGACTTCAAGCGCGTGCTGCAGGCGCTCACGAAACCGGCGGACAATCGCTGGGGCATCGGCGGATACCTGAACCAGATGTACTACATCTATTTCTTCGCGGCGATGTTCGGCGCACCAAATGGTTGGGCACTGGACTCCAATGGCAAGCTCACGAAAGATATCGAGACACAGCAGTACAAGGACGCGATGGCGTACACCCGCGACCTGGTCGTCTCCGGCGTGTTTCATCCGGATTCGTTGACCATTGCGGACAGCACCCGTGCTCGCGACGCGTTTATCGGCAGCAAGTTTGCGACCGACGTGTGGACGTTCGGCAACGCCTGGCAGGATGGCTGGACGCGTGGTCCCAAACAGACGCCGCCAGTGACGCCGGCCGCCGTGCTGCCATTCCCCGCGCACGATGGCGGCAAGGCGGCGCATTTCTTCGGCCGCGGCTACTTCGGTATGACCGCGTTCAAGAAGGCCGCACCGGATCGGGTACAGGAGTTGTTGCGGGTTGCCAACTTTCTCGCAGCTCCGTTTGGCAGCGCGGAAGACTTGCTGTTGACGACGGGGGTGAAGGACGTCGACTACTCGGTTGGTGCGGACGGGTCCATTACCGTGCTGCCGCCGAGCAACCAGGACGCCAACTCGGTGCCCTGGAAGTACATCGTGCAGCGGCCGCAGGTGGCGTACTGGCCGGGCATTCCCGACTACGCGAAGGCCGCGACGGACTTCGAAAAGGCCGCCGTCGCGGTGGGTGTGGCTGATCCCACACTTGGGTTCACTTCCGCGACATTGGATTCGAAGGGCGCGGTTTTGCAGCAGAATTTGATTGACGCAATTACGGACATCCTCGCAGGCCGGCGAGCGATGACGGATTTCGACCAGGTGGTCAAGGACTGGCAGACCAACGGAGGCAGCGCAATTCGCACCGAGTTGGAGCAATCCATCGCGGCGGCGGCTGGATGA
>JAFAZN010000339.1 GCA_019239775.1 Chloroflexota bacterium
GTTTGTTGCGGCCGGATTCAACCCCGGCAGTCACTCCGCGCGGCTCGTCGAAGCCGTCCGCGAAGGACGATTGCGCATGACCTGGAACGAGGCCACTCGGCAGGAAACCGGGCATGTCATGCGGCAGATCCCGCCGCTGTCATGGGCGCGTATCGCTGATCTGTTTCGTGCCGAGGACAGGTTCGGTGGTTCGACGCATCCCGAAGCGTACGGCTTTGTGCCCGATCCAGCCGATCGAAAGTTCGCCGCCCTCGCCGAGGCCGCCCATGCAACGCTGGTGACCTCGGATGCGGGTCTGCTGAACGTCCGCGGGCGATTGGCCGTTCGCGTGCTAAAGCCGATCGAATTTGCCCGCCGCTTGGGTGTGTTCTACGGGGACTCCGGGACACGCTAAATATTCGGCTGTGCGCCCAAACAGGTGACAAGCCGCGCGCACACGCCGCATCGGCGCGTTGCGTGCAGCGCGATGACAATCGCCGAACGCAATGCAACCCCAGACTCCAGCCGCCGCACATATTGGTCGGCGAGTGGTCGACTCTAGGGACGCACCCAATGCTGCGGGACAAGACGTTCCACGGCCGCGCCTCATTTAGTTGGCGAGAGTCGGGCGCGTTTCAACAGCTCCTGCGGACCCACAGTCCATCCTCGGGGTAGGCCCAGCGAGGCGCCAGGCCGGGTCGGTTTACCGGACGCCGCCGGGTGGTGCATGCATCATGTCAGCACTGAGCCGGTTGGCCGGACCTCCGCCGTCTCTTGGGCACCTCCCCCGGGTTGTTGACGACGGTGCCCTCACGCGATCGATCGGCTCGACAAAATCTGTGACGTTTCCCGCTGCGGTTGCCACGTCCAACGTGACCGATGCACGGCGATTGGGCCCACCGGTTACAGATGCGGAGACCAGGATCGAGCGACCGTCAAGGGATGGTTTACCAACGCCAAGGTGGGCCATTGACGCCGGTATCGGTACCTGGCGGCAATCTGCAATGTTACGGTGCACCTCAGCGGCGAACGTTGCGGCGCCGTGCACGGTCGCCAGGTGGTGGTTACCAGAGCCGTACCTGAAGGTGACGGCGTTTGAGACGGATACATCATCCGTTATTTTGAATCCGGCCGCGGGAGACGATTCTGTATGCGCGACCACCGCGATGCGGCACCCACTACTGTAAGGGTCACGAGCACCTACATGAGCGGTCTGATGAGCGTGGAGGGCCATTGCTGGCTCTCCACGAGGTTCAAAGTCAATGCGGATAGAGCGCCGATTGCCCGCCAATTGAGAGCCGCGTGATCTCGGGGCGGAGCGCGACACGTCCGGCAGCATGCAAAACGAACGTTGCGGCGACAGCAGCCAGCACGGTCAGCGGGCAGATGTACGTGAGCATTCGATACGTACTCTCAACCACTTTCCGTTTGCCTCCATTGTCAGGTCTGGTAAATCTGCGGCGCGCCGTAACCAGTCTCGGTCGCTCCACCTGTAATTGCGGCGACGCCCCCTAGACTAAAATACGGTTGCCGCTGGCGGCCTCCACCGGTGCAACTGCACCGACAAGTCCCGCAACGCCGCCGACGATTGTCCGTTCGCTCCGCTGCGTTCACGACTCGACTTTCATAGCTGGCGAAGTCCGCCACGGAGGGGATCGATCAGATTCATAGGATTGTCAGCTACGTAACCGTACGCATTCCACTGCGTGGGATCATCCATGTGCAGCATCAGGTCCTGCTGTGTCCAGTGGCGCACCGTCGGATCGTCAAATACGGGTCATAGGTGTAGTTTGTCCACCGCGCTCGCGCCGTCAGCGCTACCGTGTTTGCCCAGGCCGGCGCACACATAGTTGTACTCTGCAGCCGGGCAGGATCTCAGCACGCCACTCGCCGGTGTTGTCGCTGATGTACTTCGTCACGTTTCCCGATGCCTGGGCCCTCGAGGTCACGCCAATCGCCATAGTCAAGTCCGGCAGCAAGCCGACCAACGAGGGCGGCGCCTGGCTATCGCCCAAGTACTTCATCGAAACGGTACGGCCGTCGTCGGCAGCGGCGCATTTGCCAATTACCGCAAAAGCTGGTGGACTGGACACATATCTCGACTCAGTGGAGTCGGCAACGCCACTGACGTTGGATAGCCCGACAACAACCTGTGCGCATTCAAAAGATCCTAGCGCGTCTCGAGCGCACCGGAACTGGTTCAGGTCGAGAGTTCCAGTTGGAGCGGCGTCGCCGTGGTTCCCGTTACAAATGGACCATAGGCGCGCAAGGCACCTTCTTTGTTGCGGCGGAGGCAATCACTCGTTGAACTGGACGCCGGCGATTCGCGTACCTGGTGGAAGATCCCGAACCTGCTTGTGCAACTGGCTGGCCATGTGCAATGAGACGACGAAGTCCATCGCAACGATATTGTCCACCTCTGCCTTGCCCCCGAGTATCGGTGGTACGGTGAAGTCGTAGACCTCGTTGGACTGCAAGTGTATGCCAAGCCGATCAGCTGCCATCACAAGGTCACCGAGGAGGTACTGGTCTTGACCGTGTTCGCCATCGAGGATCGCCTGCAGGTCGTTCCTAGTGGTTGCGATCGTAGTTAGGGTGCCCTCGAGTGAATCAAGAAACCAGTACCCGTCTCCGACCCTGGAGAGACACGTCGCCGAATAGCGAGGCAAGCACCGGCACTTTGTGAGCGAGATCGAGCCATGCCAATGACTCCCAACGCCCTGCTGGATGTATCAGGGGGAAACGTCTTGGTCAGCAGCACTACGAAAGTAAATCACGAGGCCCGTGGCCGGAGCCCAGGCGCCACTACGGTACTAACCTTGGCGCCGCGCGCGGGCTGAACGTTCTTCAGCAAAAGCAGCGCGGCCTGCGGCCGGGTGTGGGAATCAAACTCACGGTAGCCTGCGCCCGTGTCAGGCGACGTTTAGAATCGCACGTCGCTCAACAGCCCGTGGCGGCTGTAGACGCGCGTCCCGAATTGGTGCTGAGAGCTCGAATCAAAAGCTGTCGAGAAACGCCCGGAGGTTATGAGTGTCGCCGCCGCACTGGGGATGAGCACGCCTCACTGTGTCGACAGAGCGATCTGGACAGCCTGATCACGCGTTAGCGCTCCTTCCAGCCGAAGCGTGAGCGGGTTGTTTTCCCACAGCAGAACGTTTGCTGACAGGCGGGTCGTCTCACTCTGTGGCCGACCCTGCATATCGACGAAAAACACCACATGCGGGTCACCATTGATCCACAGACCACGGTTGCCGTTGACGTTGACCTCTTCGACAGACGCACCAGGTGGAAGCCCTTTCCCAAGACCTGCACGGCTTCCTTCAAACTCGGAGAGCAGCACGGTCGGCCTGTCGCCGTTCCTCGCGTACACAAGCACCACCTGGCCGCCCACTGGCAGATCGAGGAAGTAGACCGCGTCCGGAGTGCCGAGGGCCGCCGGTTGCTGGATCGGATAGCTCAGCCGTTGCTGCGCGTCTTCGAGTGTGATCGCCTGACCGAGATTCAGATTCGCCGTAGCTGTAGGCAGACCGCGCACCTGCGTCACCTGGACACCGCGCAGGCCAAGCCGGTCGGCAACGACCTCACGCGCGGTCGGCCACAGCGCCAATCCAGCCGCCAACAGTAGCGCCGCCACGAACACTGCTGCGAGCGAGAGCAGAACTCGCCTCCCCTGTCGTGCGGATCTAGGTCGATGCGTCAGCCTACTGCGGACCGACGCGGACAGTTCAGGCGTCGGTGGGAACTCGATCTCGCGACCAAGCGCTCGCAGCGCGGCTTCGAGCTGGTCAGGCATCCTGTCCCTCGAGTATGGTCCGAAGCCGTTCAAGCGCTCGCGAAAGCCGCGATTTCACGGTTCCGCGCGCACAGCCAAGCACTGACGCCATCTCAGACTCCGACAGGTCCAGAAAATACCGATACGCGACCACCAGCTGATCGTCATCGCGGAGTCTTCCCAGAGCTCGCCGTATCTCCTGGTACTGTTCGCGCGTCACGACATCTACTTCAGGTGAAGCATGCGCGGACGGCGGCGACGTCGCGCGCTCGGTGAGTATCGCCCGGAGCATCGCCGCGCCGCGCCGCCGCTGGCTTCGATGCTGATTGCGCGCCTGGTTCGCGACGATCTCCAACAGCCAGGGTCGAAATGGCGCACCCTGTCGAAAGGTGCGCAAGCCGTAGAACGCCTTGATGAAAGCTTCTTGTGTTGCGTCCTCCGCTTCGTTGGGGTCACCCACGACCAGGTAGGCCACCCGAAACGCGATTTCTTGATGGCGAAGCACCAGACCGGCGAACGCATCCGCGTCACCGGCCCGCGCATGCTCTACCAGTGTGTCGTCGTCGGCGACGGCTGGGTCGTGGATGCTTGCCACTCCTTGGGAGGCGCCCACCTCTTGATACACCGACCGGCCCAAAATCGGTTCCGTGGAACCTGCGTCCCTTTAGCGGTGTACGAAGGGCATGCAGTGCATCCGCTGGCTTCCTGCGTGCGCGCTCCTGCTATTCGCATGCGCGCCGGTTCGTCCGACTCCGCCGTTGACCGACTTCATCGTGGCTGAGAGCCCACAAGGGTTCGTTGGATTCGACTTCGCGACGCGCCGTCAGAGCTTCAGCGGCACACCGGCGGTCGGGACAGCTGACTGGTCAAGTCTCTTCACTGGGGATAACAGCTCTCTCTTGCATCTCGACGTGCGCACTGGCGCCGTCCTCGATACGCGCGCGATTCCAGCTGGATTGCAGCCCGTGGCTGTTTCATCTGATGGCAGCAAAGTCGCGCTGGCGGCCCCGCAGGAGGCGGGCAGGTGGCCGCCAGTCGGGCGAACAAGCTCTCGAATTGCTGTTGCCGACACCTCTGGTCAGGCACCGCCGCGCGTATTTGACCTGACCGGGAATTACGAACCGGACGCTTTCAGCAGCGACGACCAAACGCTCTTTGTCCTGGAGTACCAGCCAGCGTCTGCCCCGGACCGGTATTACGTGCGCCGGCTAGACTTGCGCACCGGCGCGGTGTTGGCGGTTGGGAGTCGGTCAAAGACAGCCGTGCCCGAGGAGAATATGCGTGGCACGCGGCACCAGCACGTGCTTTCACCGGATCACCAAACCCTGTACACGCTGTACACGAACCAGCCCGACCACCTCCACTCCCGCGACCTCGCAGCCGGACATACACAGTCGAACGGCAACGTGTACGCCTTCGTACACGTGCTGAGTTTGGCAGAAGGCTGGGCCTTCTGTCTGGATCTCCCGCAGCCAGTCGGCATGGGTTCAGCGGAAGCGGACATCCTGGCGTTGTCGCCCGATGGGCGGTTGCTGTTTGTAGTGGACCGCTCGAGTGGTGCTGTCGTGGTTGCGGACGCCGAACAGCTGTATGTACGTAGCACCACCAACATTGGCGGCGACCCGCTCGCAGATCACGCGGCCGCGGTGGTTGGTCTTGATGACACGCTGTTCATCGGATTGGCGAATGATGTTGTCGCGCTGAATCCGCGTTCGCTGGCAGTCCAGCAACATATCCCGTTGCCGACAAGTCCGAATGCGCTCGGTATCAGCCCAGACGGCGAGCGACTCTTCGTGGCTTCCGCGGATGCCTTGTACGCGCTGGATGCAGGCACTGGAGCCGAGCTTGGCCGCCTGCCCGCGGTCGGAGTGCGGGCGATTGCCTACGTCAGCCCCTGACCACGGCGAGCATGAAATCGCAACGGGTGTTTCGGTCGCGCTGTTGGGGATGGCGAGTGCCCGCCGTATCAGCCCTGAGCCATATGCCGCCGCTGGAGTGCGATGCACCATCACGGTGGAGAATCTAGCGTGGATCCCACCGATCATGCGCTCACCTCTGAACGCCTCGGCGCTCCCTCAAGACATTCCCGGCACGGTGGTTGCTTCCGCTGGGCCGTCAGCGAGCCCCCTACTCGAGCGCATCCGCGGCCACCCTGGCGCGCCAGTCCGGTCTACCGAAAGCCTATTGCGCAAGGCGCGCTGGTAGCAGGTCTCGAGGCCGGTGGACCGCCGCCCGCCGTGACCGGTCGACACACCTCGAGATGGCACTCGAGCAGCTCAACGATGGCCGACGGTTGGGCGCGACGCATCCTGGGCCTGGACCGGACGGCGGAGGTCACCCGCGCGGCCGCTGCTGCGCCCGGTTCGATGGCCGTTGGTTTTCCGACGGGCGCCTGGCAGCAGCGTGGGTAGCCTGGGACGCTTGCACCTGACAGGACTGCGCGCGACGATCCGTGCGCCGGTGATCCTGCCGAACCTCGATGCCGGCTAGGGTGTGGGCGAGGCCGTGTGCTGAAACGAGCGTGCTGCCTTCTGGCTGCCATGGCACTGGCGGCTAGCACCGGCTGTACGCCTGGGCACAGAACCGAGCAGGTTGCCCCGTCACCCACCACCCTACCCCACAGCAGCGCGCAGGAGGCACTGGTGCGCCAATACCTGCATCTGGTCGCGGCAGAGCGGTACGCCGAGGCGTGGCAGCCTCTGACACCCGAGCGCCAGCAGCGCGAACATCTGAGGCGTTCGCCGCGGAGTGCGGCGCGCCTGGGGGCGGCGTCGAACTCGAGGGGCATGAGCCGCCGTACATCTGGCCTGCGGCCGAGGACGAGGTGCGGGCCGACGTCTGGATCCATGGGCGGCGGGTGGTTGGCGGCGCTCGGGACCCGGTGAGCTTTGACCTGGAGCGGGTTAGCACCAGTTGGCGGATCGCCGATGAGCATGGCCACGGGCACCACGAGCGCAGCGTCCCAACCGTGGCCAGCACCCCGACGGACCCCGCCCGACCGCGTTTCTGCCGTTCGCAGTGCCGCAGGACGGCGGCTTTCGCATGGTGGGCGGCGGCTCCATCGGCACCATTGTCGAGATGGACCGCTTCGCCGTTGGCTGCGCCTGGACGTGGCACCGTTCGGCGTGCTGCCAAGCAGGCGGACACGGCAGA
>JAFAZN010000362.1 GCA_019239775.1 Chloroflexota bacterium
TCTCCACGGACAGTTGTCTCCACCGGAGTGATGTCTCCACGGAGGGTTGTCTCCACCGGAGTGATGTCTCCACGGACAGTTGTCTCCACCGGAGTGATGTCTCCACGGAGGGTTGTCTCCACCGGAGTGATGTCTCCACCGGAGTGATGTCTCCACCGGAGTGATGTCTCCACCGGAGTGATGTCCCCTCACGGAGTGATGTCTGCCCACGGAGTGATGTCTCCCGGAGGGTTGTCTCCACACGGAGTTTACCTTCACCAGAGTGATATCCCCACGGAGTGATGCCCCCCGGAGGGTTGTCCCCACGGAGTGATGTCTCCCACGGAGTGATGTCTCCACGGAGTGGTGTGTCCCACGGAGTGATGTCTCCCACGGAGTGATGTCTCCACAGAGTGGTGTGTCCCACGGAGTGATGTCTCCACACGGAGTAATGTCACCCATGGAGGAGTGCCGCCACGGAGTGATGTCGCGGAGGGTTCGTGCGGCAGGGTTCCCTAGAGCCGCTCGCGCGCCAGCGCGTATCCCAGTTTGCGCGCGCACAGCAGGATCAGTAGCACTCCAAAGGTGAGCAGCACCCCGATCGCTGCGCTTCGCTCTCTAGCGCCGGCAAAGCTGTACTCCAGCATCAAGATGGACAGTGGCCGTGAGTTGGCGTTGTACAGCAGCACCGGCGTGCTGATGTCGTAAATCGCAGATAAGAACGTAATCAATCCAACCGTAACTGCGGCCGGCGCAAGCAGCGGGAGGACGATGCGCCAGTACATCCGCAGCCACGCGGCACCGCAGGTGCGCGCCGCCTCCTCCACCTCGGGCCCAATCTGGAGCAACGAGGTCTTGAAGAGCTGTGTACTCAAGGGCGCCGCACGAACGGCAAAGGCGACGGCCAATCCAACCACGCTGCCGTAGAGCACCGTTCGCAGCGGCGTCGCCAGAAAGAGCCACAACAATGAAAGCGACAGCAGCACACCCGGCACGGCCCATGGCGCCCAGACCAGTCCGTCCACCACGCGCAGAGCGGAGGAACGATAGCGCGTGAGCGCGTACGCCAGCATGGAGTACAGCAGCATCGACGCCAAGCTCGCGAGCCCCGCCATCATCAGGCTATTTCTCACTCCTGAAAGAAACGCGGGATCTGCGAAGAGTTCCTGCCAATGCGCAAACGTATACGCATTTGCAACCGTGAAGAACCCGTACAACCGCATCAGCGAGCCGATCACCAGCAGCGTGAGCGGCGCAGCGAGCGAGATGCAAAACAGCAACCCGCAGGCAGCAAGGGCGGGCCAGCGCCACCCACCCAGGCGCGTGGGTCGAGTCGCATATTCGCGCCCAGTAACGGTCGTGTACGAACGTCCGCCGATCGCGCGGCGGTAAATCCATGTCAGCGCCACCAACCAGACGAGGAAAATGACTGCCATAGCGGTCGCCTCGCCGACATTGGATGGCTGGTTATTGACCAGGTCGTAAATGCGCGTGGAGTACACATACAGGTGCACCGGCTGACCGAGCAGCAGCTCCACTTCGAAACTCTCGAAGCTGAGCACCAGCGAGATCACCGTCACCAGCAGCACTGCCGGAGCCAATAAAGGGAGCGTGATGCGGAAGATCGTCTGGCGCGTGGTCGCGCCGCAGACTCGCGCGGCTTGCTCCGTTGCGGCATTGATGCGTCGAAACGCCGGCGCCAGCAACACGACTTTGTAAGCGATGGATGTTGAGGCCAAATGGACCCAGGTAATGCCCCAGAAACCGTAGATGTCAAAGAGGCTAGTTTTATTGCCTGAGATATTCGAGATTAGCGTGTTCAGCAAGCCGAATTTGGGATCCAGCAGCAGCACCCAGCCGAATGCCAATGGCAACACCGGCACGAAGATCGATAGCCACGCGAGAATTTCGATCGCGCCACGTCCAGGCATGTCCGTGCGCGCGATGAGCCATGTCAACGCCAGCGCAATCGGCAGCGAGATGGCGGTACGCGTGACCGCCAGGGCGAAGCTATTCCACAAGGCGCCGATGGCGGACGCGTCGGCAAACGCCTGCTGCCAGTTGCCTGCGCCAAAACGGTAGGCCTGTCCAGCAGGTGCCACGTTGAAGCTGTTGACCAGCAGCATCACCACCGGCGCCACCAGAATCGCGGCCATTGCCACGGGCAACACACGCGCAGCTAGGCGTCCACCAGCGGTCCGCGCGTCAAAGATCCGCGCTCCCCGGACGGCGGATACGCTCGCAGCGACCATGTGAGCGCCACCAGGGTACGCCGCCGCGCGTATCCTGTCGCGCATGCAGGAGCTGGCCTTCACCACGATTAGCGAAGTCGCACCGCGCCTGGCCTCGCGCGACGTTTCACCAGTGGAGCTCACACGCGCGTGTCTGGACCAGATCGATCGCCTCGACGGTCAGGTGAACGCGTTCATCACGGTGTTAGCCGATAGCGCCATGGACGAAGCGCGCACGGCCGAGGCTGAGATCCAACGCGGCGAGTACCGCGGCCCGCTGCACGGCATTCCGATCGCCCACAAGGACTTGCTGTATACCCGCGGCGTACGCACTACCGCCGGCTCCAGCATCCTGGCGGACTTTGTCCCGGATCGCGACGCCACGGTTGTTAGCAAGCTGAGAGCAGCCGGCACGATCCTGTTGGGAAAACTCAACCTGCACGAGTTCGCAGCCGGTGGAACCAGCAACAATCCGCACTATGGCGCGGTCCACAATCCGTGGCGGCTCGAACACCACCCGGGTGGCTCCAGCGGCGGCTCGGCAGCCGCACTGGCCACTGGTATGTGCCTGGCCGCCAGCGGCAGTGACACCGCCGGGTCCATCCGCATCCCGAGCCACTGTTGCGGCACCACCGGCATCAAGCCCACGTATGGTCGGGTCAGCTGCGCCGGCGTCGTGCCGCTGTCGTGGTCGCTTGACCACGTCGGGCCGATGACGCGAGCTGCCGCTGATGCGGCACTGGTTCTCAACGCGATGGCCGGCTTCGATCGCGCGGACTCCGCTACGGTGGACCGCCCCGCTGAAGACTTTGCGGCACAGCTGAACGAACCGTTGCGCGGTTTACGCATTGGCGTACCAACCACCTACTTCACCGAACCGCTGCAACCGGAGGTGGATTCCGCCTGGCGCGCAGCCATCCAAACCCTGGTCCAACTGGGCGCGATACCCGTCGACATCCGCTTAACCCAGCTGGACCGCGCAACCTCGATTGGAATGACTGTCTTGCGCTGCGAAATGGTGACCTTCCACCAACGTTGGCACGCCGAGCAGCCCGAAGCGTACGGCCCGCTGAACGAACGCTTCGAGTTCGCTGGCGGCGTCGGCGCCGTCGACTTCGTGCAGGCGCAGCGCGACCGCGAACCTATTCGCGCCGAATTGTGGTCGGTATTCGACCGTGTCGACGTCCTGGTGACGCCAACCATGCCGACGACCGCCGGACCCATCGACTCGGACCTCATGGAGATCGACGGGGTGGTCTACAACACGATCGAAAACACGACCCGCTTCACCTATCCCTTCAACCTCAGCGGCTTTCCAGCGGTGAGCGTGCCATGCGGCTTCGACCACCTTGGCCTGCCGATCGGCCTCCAACTCGCAGGCCCGCCCTGGCGCGAAGCCCTGCTCCTACGCGCGGCGCACCAGTACCAGCAAGCAACCGATTGGCACCAGCGGCGGCCCGTCGCGCTCGAGACAAGCGTGCGATGAGATGGAACGTGTCTCACGTGTGATACAATAGTTTACGTGAGCGATGTCAGCGTTCGCGAGCTACGTAATCACGGTGGAGAAGTCCTGGATCGCGTCGCGCGCGGCGAGCTGATAACCATCACTCGCGATGGCAAGCCTGTCGCAATGCTGCGTCCGTTTGTGCGTGCGCGTGTCACGCCTGAAGCGTTACTCGCGCACTGGAGGCGACTGCCGCCAATAGACGTGGACGCGCTCCGAAAGGACACGGACAGCATCATCGATAGCGCTGTCTGATGGCGGCGTCCGACCGGACCCGCGGCATCCTGGACACGTCAACCGTCATCCTGTTGTCGCAACTGACGGACCCCAGTGTGCTTCCGGACGAGCCGTTGATCTCAGCGGTCACCCTCGCCGAGCTTTCAGTTGGTCCGCTTGTGGCGCGTGATGATGCGGATCGAGCAGCCAGGCAGGCGCACCTTCAACAGGCTGAAGCGGACCTCGAAGCGCTGCCGTTCGACGCGGCGGCGGCCCGAGCGTTTGGACGAGTGGCGCACTCGCTGCGTCGAGCCGGTCGCAAGACAGCTGCGCGCGCGTACGACGCGATGATTGCGGCAACTGCCCTGGCGCATGGCCTGCCTGTGTTCACGTGCAATCCAGGCGACTTCGAAGGAATCGATGGGTTGGATGTGGTTGCGATTCCACACCCGAGTACCCATCGACCCGCTTGACTCGTATTCGCTAGTCGTCTTCGCCTCTTGCGGCGAGTGCGCGCACGAAGGCGTTCGCGTCGATCGTGCCCACTCCTGTAGTCAGGTCGTATCCAGGCCCGGCCTTGAAGCCGACTACGGTAGTGTCCACCTCGCTGGCAGTGCCGCAGGCGGAGGCGCAGAAAGTCCAGTTATTGTTGCCCTGCGTCACATCCACCAGTCCGGTCGCGCGATGCCCATGCGAGGCAGCGAGGCTGTACAACCGGTCGTTCAACAGCCCCAGGCGGCGGTGCGCCACCTGGTCCGCGATCGCAACGACCCCAGCGAACAGCGGAGCGGACTCACTGGTGCCGCAAATCAGGTGATAGCCGGTCGAGGTACCGACGAACGGGAAACTCCAGTACACCACGGCCAGGCCGTCGCACGAGCCGCTCATGCTGATGTCCGGTATGCCGCGATGGTCGTCAACGACGTTACGCACACGGTCCTGGAAGTCCGGTCGATCGAAGACCGTCGAGAGGCCGCCGCCGCTGGCGATGCCACTCGGGCCGTCGTTGGCGGTGACGTCGGGCGACAGGTGGTTGCCGCTGTCGTCCAGGTTCATCAGCGTGCCGCCGATCGCCGACACCAGCGGATCAGCCGCCGGCCAGATCACCGCGCGGAACGGAAAACAGCAGGACGTGTCCAGCTTGAGTCCGGCGGCGCCCTGGTCACCGGAGGAGGCGACCACGGTCACGTCGTGTCGCTTGGCGTTTTCGAACGCGAAGCGAAGGTCGCGCAGCGCGTCCTGGTTCGGGAACGTCTGCTCGGTAGCGCCAAAGCTCTGCGAGATGACGTCGCCGAGCTCGTGCTCGACCACAAAGTCCTCGGACCGCATCATCTCCGGGAACCCTTGCACACCTTCGGTCTCCGAGACCGGCGTTTCCACCAGCAGGATCCTGGCGCCCGGCGCCATGGTGTGCGCGTACTCCACGTCCAGCGTGGTCTCGGCGGCCCAGTTCGCCATGTCACCGTTGTTCGGATCGAACGCGGGGGGTGCGCCAGCCGGCGTGATGATCGTGAGGCTCGGCGGATCTGGCACGCCAAAGGTCTGGTCGAAGACCTTCAGGTCGTTCTGAATCGTGGGCGAGCCAAAGGAATCGACGATGACGATAGTGCGCCCGCTACCGTCGAATCCGTCGCGATACAGCGGCGCCAGGTTATAGGCCTTCTGGAACTGCGCCGGCTGGTAGCACTTCACCCCAAAGTTGGCAACGCAAAAGGCCGTGGTTGGCGGCGTCTTCAACGCCTGCTTGGTGAGGTGTTCGGTGGAAAACGGCAGCGGCCTGACCGTGCTGGCTTCACTGGCTGGCTGGAGCCATGGCGCAAGCGCGAGGACCGCAGCCATCACGGCGCCCAGTAGCAGGACGAAAAGAGCGCGCGAAGAAACCCGCCCACCCAGCGTTGCGTCCATCGGTGTGTAGCCCACCCTGCGCAAAAGGATTTGCGCAGCGTACCCGCAGTGCTGCCACGCGCGCTATGGGAGCCGGCGTCGGGACCTCAGAACTCAACGATGGCGCGCCCCGCGATTTCGCCGCGCGCCTCAGCGTCAGCGGTTCTGCTTCTCTTTCAAAGAGAAGAAATTTCCTTGTCTCCTGCGTACACGCAATCTTGGCCGAAGGACCTCAGAACTCAACGATGGCGCGCCCCGCGATTTCGCCTCGCGCCAGGGCGTCGCAGGCCTCATTGATCTGTTCCAGCTTGTATCGTCGCGTGACCATGAGGTCGAGCGGTAGCTTGCCCTGCTTGTACCACCGCACCAGCAGCGGAAAATCGTGATCTGGAATCGAGCAGCCGCCAGGTGCGCCGCGATACACCTTGCCGCCGAACAGCATGTGCATCGGCAGGGCCGGGGTCTCACCATGCGGCACGCCCACCAGGACCGCTACGCCGCCGTCACGCTCGCCCGGACGCCGCGCGCGGGCCATCTCCAGAATCTGCCGCATTGTCAGGCCGCTGCCGATCGCGTCGAAGGCGAAGTCGACTCCAGACGTCAGCTCGCCGCCCATGATCTCGCGCACGCGCGCCACGGGGTCCACCTCGCGTGCATTAACCCCGATGGTCCCGCCAAACTTGCGAGCAAACTCCAGCTTCTCCTCGGTCAGGTCGACCACGATGATGGGGTCCGCGCTCAGGTTGGCGCAGGCCTGAATGATCGAAAGGCCGACGCCGCCAGCGCCGATGATCACCACGGAGTTGCCCGGTCGCACCTGCGCCGCGTTCAATGCTGCGCCCGCGCCGGTCATCACCGCGCAGCCGATGATTGAGGTCACATCGGTGGACACATCATTACCCAGCGGCACCACCATCTGCTGATCGGCGACCGTGTCACGCGACCAGGTGAAAGTGCCAGTGAACGCCGGCGCCCCGAAGTTGATCTGTTGACCTCGAAACATCACCCGAGCGGGAGTCGGCCGTGGCGTGTGGCGCGTGGCGTTGCGCTGCACCCAGGTGACCATCACGTGGTCGCCTTCCTTCACGTGCGTGACCTCGGAGCCAACGGCGGTGACCACGCCGGTCGATTCGTGGCCGAGCACCAGCGGCAGCGTCGGATTCGGGCGATTCAGCTCGTGGAGCTGCGAATGGCAGACGCCAGTGGCGAAATGGCGGACGGTCAGCTGTGTGGGACCCGGCTCGGGCAGCTCGACATCGTCGATGACCATCGGCTTGCCCGATTCGACAAAGATGGCAGCAGGAGTCTTCATGGCTGGGCCCTGCTAGTCTACTGAGGTGCGGCGCACGGGCGGGGAGCTCGTCCTGGACAGCTTCAAGGCCGCCGGGATCGAGACGGTCTTCGGCATCATCAGCGTGCACAACATCCCGATCTTCGACGCCATGGCGCGTGAAGGCGGCGTGCGCTTGATTCCAGCGCGCACCGAGGCCGGGGCGGCAGCGATGGCGGATGGCTCTATTCGCGCGACCGGCCGTCTCGCGGCGGCAATCACCAGCACCGGCGTGGGCGCGGCCAACGCGGCAGGCTCGCTGCTCGAGGCGTTTTCCGCCAGCTCGCCGGTGATCCATGTGACCGGCCAGGTGGAACAGGCCTACGTCACCGCCGATAAGGGCTTCCTCCACGGCGCCAAGGATCAACTGAACATGCTCGATCGAGTGGGCAAAGCCGCGCTGCGCGCGCACTCGACCGAAGACATCGCGCAGACCATGCGCCAGGCGATCGAGCTGGCACAGCAAGGCCGCCCGGGCCCGGTGTCGGTCGAGATCCCGATCGATCAGCAATACCGCTCCATTGACGCGGCGCCCATGCAACCGATTCCGCGTCCCTTCCCAGTTGCCCCGGACCCGGGCGGAGTGCGACTGGCGGCGCATCTACTCGCGAACGCGCGGCGACCGTTGATCTGGGCCGGCGGCGGCACCGTCGCCGCTGGCGCCGGCGACGAGGTGCGTCAACTCGCGGAGCGCATTGGCGCCGGCGTCCTCACCAGCGCAGCCGGCCGCGGGTCCATTAGTGAAGACCATCCGCAGTGCATCGGCTTCTTTCCGGTGGATGCATTGCTGGCGGACCTCTACGCCCAGTGCGACGGCCTCTTAGTCGTGGGTAGCCGGCTGCGCGGCAATGAAACGCGCAACTGGGCGCTGGAGCTGCCGTCGCCGCGCATCCAGATCGACGTGGAGCCTTCCTTATTGGGTCGCAATTACGCCATGGATGTTGGCATCTGCGGCGACGCCCGCCTCACGTTGGCGGCGCTTCTCGACCAGCTCCCCGCATCAAGGGATCCGGAGTGGCTCGCCACAGTTGCCTCAGTCCGTACCGCGGTTCGCACCCGCGCGCGCGCAACGCTCGGACCTTACGAGCACATCATGGATGACCTGCGGGCGACACTCCCGCGTGACGCCATCGTCGTTCGCGACGTAACCATTCCCGCCACCACCTGGGGTTCCCGACTGCTCGAAACCTACGCGCCGCGCAGCGTCCTCCACCCAGCCACCTACGCCATCGGCATGGGCGTGGGCCTGGCCGTGGGCGCCGCCATCGGCCAGCCGGAGCGCGAGGTGGTGCTGCTGGTGGGTGACGGCGGCTTCATGACTGGCCTGGGTGAGTTGGCCACAGCGGCCGAGGCCGGCGCGAGGCTCCGCGTCATCGTGTTCAACGACGGCGGCTACGGCATCTTGCGCAACCTGCAGGACGCCCACTTCGATGGCCGTCGCTTTGGTGTGGACTTGCTCACACCCGACTTCGTGTCGATGGCGCAATCGTTCGGGGTGTGGTCTGCACAGGTACGTCAGGCGGCGGAGATGGGGCCAGTATTGAAAGAGGCGCTCCAGCAACAGGGTCCGTCGTTGATCGAAGTGGACATGGCCGCGGTCGGTCCGATGGCAACACCATTCACCGGCTCCGCCCGCCTGGTTCCCGGCCACTGACTCGCGGTTTTTTGCACAGACTGAATCCCGATCACCAACTCTGGATGTACGTGCCTTTCGGGCCGAGAACACGTCTGGCGGCCGAGGCGCAACCCGGCACATTCGCCGCCGGATGCGCTACAGTTTGCCTCCAGCACCTGAAGGTAGGACTCCATTGAAGATCGCTCTCCTGCGCGTAACCCGCTTCTAAGCCGCGGAGAATCCCTACCTGGTGGGGGTCTCCATGAATGCTTTTGCAGGAGAGCCCTAGTGCTTCAGGTCCAGCAACTCGAGAAAACGTTTGGCGTCAACACCGTTCTGGATGGCGTCAGCTTTGTCCTCAACGACGGCGAACGGCTGGGGCTGATCGGTCCCAACGGCAGCGGCAAGTCCACGCTTCTGCGCTGCCTGGCCGGCCTGGAACAGCCCGATCGCGGTAGCGTGGTGCTCACTCCCCGAAATGCTCGCGTTGGCTACCTCCCGCAGGCGTTCGGCGCGGGCGAGCAACGGTCCATCGCCCAGGTCACGGCGGAGTGCGCCGAAGAGTGGCGTGCCCGCATGGTCCTGGACGGCTTAGGACTGGCTGAGATCGACCCCAGCACGCCGGTGCACCACCTCAGCGGTGGCCAGAAAACCCGTCTCGGTCTGGCAACGCTGCTGCTCGGCGAGCCGGATGTGCTCCTGCTGGACGAGCCCACCAATCACCTGGATACCGACGCGCTGGAGTGGCTCGAAGCGTTCTTGAGCCGCTACGAGCACGCGGTGCTGGTCGTCTCGCACGATCGCGCATTTCTGGATGCGACGGTCGGTCGCGTGCTGTATCTCGATGCGTCCTCGCGCACGGTGCGCAGCTATGTCGGTGGCTATTCCGAGTTTGCCGCCGCGCGCGAGCACGAGCGCGAACTGCAGGCGGAGGCGTTTCGACGCCAGGAGGAATACGTCCAGCGCGTGCGCTCCGACATCGGACGCATCAAGAGCGAAGCGCGCTCCATCGAGCTTTCAACCACCCCGCGACAGCCAGGCATCCGCCGGCACGCCCGCCGCAAGGCAGCGGTTGCGAAGAGTCGCGAACGCAAGCTGGAGCGCTACCTGGCTTCCGACGAACGCGTCGACCGTCCCCGCCAGCGGTTTCCGATCAATCTCAATTTCGGTGCGCCTCCGCCAGGGGGCCGTGTGATGCTGCGTCTCGAGGACGTGAGTTTCGCATATGCAGGCCAGTCGCCATTGTTCGAACGCGTCTCCCTGGAGGTGCGCTACGGCCAACGTCTTGGGCTTATTGGACCGAACGGCGCCGGCAAGACCACCCTGTTGCGGCTCATGGCTGGCGAACTCGAGCCAACCGCGGGCGCGGCGCAACTTGGTGCGGGCGTGAAGCTCGGTGTCATGGCCCAGGAGCAGGAAACGCTCGATCCGCAACTCAGCGTGCTCGAGACCGTGCTGCGTGAGAGGCCCATGAGCGAACAGGATGCACGCAGCTTTCTGCCCTACTTCCTCTTCTACGGCGACAGCGTGTTCAAGTCGGTCGCGGCGTGCTCGCTGGGCGAGCGCAGCCGACTCCAGCTCGCGCGCCTGGTGCTGCAGGGCTGCAACCTGCTGCTGCTAGACGAGCCGATCAACCATCTGGACGTCGAATCGCGCGAGCACTTCGAGGCGGCACTGGACGCCTTCGAAGGCACCGTCATCGTGGTCGCCCACGACCGCGCCTTCCTGCGCAACTTCGCAAGGCGACTGCTACAGGTGCGCGACGGCCAGGTCACACTGAGCTGAGTCGGCGCTGCACTCAGCTGATGCGAGGGGCCGTCCTCACCCATCTGTGGTTCAGCCCTCACTCCGCTGATGCGAGGCGCGGGGCTCAGGCATTTGTGGTCAGTCCGTCACTCCGCTGAGGCGAGGCCGTCACAAAGCTCGGCGAGATGCCGTTTAAGTCATCGCTGGCGACGGTGGACGCTGGCGCATACACAGGTCTGGGCAGTGGGTGCAGCCACTGCCCAGACCCATGCCGTCCGTGCCACGATGGCTGCGCCGCCGACCACCGCCGTTGGCGGCCCTCCCTCCGCGCAGCGCTCCCTCCGACGGCGTCTGTCCATGCACGGTGTGTCCCGTCCCACGGAGTACGTCGCGCTCCTGGGCGCTTAGGTGGTACGGCCCCGCGTCACGCGCTACGCGGCTGAGGGCTGCAGCCGCCGCAATCGACCCCCGATCATCTCGCCGCTGCCCACGGTGAGCATGCCGAGGAGCAGGTGGATCCCCTGGATGATCCAGTGCGCTCCGCCAGGCAAGAAGTCGCGCTGCATGAGACCGAACGCCAGCGTAATCAGTCCCAGGATCGCAACGCCGACGGCCATACCCATGGGCACGCCTTGAGTCGAAGCGGTGGCCGCCAGCAGCCACAGCGATAAGACCAGGACTACGCCGAGCAGGATGTGTACGGGAATCAGTGACAGCGGCACGTCGCCAGTCCAGAGCAGCAGGCCCAGGATCAGCAGCAGCACACCCGTGATGCGTACCAGCCACTGAGCAACTGTCACCGTCATCGACATGTGCGTTCTGATTTCAGCCTACACGAACGCCTGGCGTGCACCGCGCCACCTGCGCAGTGCGCTAGCCTTTAGGGCATAGACGCCTGTGACAACGTTTGACATCGATCGCCCCAGCTACACCAAAGACGCGCCGCCGCGGGTTTTCGACACCCACGTGCATTACCCCTTTCGGCAGCAACGCAACAACGCCAATGCCCTACCGATCTACACGGCAGAAGGCATGCTCGACCTGCTGGCCTACAACTGCCAGCGGCTGAACATCTACAAGGTGTGCCTTCTGGGCAGCCCTGGCGAAGGCAATAACCTGGTGGAAAAAGCCACCCAACGCTACCCGAAACTGATCGTGCCGTTCGCCATGATCAACGTGGACCAAACCCAGCCAGACGAAATCACCGACTTCGCAGAGCGCGGATTTCGTGGACTGAAAATTATTAATCCGCGAAGGAATTACGACGACACGACGTACTTTCCCCTGTATGAACGGGCGCAGAAACACCAGCTGGTTGTGCTCTTCCATACGGGTATCTCGGGGGGTATGATCGACTTCCTTCAATACCCGCCAAAGGATCCCGATTACACCACCGAACCAATGCGTCAGATGGAAGGAAATCGCCGCTGGCAGCCGGAATCCGAGATGGACTCCTGGTACGGTGCCGCGCGCATGCAGCCAATCTTCCTGGATGGCATTAGCGTGGCTTTTCCCGAGCTCAAGATCATCGGCGCGCATCTGGGCTACGGCCTGTACGACTCGGCCGCGGCAGTGGCGCGTTGGCGACGGAACGTGTATTTCGATATCTCGGGCGGCACCGTGGTGCGCCGGCACCTGCTGGAGCGCAAGATGCTGCGGTCCGAGGTGTCCACGATGAAGCTGACGTGGGGCTCCGACTGTGACATGGCCCACATGAGTCGCGAGCTGACCAGCTGGATGGAGGCCTTCAACGAGGTCGGCCTGAGCGAGCAGGAGCAGGACCAGATCTTCTGGGGCAACGCGGCGAGAATCTTTGGAGTCGAAGAGACCTGAGCTACATCCGCCAGACGCGCACTGACGGGGGCCGAACCTGGCTGGATATGCGCTCAGACCTGAAACGGCGAGCGAAAACCTGGCAGACGGTGCTGGCCGCTGCTGGACTCGTCGCGGGGGACCGGGTGCTGGTGGCGATGCCACTGGAACACGCCGTGACCCAGGATGCCTACCTGGCACTACTGGAGCTCGACGCACTCTCGATGGTCTCGCCGCGCGCTCGTTCACGTGAGGTGCGCGAGTTTGCGCCGACCGTATTGGTCAGTAGCGTGAGTGACGCGCTGAACCTGGCGCTGTCATCGGCCGGGGTCGGCAGGGACCCGGCGGTGTCATCGTCCAGGGTTGGCACGGACCTGGCGGTGTTATCGTCCGCTGGCAGCGACCTGACTGTGCCGCGGTCCGAGTTTGGCAGCGACCTGACTGTGCCGCGGTCCGAGTCTGGCAGCGACCTGACTGTGCCGCGGTCCGAGTCTGGCAGCGACCTGACGGCGTCCTGGTCCAAAGTTGGCGCCGACTTGGCGGACGGTCCGGTGCGGCTGGTGGTGCTCACTGGCGAGCCGGGCGGCAGCCTCGAGGTGACGCGGCGCACGATCGAAGATCGCTGGGGCGCAACGTGCCTCGACGTGTACGCGCTCACCGAGCTGGGCATCGTCGGCTGGAGCTGCCCCGAGCGCCGCGACCGCCTCCACCTGGACGATGCTCACTTCACCTTCGAGGCGCTCGACCCCGATTCAGGCGAGGTAATTCCCGACGGCAGCCTGGGCGAACTAGTCATCTCGCGGACTGGCGATACGCCTGGCTCATCGCAACGTCTGCCGACCGATGACAGGCATGGCTCATCGAAGACTTTGCTGACAGGCGACAGGCCTGGCTCGCCGGAGAGTTCCCGGGCGGCTGGCTCGCCGCAACCTTTGCGGACCGGCGACCTGGTCCGCCTGCAGCGCGGCGCGTGCGCCTGCGGACGCGGCTCAGTGTGGGCTCATGGGGGCATTCTCGGCCGCGTGACCGAGCGCCTGCCGTTGCGTGGTCAACTCGTGTTGCCGTCGAGCATCGAACAGGTGGTTCGACGCCATCCCGCAGTTGTGGACTTTGTGCTGAAGGTGTTTACGGTCCGCGGCGGGTGCGAGGTAAGCGTGCTGCTCGAGCCAACGCATGCGATCGGCAGCGAAAGCGACCTCTCGCGCGTCGCCGCCGAAGTCGCCGAAGACCTGAAGCGAACTTTCGGCATGCGCCTGCACTGCGACGTCGTGCCGCCAGGCTCGATCTCCGCGAGCCACGTTCCAGGGCAACGTACGCGTCGACTGACAGTGTGATCGAGCGCACGCGCGCTGCGGCCGTCGTCTGAGGCCGCCGCTTCGAGCAGCGGACGCGCGCCCTCGCGAAGGAAGACGTCGGGAGGTTCACGCCCCCGTTAGAGGAGCACAGCGTGCGAGACGCGGAGACCCCGCTGGGGTGCGAGCCCGTCGGCAGCGTTGGCCTGCGGGCCGAGTGCGCCCTCCATGCGAGCACCGAATGCGTCCTGCGCCCAAGCGCTAAGTTCCTCGTGCGCTGCGCCCACGCGCCGACTGCGTCTTGGGCCGGAGCGCCAAGTGCCTCGCCTCGTGCGCTGCGGCCGCGCGCCGAGAACGCCCTGGGCACGAGCCGAGTGCGTCCTGCCCC
>JAFAZN010000382.1 GCA_019239775.1 Chloroflexota bacterium
GGCCAGCGGCGCCTACGGCGAGAAGGTGACGGATCCGGAGCAGGTTGGGCCAGCCATCCAACGCGGGCTGCAGGCTGTACGCGAAGGGAGCCCCGCGGTGCTGGATATGTGGTTGCCGAAGCACGTCACTGGCGAGCTGTAGGCGCCGGCGGGACGGGCTGGGCCGCGCGCGGAACACTTCTGCGGCCCGAGACTTCTCCTCGAACCGCGGACGTGTGACCACACCCATGTTGGAGACAGGAGCAGATCCTCACAGGGTTCTTTCGCGGAGAACCAGAATTCGGGAGTTAGCCCTTGTCGCCGGTGGTGGTGCGGCGGGAGCGGAGCCAGGCCGTGGCGGCGGCGAGGGCGTCGTCCTCGTCGGTTTTGGGCTCGGCGGTTTCGCGCGCCAGGCCCGGGGTGGCATGACCGCGCAGGGCGACCTCCGCGGGGTGGGGTGGCCACGTGCGCGGTGGCGGCGGAGACTTGATGCGCATCATGCCCGGAAGCCAGCTGGGCGACTGCGCGGGCACCGAAGGCCGCAGCGCTTCGAGTGAGAACGCGACGCGATGAGGGTGGCGGAGCCAGTCGATCAGATCGGTGGGTGACAGGCGCAAGCGCCGGATCGCGACCTCGAGCGGCAACAGGATCGCGGCGATGAGGACAAATACGCGTTGGAGAGGAATGGGCGTTGTCAGCGGCGGAAGGTCGTCGGCAAATGCTTCGGCCGGGGCGGTGAGCACGTGCCCGCCGCCGGCCGCGGCAATCTGCTGCATGCGCCGCGTATCCGCAGTGACCTGCCGGAACTCAGCCGGATAGGAGACTGGCATGCCTGCCTCCGCGGAGCCGACGCCGTCCTCGGCGGCGCGGACCAGGTAGGTGCCTGGGCCGTTCAGCGGGAAGGTGGCGGCGTACTCGCCCGGTGCTGTTGGCGCCAGCGGCACTTCCGCGGCTGAACCGTCGGGCGCTACGACATGGGCCGTTACCGCCCCAGGTGCAGAGCCTGGAGACGTTTCGGAGACGGCGATGTGGCCTTCGGCGGCATCTGCGCGCAGTGTGAGACGAAGGGGCCCACCGGCTGGGGCGATGGTCCAGTTGACGAGCGACGTGAAGAGCTGCGGCGTGCCCGACCACTGCAGCCAGTCCTGCGACCAGCGACCACGTAGATCGCTCGTCCAGGCAACCGCTCGACCGAGGCCGTACTGCCACCGAGCCAGGATTGGATCCGCCGCATCTGAGACAAGCAGCACTTCGGCGAGATCTTTCGGAGAGGTCACGAGGTAACCGCCCAACGCGGGTAGGCCACCCGCGGACAACGAGGCAAGCACCGAATCCGGTGAGACCTGGCGCGGGGTGATGGTGCCTTCGACCAGCGGGCCGCGAGTCGCCAGGTCGGTTTCACGCGTCATGAGCCGTGGGATGTCGCGCGCGTGTTCGGCGAAGTAGTAGCGGCCGTCGCCCTGCTTCGCGAGCTGGCTCAGCAGGTTGGTATCGGCGTCTCCGCCAATGGCGATGGTCGACAGGGTGACGTCGGCCGCGCGCATGCGGTCCTGCAGGCTGGCGTAGTCACCACCGCAGCACGACATGCCGTCGGTCATCAGGATGATGTGCTTGTAGCGCGCGTCAGAATCCTTGATGGCGTCGAACGCCTTGGAGAGGGCGGGGAAGATGTCGGTTCCGCCGTCCGCAACCAGTGGCGCCAGGCGATCCTGAATGGCGGTCGGAGCCATGCCGAGCACCGGCGACAGCGGCAGGAGCCAGTGCTGGTTCGAGTCGAAGTTCATGATGCCGACCTGGTCGCGCGGCGAGAGCTGCTGGGCTGAGAGGATGGCGGCCTGCTTGGCCATATCCAGTTTGGTGGTGCCCTCGTGGTAGATGTCGTCGGACATCGAGCCAGACGTATCCATCACCAGTAGCAGCGCGACGCGGCCCTGGTCACGGTGCGAGCGCACACTCGACCGCACCGGCAGCAGGTCATCCAGCGGTGTGCCGATATAGTCGCCCTGGCCGAAGCTGGTATCGCCACCGGTCGCGAGGAGGCCGCGGCCGAGGTCGCGCACATAGTCTCGGAGAGCCGTCTGCTGCGCATCGCTCAACCCAGTGGCCGATACATCGGCTAGGACGACCGCCGCGTAACTGCCAAGCGCATCAGTCTGTTCGGGCAAGTCGCTCGCGGCGATGCGGTCCAGGCGCATGCCGCTGCTTGTCAGTGCTGAGGCGATGGCATCGCCCTCACCCGGTCGCTGCTCGGCGATGAGCACACGCGGCGGTCCCTGGACTTCGACCACGGCATACGCGGTGTTGTTCTGAGCCAGGGTGTCCTGGTTGGCGTCAACGCTGGCTCGGACTGAGACGAGTCCCGACTGTGGCGCCTGCGCGCTGAACGCCAGGTCGGTGGTGCCCGGAGTCAGGCTGACCGATTGATCCGCAAGCGGCTGATCGTTGACGAAAACATGGACAGTTGCATCAGTCGCGACGTTCGAATCGAGTCGGACGCCGATGCTGAAGCGCTCACCTTCGCTGACGCTGGACGGGGTCGAGACGGTGTCGATCAGGACCTCGGGACTGCTGATCGGGACCAGGGGGACCGCGTCGACCTGCACGCCACGCGCGTGAAGTGCCCGCGCCTGGGCGAGCGCGTCGCCCGTTGTTTCCTGGCCATCGGAGAGCAGGACGAGGCGCGAGCGGTAGCCGGCTGGCAGCAAGTCCGCGCCGAGCCGCAGGCCAGCCGCGAGATCCGTCCCGTCGGTTGCCTGCGGCACGCTGAGGCGCAAGCTGTCGGGCGTGACGGTGGAGAGCCCGTGGTCAAGCGCTGCGGAAGTCGCGGTTGTCACGATGGCGTAGGCGTCGTCGGGGCGCTTCGCGGCGGTGGCCTGTTGAATGAACTGGGCCATACCGGGCTGCGCCTGCTGCGTGCTTGCCGACATATCGGCTACGAACACGGTCGCCTGTCGGTCGACGACCTGTGGCACGCCGACGCCGAGCAGGGCCAACAGCAGGCACGCGGCGGCCAAGAGGCGCAGGCCTAATGCGATGCGCGCACGCAGGCTCGGGGCCGTGAACTGCCAGAACGCGAGGGCCAGCTCGATGCCCAGGAGGATCAGGCCAACGACGACGAGGGCTTCCCAGAACTCGTGCGGCGCACGCACCGGCTGACCCCGAGGTCCAACAGCCGCCGCGCCCGAATCTGAGCCGGCCGCGAGACGCGATTCTGTGCCGTTGACGAAATTCACCGCGAATGACGACGAGGTCTCGCGGCCGGCGGCGTCTTGTTGGACGACCTGGTAGAGACCGGGCTCGGCGGTCCCTGTGAACGCGGGTGGCGGAAAAGGTGGGGCGACCTGAACCGACTGACCATCAGGTGGCGTGACGGCGAGCGTGGTGGTTTCGGGTAGTGGCGCGAGCGTGACCGAGTCACCCACCTGGACGACCGGCGTCGCCGTGCTGGCGCGGGGCACGAGCCAGTCCAGCAGATGCTGCATCAGCACTGGAAAGCCTGGCTGCAGCGGCAAGTCCGACTGGTGGACGTCGAACCCGAATACGCCAACGCGGCGCCCGCCCTGTTCGCCCACCAGCACGAGCGGCGTTTCCGGTGAGGCCAGGACGGTGTCGGCCCATGTAGGCGGGGTCAGGCGGCGGGCAAGGCTCACGTGGACGCCATCGAGCGGGACGTCGGTGAGCAGCGGGTCGCCTTGCTTTGCGGCCTGAACCGCCGAGACGTTGATGTCGGGACCGACCTGGACGACGCCGTTATCGAGGGGAGGGTGCAGCATGAGCACGCTGGCGCCGCTGGGGAGTACGGGTGGGACGAACCCGTCCAGGACGATCAGGTCGTAGGCCTGATTTTGTGGAACGTAGTCGCCCGGGCTGACGCGGGTGACCTGCGTCCCTGACCGCAAGCCCAGCGCGTGTTCGATGAAGACGTTGCCGTCGCTAACAAGCAGCACCCGGGTAGGTCGGTCGCCGGCGAGCACGGCCCAGGCCGCGTCGTCCAGCGCCAGGTCGTCCTGGCCATCCAGGCTGGCTTCGAGGGTATGCGCGGCCGGCGGCAGGTCATCCCATTCCTGCGTCGCTGTCGAGTTGGGATCGACCTGGACGGTCCGCGCATCGAAGCGGCTGCCGTCGACCTTGAGAGTGAGCGTTCTGGTCGCGGGCTGCTGGCCGTTGTTGACCACCCGCGCCAGCGCGCTGAGGCGGCCATCGTTCACGCGCGTGGTGAGACCGGCCACCGTGAGGTTGGCGGGGTTCGCCGTCCCGACGCCGAGATAACGGACAGGCACCGCGAAGTCGGCCGGCACCTGGGAGCGATCGATACTGCCGTCGCCGACGATCACAACCTGTGCGTCGTCATGTCCTTCGGCGAGGGAGCCAGCAAGCGACAGCGCCGCCGGAAGATTCGCCGGCTGCGCCGTGGGCTGCGCGCCGCCCAGGGCGGATCGGAGTTGTGCATGGTCACTCGTTGGCTGCACAAGCACACGTGGTTGGGCGTCCAGACTGATGAGCGCGAGCTGTTGTGCTGGTTCGAGTGCGTCGATCAGCTGCGTTGCTCTCATGCGCGCGGCTTCGAAGCGGGTCGGCTTGACGTCGGTCGCCTGCATCGAGGCGGAGCCGTCCAGCAGCAGGATCGTGAAGGCGCCAGTTGACTGGGTGCTCAGGGTGAACGGCCGTGCAAAGGCGCCGATCATCGCGGCCAGGGCGCCGATTTGCAGCAGCAGCAGCAGGCTGGGCGGGACGCGCCGCCAGGGGCGTTGCGCCTCGAGCTCGTGGAGCGCGGCTACCCAGAGGAACGTGGAGGAGATGCGGCGCACCGGGCGGCGCGGGCGCAGCAGGTAGCTGGCGAGAAGCGCTGCGAGCAATGCCGCGCCAAGGGCGAAGACCGTCGGGGCCAGAAACCCCACTACACCACGACTCCGATCGTTCTGAACGTGCGGAGCACCACGTCAGAGATTGGCGTATCGCTGCGGAGCTGGAGGTAGGTGATGCCGCGACGGCGGCAGAACTCCTTGGCTTCGGCGATGTAGGCCTCGAGAAGCCGCTTGTACGCGCGCACCACGCCTGGCGTGATGGTGGCCTCGAGCGGCACAGCGGGTTCGGTGTCGTGGAGGCGCCACTCGCCGATCAGGTCCCCAGGCGGCTGAATCTCGTCGGGCGCCAGAACTTGAACGAGCACGACGTCCTGACGCTGGCCGAGCAGGGCGTCGATACCTTGTTGATACCCAGTTGGCGAGAACAGGTCGGACACGACGATGGCGAGGCCGCCACCGCGGACCTGGCGCGCATACAAGGTCAGCGCGGCATTCAGGTCCGTGGCGCCATCGCAGTCGAGTCGTTCGAGCATCCGCCACGCGGTCCAGGTGGCGCCGTGGCCGCGCAGGTTGTTGAGCCGCTGATCGAGCGCTGCGCCACGACAGGTGGCCAGCTCCACGCGGTCACCGCTGCTGAGCGCGATGAACGTCAGGGCGCCCGTCAGTTGCGCCGCGAGGCGAGCTTTCGTTGGGCGGCCCCATGCCATTGAGGCCGACGTGTCGAGCAACAGTGAGAGGGCGAGGTCTTCTTCGGCGCGGTACAGCCGAACGAAGAGTCGCTCCAGGCGGGCGTAGGCGTTCCAGTCGATGCGACGGAACTCGTCGCCGGGGGCGTAGGTGCGATAGTCCGAGAACTCGACCGATGAGCCGCTGGTGCGCGAACGCCACTGGCCAGCCGAACGGCCAGACGGCACGCGTTTACCTGAGAGCGCCAGCGCCTCGAGCGCCCTGACGAATGAGGGCTGAAAGAGGGGTTCTCGGGCTGGGGTCTCGCTCACGGGTCAGGGGCGTGGCACCGGAACGCTGGAAAGAACATCCTCGACCACCCGGTCGGGTGTAACGCCGTCCGCGTGAGCCTCGAAACCGAGGATGAGGCGATGCCGCAGCGCAGGTGGCGCCACCGCATGCAAATCGTCACGCGAGACATTGAAGCGGTCTTCCAGGAGCGCGCGCACCTGGGCGCCAGCGACCAGCGCCTGCAAGCCGCGTGGGCTCGCACCGTGGCGAACGTATTGCCGGACCACCGCGGGCGCACTGGCCTCGTTGGGGTGTGTTGCCAAGATGATGCGCACCGCGTAGGTGACGAGATGCGGAGCGACAACCACCTCACGCGCAACGCGAAGCATGCGCAAGACCTCATCGGCATCGGCGACCGTCTCAGGCGGATCGGCCGCGTCGGGGCGAATTGTGCGTTGCAGGATCTGTTCGAGATCGGCGTGCCGTGGAAACGGCACCTGGACCTTGAACATGAAGCGATCCAGCTGCGCCTCGGGCAGTGGATAGGTGCCCTCCATCTCCAGGGGATTCTGGGTGGCCAGCACGAAGAAGGGTCGTGGCAGTGGCCGCGTGGCTTCACCCACGCTGACCGTCTGCTCTTGCATGGCTTCAAGCAGTGCCGACTGGGTCTTGGGGGTGGCGCGATTGATCTCGTCGGCGAGTACCAGGTTGGCGAAGACCGGCCCGGCCTGGAAGCGCAGCGCTCGGCGGCCGTCGAGGTCCTCGCTGACGATCGTGGTACCGATGATGTCGGCGGGCATCAGGTCTGGCGTGAACTGGATGCGACTAAAGCGCAGGCTAAGGACGTCGCCCAGGGTGCGAACCAACAGCGTTTTGCCCAGGCCGGGCACACCCTCCAGCAGCACGTGGCCGCCGGCGAAGAGGGCGACCAGCACCTGTCGGACCGGCTCGTGCTGACCGACGATCACTTTTCGGAGCTCGCGTTCTACAGCTTTGGCGTGCTCGACGAACTCCGCGATTGCCGCGGCATCGACCCCCTCTGGCGCGGTGACGTCCGCCATGGCTACTGGCCTTGCTCGAGCTCCTGGAAGTACTGCTTGACCAGGTCGCGCACCGCGGGGGAGATGTCCGGGCGATCGACGTAGTCGCGGCTCGTCTGTGCGTATTGCTGCAGAACATCACGATACGGCCGTGGCGCACCACGCACCGTAAAAGGCTGATCCACCATGTCCTGCTGATCGGCCGCGCCGGTGCTGGGTCGGCCTGGTACGTAGACGTTTTCAGCCGCCTGGGCGTTAGGGGGCGCCGACTGGCCGGCGTACTGACCGGTTGCCGAGTCGGTGCCAGCACCACCCCCGCCGTTCTGACCGTTCGTGGGGTCCGCCACCGTGCGTGAGCCGCCGGCGTCGAGGGCAACGGGCGTGCCTTCGGCCGAGTCGGCTGATCCGGCGGTGCCGAACGCCTGTTGAGCTGAGGACTGGTCGCTCGAATCTGGTAGTGGTTGGCCCGAGGCGAGGCGGCCCTGGAGGTCGCGCAATTGACGCAACGTGGCGTTGACATCGGCTTGCGAGTGAGAGGCCTGGATCGAGTCGCGCATCGCGGCATTGGCTTGCGACAGGGCCGTATCTGGCGATGCGCCATTGGCCAGCGCTTGCGCGGCATCGTGCAGCGACGACGCCGTCCGCGCGTCGGCTCGTCCGACATTGGCGGCCCGCTGCAAGGCGCGGCTCAACGACTGACGTTCGACATCGGAGAGCTGATCGGCCTGCGCGGCGAGATCGTCCAACGCCTGGCTGGCTGCGACGGGGTTCTCTTGCTGCAGCGCATCGGCCAACGCCTGGGTGCGTGGCTCGGCGGCAAGCGTCTCGCTCATGGCAGCCAGCGCTTCGTCGCGCAGATCGGCGTTAGGGTCGCCCAACTGCTGACTCACCTGGTCTTGGGCACGCGAGAGCACGGCGCTGGCGTCTTCCTGCGAATGCGTGTGCGATAGCTCGGCCTGGGCTTGTTGCAGGAGCTCGTCGAGTTGACGCGCCTGATCAGGAGTGAGATTTGGGGAAGCGATGGCCGCTGCCCGAAGGCTGTCCAACCGTTGCGCGGCTTGCTCCACCGCAGCCTGGTCGGCCGCCTGTCGATCCAGCACAGCTTGCTGGGGACTGGGCGTCACGAGCAGCAGGGCAGCGAAGAGGAACGCGCCACCAAGCGATGCCAGTTCGAAGCGCGCCGGTCGCCAACCCAGCTTGGCGGGCTCCTGGTTACCGAGACGCGTAACCGCATCATGGCGCTGCAGGTGGACGATCGGATTTTCGACGGCGCGGAAAGCCCAGGCCGTGGCGACGCGGTCGCCCAGCCGAAGGCGGGTGTCAAGTTCGGCCGCGCGATGGACGTGGGCCCGCGGCCACAGCGCGATGGCGGCGGCCAGCACCAGCGGTATCGGCGCCAACTCGAGTGCCCACGGGCGGAGGTCCGATTCTGGTACGAGCGTGAACCAGCCGACCAGGAGCACCAGGATCGCGAGCACAAGTGAAGCCGTCGCGCCGCGCAGGAGCCAGCGGCTGAGGCGTTCGCGTGTAAGCTGCCGTTCCCAGGGGTGCAGCACGGCTGCGAGCGCGGTCTGCCCGGGCGGTGGCGGCGTGCGCCGATACAGCACCTGGAAACCAGCCATCATGCGAATCGTTGTGCCACGCTGACGCGCGCCGCGGCCGACATTCTGGCCGTGTATAGGAGCAGCCCAGACACGAGCACGGCTAGCGTCAGCGCGCTCAGGCCGAGTGACCAGTGAATTCCGATCACCCCACCCACCAGGCCGATACTGAAGCCGCTGCCCGCTCGCAGCCCGTTGCTGGCCATCGTGTAGACGCCGACGATGCGACCGCGTTTTTCGGCCGGGGCGAGCAGTTGAACCAGTGTTTGCGCCGTGGACTGAGACGTGAGGTTGGCAACGCCCGCGCCGATGAGCAGCGCCAGCGACAGCGGGTAGTAAGGCGAGAGGGCGAACCCGAGCAAACAGCCGCTCCAGACGAGCGTGCTGAACATGGCCGCGCGGACTGAGGGTTTGAGCCAGTGGGTGCTCTCGAGGATGACGCCACCCAGGACCGCGCCCGCCGAGTTCGCGGCCAGCAGCATGCCGTAGCCGAGGCCCGCCTGGTTCAGGCCCAGGTCGATGGCGAACTCGGGCATCTGCGGCTGGATCCCACTGCCGATCAGGAACGAGCTCAGTCCGCCCAGGATGACCATGCTGATCAGCACTGGCTGGCCGGCCACCTCGCGCAGGACCTTGATGGCGTCGCTCGGCGACACGCGAGCAGGTCGGGCGCCGCCATCGCGCACGTGCCCGGTGAACGGCGTGCGCCACAGCCAGATGGTCATCGGCAGGTACATCAGCACGTTCGCGAAGATACCCAGCCAGGGTCCGAGCACCAGCAGCATCACCGAACCGAGCGCGGGACCCGCCAGGAAACCGGTGCTGCGGCCGGTCGAGTTCAGGCGGACGGCGCTGGGTAGCGTCTCGCGGCCGGCCAGGTCGTGCAGCATGAGCTGCTCGGCGGGCGCCCAGATCGCGCCAGCCAGACCATGCATGCTCAGCAGCACCAGACAATGCCAGACCTGCAGGCTGTTGGTCAGAAACAGCACGCCCCAGATTGCCGACACGCTCATATACAGCAGCTGCGCGAGCTGGATGATCTTGCGGCAATCGGAACGATCGGCCCAGCCGCCGAAGTACACCGAAAACAGGGCAGGGACCCAGTGGCTGATCACGGCAAAGCCAGCCAGGGCAGGCGAGTGGAACTGCTGGTACATCACCCAGTAGCTAATGACGTGCTCGATGCTGTCGCCGCCCATGGACAGCGAGGCGCCAACGATGTAGTTGCGGCAGTTGGGATTGCGGAAGGCCGCGAATCGCGTTCGGTCGACGGCCGCCGCCGGTGCCGTTTGCGGCTCAGGGATATGACTCGGGATGCCGCAAATGGCGCACATTCGCGACGATCTTAACCTCTCGTGCGTCGATCCCCGAATGGTGTAGGTCTTTTACCTACATCCGGCCTGGCCGAACGTTCAGGCCCAAGACTGGGCAGTTGCCTGATTCCTGCGTGCGCGCGCGAGGTGCATGCTACTGCCATGAATTCTGAACCTCGAACGCAGGGCGCAAACGAGGCGGCTCGCGACGCGGCATACCGCCGCCTGGTGGCCGTTGCCCTGCGGCTGGACGTGGCGACGCTGGCGCACGAGCTGCGCGCGGCGCGCCTCGTGTCCCAGCCGGTTGTTGAGTTGCCGAAGGCTGCGTAAACCGCGACAACTTTGACCTGCGCGGACGCGGTGAGCCCAAAGAAATGGGCTCGCCCGTCGCCGGGTCGGCCGCCCGGCCTACCTCGTTAGACGCCGACCTTTTGGGCGCGCCAGCTCACCGTTGGATTGACGATGTATGGCGGCAGGCGGCCTTCGATGATCGCCAGGACGTTCTCTTGGGTCATCTGCGAGCAACGCTCGACCGATTCGAACGCGTGCGAGAGCCCGTGCGGGGTGCCGATGACGTTGTCCATCTGCAGCAGCGGGTTCTTGGGATCGGGCGGCTCGGTCTCGAACACGTCGAGTCCGGCGCCAGCCAGGCGTTCTTGACGGAGGGCCTCGATCAGGGCGGGTTCGTCGATCACGCCGCCGCGCGAGGTGTTGACCAGAAACGCGGTCGGCTTCATCAGCGCAAGCCGTTCGGCGTTGATGAGGTGAAACGTCTCGGGTGTCAAAACCGGGTGGCAGGAGACAAAGTCGGACTGCCGCAGAACAGTCTCCAACGACACGAGCTCGGCGACGTCACTGGAAGGGACGTACGGGTCATAGGCCAGAACGCGCATGCCGAAGGCACGTGCAAAGCCCGAAACCAGTTTGCCAATGCGGCCGAGGCCGACAATGCCCAGCGTTTTGCCGCGCAGCTCCATGCCGCGCATCATGCTGGTTGGCTCTTTGCCCGCCTTGGCGGCGGCTACCCAGATTGGCATCTGCTTGGCCAGCGCGAGCATGAGCAGCAGCGTTGACTCAGCGACCGTGATCGAGTTGCCAGGCGAGTTGGCCACGACGATCCCCAGTTCAGTGGCTGCCTGGACATCAACCTTCTCCACGCCCACACCTGGGGTGACGATGCCTTTCAGATTGCGGCTGAGCTCCAGGGTTTTGATGCCCACGTAGTCGCGCCGCGCGATCAGGACGTCGGCCTCCGCGAGCGCGGCGGCAAGGTCAGGTCCGTCTTTGGCTTCGGTAAGACGAATCTCGCATGCCTCGACCATGCGGGGAAAGTCGTGTTCGATGGAGCCCGGCTCGTAATTGCGGGCGCAGTTGAAGACAACAATCGGACGGGCCATGGCGCGGCACCTCCCGCCCGTTATCGTAGTCCGGGTGACGGCAACTCAATCCAATGCGTACCCACGCATCAAGGCGTACGAGCGGCACGAGTTCGAGCGACTGAAGACGTACCTGAAGGCGCTCGACGCCAATGGTTGGATCGAGCAGTCGTACTGCACGGACTGGCTCGTGTACCAGGTTGTTTCGCACATCGGCTCCGGATCGCGCATCGGCGGCATGCGACTCAAGGCGTGGCTTGGCAGCGCCGCGCCCGTAACGCGCGAAGGGATGCAGCAGGTGTGGGCGCACTTTGACGCGCTGGGGCCTGCCGATATGTACTCGGCCTTCAGCGCCGCCGTCGACGAGTACCTGACGGTGGAAGAGGCAGCACCCGACGACGCCGGCCTCCAGGAGGTGGACGGCTTCGCCGGCAAGCGGCCACTGTGGGCCTATCAGCTGTCGCGCACATGGGAGCTGGCTTGCCACAGCTGGGACGTCTACGTGCCGCGGGATCGCGGTGCGCGACTGGATCCTGAAGCAGTAGCGGTGCTGGCGGCCAACTTGCAGTACGTGTCGCTGCCGATGGACCGAGACCGCGCCAACGCGTTGACCGTGAAGCCGATCGCGTTCGAGCTCACGGACTCGGGTGCACGGTACGCCCTTGACCCGACCGCCGAGCGCCCACGTCTGAGCGCCGACACGGGTGGTGAAAATCCGCTGGTGATACGCGGCCCCGATGAAGAGGTGGTCCGGTTTGTATCGGGGCGCGGCTTCCTGCCTGGTGCCGGGATGTCGCTGGAAGTGAAGCGCGGCTCAGCCGAGGACCTGGCCAACTTGCGTCGCGCCTTCAGGTGAGCGCAATCGCGGCACTGGCGAGCGCACCAGCACCGCCACGGCGATCAGGGTGACGATAGCGGTGAAGACGAAGGCGGGCCGGAGACCGGCGGACTCGCCGATCCAGCCCGCGAGCAGTGCGCCGATCGGGGCCATGCCAGTGCCGACGAACGCGCCAGCGGCAGAGACTCGCCCCAGCAGCGGTTGCGGCGTGGCGGACTGACGCAGGCTGCTGGCGTTCACGTCCCACAGCGGGGCGATGAAGCCGAACAGCAGCTGAGACAAGCCAATGGTCACGGCAGCCAGCCACGGCGGGCCGCCGGCCAGCAGCAGCACCACGCGGCTTGCTGCCTCACCGCACAGCGAGGCAACCAGCACAGGTCCAAGGCCGAACCGGCGCGCCAGCGTGCCCGCGAGCAGCGCCCCGGCAAGTGACGCGGGGCCGATGAGACCCACGGCTGCCCCCAGCATCGCGGGTGTGAGGCCGAGATCCCGCGTGGCGTACACCACGATGATCGCCTGCACGCCGTACCAGGCCAGGTTCGCCAGGCCGATGCTCACAGTGAGTCGGAATAGGACCGGCTCGCCACGGAGCCAGCGCAAGCCGTCCCCGACCTCACGCCACAACGTCTTGCGTTCGGTTGTCGTGTGTTCGTCGAGCTTTACACGCCATACGCAGAGCGCCGAAACCAGGAAGGAGGTTGCGTCGGCGGCTAAAGCGAGGGGAGCGGAGAGGATCTGGACCAGGACGCCACCGATCGAGGGACCGGCGATCTGCGCTACGGAAAAGCTCACGATGATGCGGCTGTTGGCCTCTACCAGGTTCTCTCTGCCGACCAATGCAGGGAGCATGGTGGAAACCGACAGTCGCGACCAGACCGCGCAGGTACCCGCCAGGAACGTGACGACGTAGAGGTACTCGAGCCGGAGCACGCCGGTGAGCGCCATCACCGGCACCGAGCCGATGATGAGCGCGCTCAGCAGGTCGGTGACGATACGGATCGGGCGACGTGGCAGCCGGTCGATCCATGCGCCAGCGATCAGGCTGAACAGGACCATCGGCGCAGTGGTGGTGGCGGTGAGCAGGCCCGTTTCAGCCGGGCCTGCACCGAAGATGAGCACGGCCGTCAACGGCAGCGCCAGGACCGTGACCTGGCTGCCGATCACGGAGACGGAGCTGCCGAGCCAGAGCTTCAGGAATTCGCGGTTGTGCCACAGCGGGCCTGCAAGAAGGGGCACAGGAGAACGAACGCTAGACGCTAGCAGGTTTTCTCAGCCCACGGTCTGGGTACGCTTTTGCACATGACTGAGTTGATGCGGGCCGCGTTTTATGAACGGCAGGGCGCGCCGCACGAGGTGCTGCAGGTGGGTCAGGTGGAACGGCCAGAGCCGGCGGCGGGTGAGGTACGGGTCAAGGTGCACGCCTCAGGCGTCAATCCGTCGGATACGTACGGGCGGGCTGGTGGCCAGGCGCCGATGGCGTTTGCGCGGGTGATCCCGCACCAGGATGGCGCGGGGGTCATCGATGCTGTCGGAGAAGGCGTCCCCAAGGAGCGCGTGGGCGAACGGGTGTGGGTCTACGAGGCTACGTGGAACCGAGCCGGCGGGACCGCGGCGGAGTACACAGTTGTCCCTGCGCGGCGAGCCGTGAAGCTCCCCGATGCAGTGGATTTCGACGCGGGAGCGTGCCTTGGTATCCCGGCACTGACCGCGCATCGGGCGCTTTTCGCCGACGGGGCTCTCTCGGGACAGACCATCCTGGTCACGGGCGCCGCGGGCGCCGTCGGAAGTACGGCGGTGCAGCTCGCGAAGTGGGGTGGTGCGCGCGTGATCGGGACGATCTCCTCTCAGGAAAAGGCGAATGAGGCTCGGACGGTTGGTGCCGACGACGTCATCAACTACCGCACGCAGGACGTTGTGGCGGAGATCAAGCGGCTTACCGATGGGCGGGGCGTCGAGCGCATCGTCGAAGTCGACTTTGGAGGCAACCTGCCCGTCAGCCTGCAGGTGATCAAGCCTGACGGCGTGATCGCGAGCTACGCCACTCGCGGCAACAGCGAACCAAACGTGCCGTTTCGGCAGTTGATGG
>JAFAZN010000492.1 GCA_019239775.1 Chloroflexota bacterium
AGCCCAGGCCCCACACCACACCCGGAACAGCGTCGGCGCCTCGCGGACGCGCGAGCGCGCGCCGGCCAGGCGGTCGTGGTCCAGGCGCTCGTTCAACGCGGCGTGTTGCGTACCGACCTCAGCCAGACCGAAGCGGCGGACGTGCTGTGGTCGCTCACGGCTCCGGATGTCTATCGAATGCTGGTGGTGGAGAGCCGGTGGACCAGCGACCGCTATGCCGAGTGGATGGCGGACGCCCTGGCGCGCTTACTCCTCCGTGCCTGAGGCGTCGTCGGGAGCGGTACGGTTGGGAGATGAGCGAGTCCGCAAATGCAAGCGCAGAAGCAACCGTCCTGGCCTACCTGAGGGCTTACGTGACGCCGGACATGTCAGAGCGCCGCGCTCTGCTGGATCAGTGCTGGGCTGAAGACGGCGTCTACCAGGACCCAAACACTCGTTTGGAAGGCCGCACGAACATTGAGAGCTTTCACCAGCGGTTACCCGGCGCCACCTTCAACATGGCTAGCGGCGTCGATGAGCATCATGGAATGTTGCGCTTCCGTTGGACCATGTTGGGCGCAGATGGCACGGCCCAGGTAGAGGGATTCGACATCGGCGAACTCGATGCTGCAGGACGGCTAAAACGCATAACCGGGTTCTTCGGCCCGTTCCCTCCGCCACCGGCCACATGGGATCGGCAGTTCGTCGACCAACGAGAGTGAACCGCAGAGTGCCAACTGGCGGCTGCGTCGTTGGCGCGTGAGACCGTCGCGGGCGAGGCGCATCTTTTCCTGATGCACCCGCAGGTCATCCAGCATCGCCCGGTTGGAGCGGACGCATTAACCGTGGCAATCGCCGCCAGCATCAGCATGGAGGCGATCGCCGGAACCACTTGCGCCAAAAGTAAGATCAACGCGGCTCGTACGCCTTGACATCGGCTCCGCTAAAACAGGCTCAGCGTCAGCGCGGTGCGAATCGCACCAGCCCCACCAGGTCAAGGTTGAGCGCCGAACCAGACAGTGCGTAGACCTGCCGGGCGATGATTGCCTGCAGCATCGCCTGCCCCACCGAAGCGGCAATGCGACTGGCAGAGTACAGCCGGAAGGCAGGCACTCGTAGCACGGCCGCGAGGTCGCCCTGGACGAAGCGCCTCACGCGTGCGGCCGCGGCTCGACGTGCCCGAAGCTGAGGTCAGTCTTCGCTACGAGGATCTCGCCAATGCGCTGCGCTTATCTGGCGATATCCGATTGCTGCGCTTCGGTAAGCGATACGAACGCATCCACCCGGACCTCCAACCGGCTCTTACGGATCTTGCATTCCCAGAATCCGCTCACAAGCCTGTCCACGAGAAGGACCGCGAAGTTCGCGGCGCGGCCCTCGCGAATGAGCTCAATGCCCGACGGGGCGATGAGCTGTGAACGAGGAAAGCTGCCGACGACGAACGGGTCAAAATGAGGCAAGAGGTGCACCGACCCCGCTGTGTTGTCCGGTTCGGGATCGTCGGCATCGGCAGGCAGCCACGCTGTCCAGCCCTCCACGTCCACCGCGACGAGGTCCAGTGTGCGCATCAGCCCCGCGCAGCGGCGGGCTTGGTCGCGAACCAGCGTGCGAATTGGACGGGCGCTCGCCCGTCTCTGGCCTATTCGCATTCGACAAATACAGCAGCGTCACAGTGCTAATCGATGCGGTCCGGGAGGCTGCTGCTAAATCGGACGCGCAGCGGCGCCTGTTCGTCGTGCCGAACACTCACGTGACCCGCTTGCAAACCATCAACAACAGCGTTGTAGCAATCGAAGCAGACGTGAACGGTGTTTTCCGCTCACTGCCCGTCGGGTCGAGGTGTGCGGTCATCCTGGCTGCCGGCACGACCGAGTCTACTCGTCTGGCCCTACGCTCATTCCCAACGAGTCCCGGCAATCCGGCAAACGAATTGATGGGGCGTAATCTCATTGGACACATCCGAACCAACATCTTCGCGCGAGTGCTGCGGTCAGCCCTCGATCCAGGCGGAACATTGCCAAATCTGTTGCAGACCGGGGCTCTCCTCGTACGACGGTCCACTCCGCAAGGCAAGTTCCACGTTCAGGTGACGGCTTCGGCTGACGTCGGCGGCAATTCTGACGCATAGCTGTTTCGATCATCCCGGATGTTGATCAACTGGACGCCGTGCTCGCCAACCAGGACTCAAACTGGATCTCGCTAGGATTTCGCGGTGTCTCCCAGCTGCAGGGCGACACAAGTACGAGCGTGCCAAATGCGACCGGGCGCTGGATCAATCTCAGCCCGTTCGAGCAGGATGAGTTCGAGTTCCCCGCGCATACGTACAATTGACTGCAAGTTCGGCTGAGAATCAGTTGGCTGATGTGATGGACATGGCAATACTTGCACTTGTATCGAAGCTTGGCAATGATGCAGCCGGTAATTTCCAGATTACCAGCCAGGATCGGGACGGTCTCGGAACCACATATCACGAAGCGGGCACCCTGTAGATCGGGATCGATCCGACACGGTCGGTGACTGACACAAATGGAAGATTCCACAATGTCGCGAACGCCTTTTGCGCGGACCAGTCTCTCTTTGTCACCGCGGGTTCGGTCAATCCGACGCTGACGGGCCTCGTACTGTACCGCAAAGTGGCCGAAGCCGTGGTTGCGCTGGCGACGAATCAAACTCCACCGCCCTAAAGGCGAGCGTGCAGTTCCGGCCGACGTAGTCGCACGCTTTCGTTTGTGGCCGGCTGGAGTTAGTGCGCTCGTGCGACCAAGGGTTATCTGCGTTTCTCCCTGCGTTTCTGCCCACAATGTCACCCACAATGCCGGCTCCCAGCTCTCGCGAAACTCGCTCAACTCGCGCCGCTCACCACTATATGTTGTATTCGGCAAAGTGCACAAATACAACATCTTGTGGCTCACGAGCCTCACCAAAGCGTCTGAGTTTCATCTCTACTACGACATCTAGCGATTTCGGCCCGTTTCGGCTGTGATTTTGAACTCAAAATCGCTGGCCGGGACGGGCTCGCAGCCCGCGAAAACGGTCTCTGCCCACAATGTCACGACGCGGCGCATGAACGCGTAGCTGGTAAACAGCGTGGGCAACGCCGCGCATTGGCAGGCGCTCCTTCCTGGCAGGCGGCCCGTGGACGGCTTCAACAGGCTTCCACGGGTCGCTCTGCGTCAATCACGATTCTCTCATCGGCGTCGCTAGGACCGTCGCGGGGCCGATCTCCCGATCAGTCTCGCGACTCTGACGGGGAGCTATAGCCCGCGGGCCTCGCGCGGCCGACCAAGGCGACAGTGCATCAGTACGGCACAGCCGCATGCTGCATGCGCGATCTGGCCGCTACCTGAGGAGCAATCTCAAGGACTACGCCAGCCCTTCGCCGACGAGCCACGCCCAGACCACCAGGAGCAAGGCTGAGAACCCGGGTAGCCGCCGCAACCTTACCTTCTCTCTCGCGCAGAGCCGGTTTATAACCTGCTACCGTGACCGATGCTGCCGACGCGGGTGGGTCAGCCGCCCCGTCTTCCGCCTCACTCACCTTCACAGGTCTGAACGAGCTCGTGGGGATCCTCGCTCCCGTCACGGCCGACGGTCGCGAAGTCTGGTATCGAGGGCACCGAGATAGGACCTGGCAGATCCAGGCATCTGTCTTCAGGAAGCCAGAGCATCGTGACAACGAGCGCGCGCTGATGGCCCGATTTCGCCAGGAGGCGGCAGCGGCCGGCCTGCAGTACGCATTTGACGAGTGGGGCTGGACGACGTTTGCCCAGCACCACGGCTTACCCACCGCGCCTGCTCGACTGGTCGCAAAGCCCGCTCGTGGCACTATTCTTCGCATGCGAACTTGGGGCGACCGATTCCGAGGTTGAGGCCGACGGCGAGTCGCCAACAGGCCATGCAGCGTCTGTGAACAGTGCGGCATCGGCCGGATAAAACAAGGAACTCGCAATGGTCTGCGCTACGGCGCCATCGCGCGTACGCGCGATGTCCCGCAATGTGGCGTCATAGGCGCTCTCGCCGTTTCCAAGGTGCTGGTAAATGTCATCTATCGCTGGGTGGTTCCGGCCGGCTGACCACGCCGTTAGCACCCGGTGTCTGGAGGCGGCATCTCCCCCGGCTGACAGCAGAACGCGATCCAGCGCTAGAACCGTGGCGAAGGTGAAGCGTGGTACGAACAGGAATCCACTCGCTCCACGGACGATCGTTCGCTCGGGGGCCATAACGAATGCCCTGGCCGACGTGGAGCCGAGTTCGAAATCGAGCAGCCCAGCGAGCCCGAACTCGCTCACGCCGTCGTACAGCAGCACTCCCGTTTGGTGACGCACCTCGAACCCGGTGAAGAGCGCCATCGCCGGTCGCAGATTGCCGGGCGGATCGAAGCGCGGATCGTCAAGGGCGCCAGTATGCGTGTATCCGAGCTGGCTTGCGACATCCAACGCCGTGGCGCGTCCGGCGAATCGATCGACTACGTAGCAAGGTCGCATCAATTCCCGAGGCGACCGCGCTCGAGGTGACGATCGAGCCGTCGTCGACATAGCGCAGGTCAGGCAGCCACGTGGCACTCGGGGCGTGCGTCTCGACGTAGTCGAAGTCAGCCGGATTGCTCGTTGCGAAGTGACCAGTGGCCAGTCCGGTATCGGCTACGATCATGGTCCCGTCGCAGATCCCGAGCAGTGTGGTCGTCGGTCCGGTGTGGCCGCGGATCCAATCCAGAATCACTGCGTCACGCTCCGGCGTATAACCCGGGACATTGGGCACGACGATGTGGTCCGGGGAGCGGCCAATCGCCGCGTCGTAATCGGCAAAACGAGAAATGCGGCACGAAGTCCAGGCTGCTGGATCCATGACCGCACCGGGAGCGAGCGGGATCGCCGCCCGCTCGGGAGCGACCGTATACATTGAAGATGCCCGATCTCGCCAGGATCTCGAAAGGAGGTAGCGTGTCGGTGATTTCCGCACCGTAGACGTTCGTCAGAACCACGGCGACCTTCTTGGCCGGATCGGGACTCGGCGGGGCAGGGAGCGCGCGGGAATACACCTGCGCCGTGCGGAATTCACGAGTTACGGGTGCACGGTCGAACGCTGGCGTCCACCACGAAAAGACTGGAACGAGGTGTTGGTCACGTATGGAGTCGACGAGCTGCGCCGCACGAGTTCGCGCCGCTAGTGCTATGGGGAACGACTGCGGCTGCGGCGGACAGTCCGCCGACATTGCTCATGATGAGCGGCAGGCGTTTATTCGCGCATCGGCGCTGAGGGCGCCACGCCAGCCAGCCTGGTGCGCCTACGACTATGAGCGCCATCGCGTCGCAGCAGGTCTTCGCAGGAGTGTCAGCAGAAATGAGGTTCCAGATTGTCATAACCTAAGCACTTCGTGAAGCTTCCACGGCTGAGTGGTGACGTCCTCCCGCTCGGAGATAGGGTAGTTTCTGGCAGGAGAGCGCCGACTCAGGCTAGACGAGGCTGGCCAGAGAATGCCACGATGTGGGCGATCCGTCCCACGCTCTGGGATCGACCACATACTGCAGGGAACCGGCCAATGATCTCCACGATTGAGCAAACCTCGCGACCGGGTATGCCGCCCGCAACCAGCGACAAACTGGCTGTCCCGCACTTCACCCTCAGTGAGCGGGATCGC
>JAFAZN010000497.1 GCA_019239775.1 Chloroflexota bacterium
GCCGATAAACACGAATCGGGCGGCGCGGAGTTTGGCCGCGAGAAACGTATCGCGGTCTTCGCGCCAATTGAGTTCTCGAAGAAAGCGCGTCCCGGCATAGTAGGGATCGCCAGCGGTGTGGCACCAATAATCCTTCAGGAGGAGCGGGACTCCGCGAAACGCCCCATCCCGAAGAGAGTCGGACTGCATTCAACCACGCGAGCTCATCGTCCACGCATGGACCATACCAGGGCCACGCGTGAGTCACACTCAGCCTGGACTGGAAGGAGACCTCCACTCGAACAGAATGTGCGTCTGGGTGCGTCCGATTTCGCGAAAACCTGCTCGACGGTCCAGGGCCGCCGCACGGTTCGCGTGCAGCGTTCCCAGCTGCACCGGGAGGCCGCGCCCTGCCGCGTACGCGAGTACTTGTTGCAAGATCGCCGTGCCGATGCCGCGGTTCTGGAACTCGGGCAGCACTACCAGCTCGCGCACGTGAACGAGACCCGGACGGTCCTCCACGCAAACGTAGCCGACTGGCACGCCATCGAGTTCGATAATCTCATGAGGCGCAGCGTCCCAACCGGCACGAAAGTACGCGTCCTGTGCAGCCAGGTCCCACGCGCCGAACTGTCGCTCGACGACGTCACGATAGGCTTCATGGTGCACACGACGCGCGAAATTCCGCGTCGGTCTGCGTTCGAGCCGCATACAGGTACGATGCCGTACTGGGGCCAGACACACCGTCACATGGCGTGCGTGGCTCGCTCACGATAGCATCAAGTCCAGGTGAAGCTGCCCCCGCACGTTCCTGTTTCGGATACTGCGCTAGTGGAATTGGCACGCAGACACCATGTAGCGACGGGCGGGCCATTCCAGCTGCTCCGCGAAACCGGCATCTTCAACTCCCACTACGCGCTGGGGTCCAACCTCGTGCTGCGTGTCCCGCGTGATCATCCGGAGCACTTTGCCGCCTTGCACCGAGAACGCATTGCCATACCTGCAGTCCTGAAGGCGGGAGTCAAAGCGCCTGAGCTGGTCGAAATCGATCAATCGTATGAAGTTATTCCAGCCCCATTTGCAGTGTACCGTCGCGTCAACGGTCAGACACTGGAATCATTGGCGCTTCCACCCGCCGCGGTCGCCGACATCTGGCGTGAGCCTGGACGCGAGCTGCATCGGACGCGTTCGATCGAACCGGATGACTCCAACGCCGCGCTGCCGCCACCCGGACCGCTCGCGGACCCACGCGAAAGGGTGGGAGCCTATGCAGCCGAGGGTTGGTTCACAAACACCGAGGCTCGCTGGCTGCTTGCCTGGTTGGCGCGATTGGCACCGTTTGCGGTTGCACCCGCGCGGCGCCGGTTCGTGCACGGCGACACACAAGCTTCCAACGTCATGGTGCAGCCGAGTCCGTTGCGATACGTCGCTCTGATGGACTGGGGCAGTGCCGCGTGGGGCGCCCAGGTTGATGATCTCGCGGTCATGCCCTGTGCCGCGGTGCCGTTCATCCCTCGAGGGCTACCGGGAGCGGCCGCTCGAGGAAGACACGCACCTGGAAGCGCGCATCGTGTGGCGTCACCTCCAGCTTGGGCTGGTGACGGTGCCACGCGGACCGCAACCAGCGCTGTCGTGGGTTGAACGACCACTCAGCAAGCTACTCGATACGTTCGCATTCTTTTTCGGGAACCTACCCGAGCCCTGGCGCGGGCTCGGTCCTGCGGTGCGTCTCGGCATCGCAGCTGCTCCGGAGCACACCTCGGGCAGCGCTCCTCGACCGTGACTGCTTAGACGCACTCGGCGAATATCTGGACGATGTTCGTGCGTGCGTTAGCCAAGTGGCATGGCGCCCAACAATCGCATATCCGCAACATCCACGCAGTATGTCCTCCGGCGAACTCGTGTGTTCATCCTCCAGCGACGACGGACCTGAGCTGCGACCTGGTTCAAACCTCCTGCTCTGGCCTGATCCCACCTCACGCACCGTCGAACCATTAGCAAGCAACGTCACTCTCAGGCATGCCGATCGCGCTGCGGGGCGTCTGATCGTCGAGGAGCACGCGGGCGCCGAGCCTGGCCTCGAACTCGGGATACGGCTGATCGCGCTCACGCGCGACGCTCGCGGCGCCTTCTACGCTCATTTCAAGTATCCGACCGACCTTTGCCAGATCCGGACAGCGCACCGCTGAGGCGGGTAATCTTGCGTCCGCTCGATGCCTGGCGGCGGCTCGAGCTGCGCCGAGCCGAGCGCATCTCGGTGTCGCTCGTGACGCACGTGCTGTGTTATCCGGCCGGATGTGGGTTCGCGAGACCACTGCAAGCGTTCGGAATGTCAGCATCTCCGGCATGTTGCTGGAAACGCCGCAGGAGCTGCACGCGGGCGATCGGGTGCGAGTGGATTTGCCGCTGTGTGAAGGTCGATACCCGCTTCCGATTGGTGGCACCGTGGTACGTGTGATGACGGCATCACTCAAGTCCGGTGTTCACTGGTTCGTTGGATGCCGCATTGACGGGTTGGACACTGCCGGCAGCGACGGCTTGCCGCGGCCATACCGAAGCTGCCTGCCATCAATGTGAACATGCCCGCTGACGATGCAACATGATGGCTGAATTCGCGCGCTCGAGCTACGCGGCTCCCGGTCGCCTGCCGAATTGTCGGTCTCGCTCTCTCGGCGGGAGTGCTCAGAGCCAGGACACTTCGATGAACAGCCCGAGAACGGTATGTAAACAGTCCAGGCCGCTTGCCACCCGGCGTCCTTCTTCGGCGAGACACGGCCCGCCACTTGCACCTGCACGCGCTCGCGGGGTGTATCGATGATCTCAGCCACAGGCTTCAATCGGCGACGTTTCTTGCAGCTTGGCGGGGCTGTCGGCCTCGGCGTTCTGGGGGGATGGACTGACGCCTGGACTCCAGCGCGCTATGGCCACCTCCGCCACCTGCGGTTCTCTTTCTGACATCCAGCATGTCGTTATTTTTATTCAGGAGAACCGCTCGTTCGACAACTACTTTGGCAGGTATCGCGGCGTACGCGGATTTTCGGATCCACATGCCTCGCGACAATCGAACGGCCTGACCGTTTTCAATCAGCCCGGCTATCCACCAGGTACGAACCCAAACGGATATTTGCTCCCGTTTCATCTCAACACGCGGACGTCAAACGCAGAATGCACCAACGACATCACGCATTCCTGGCCGCCGCAGCATCAGAGCTGGAACAACGGCGCCATGGACAGCCTTGTCCGCGTTCATATGGCGCAAGACGGCGCGGCCAATGGCCCGCTCACGATGGGTTATTACACGCGAAGTGACCTGGCGTATTACTACGCGCTCGCTGATGCCTTCACCATCTGCGACGGGTATCACTGTTCGGTGCTGGGACCGACGGATCCGAATCGCCTCTACAGCATGAGCGCCAGCATCGATCCTGACGGAAAGAACGGTGGGCCGTTGGTCGAGACGCTCTCGTCGACTCGCGCGCAGGCGACCGGAACTTTCACGTGGACGACCATGCCCGAACAGCTTCAAGCGCGCGGGATCTCGTGGAAGATCTACAGCACCAGTGACGGCAATGCGGGCGATAACGTGCTGACGTATTTCAAGCAGTACCAGACCAATCCCCAGCTTGCCGCCAGGGCTTTCACGCCGACATTTCCGGCTGACTTTCAGGCCGAGTGTGCGAGTGGCTTGCTACCGCAGGTGTCCTGGGTGCTGGCACCACTTGCCTGGACCGAGCACCCGCCATCGCCACCAGATTGGGGCCAGTACGCTACTGAACAGGTACTCAACGCGCTGACGTCGAACCCGAACGTCTGGGGGCAGTCGGTGCTGTTCATGACGTATGACGAAAACGGCGGATTCTTC
>JAFAZN010000006.1 GCA_019239775.1 Chloroflexota bacterium
CCGAGAAGGATCAACCGGCAGTGCGACCCGCCTACTTCCTGCGAATGCTGGAGGAGGTGGAGGAGATCTGTGCCGCGATTCCGCACAACCAGCTCGCCATGCAATGGGATGTCGCCTCCGAGATGCTCGGCTTCGAACGTATGGGTGACGATCCCAGCATGCAAGACCGGAGGGCCGCCACACTCGATGCGCTGGCGCGCTCCGGGAACCGAGTGCCGTCGGACGTCGAGCTCGGGTATCACCTTTGCTACGGCGATTTCGGGCATCAGCACGCGATGCAGCCGCGTGATACGCGCACGCTTGTGACGGTCGCCAACGGCATCCGGGACCGCCTGCAGCGGCCCCTCACGTGGTTGCACATGCCAGTTCCGCGCGACCGCGATGATTCTGACTACTTCGCCGCGCTCGCCGATTTGCGCCTGTCACCGGACACGAAGCTCTATCTGGGGCTGCTGCACCTGGCAGACGGTGCGGAGGGCGCTGCGCGACGGATAACGGCAGCACGCATCTACGTTGACAACTTCGGTGTGGCAACAGAGTGCGGCTGGGGTCGGCGCGATCCGGCGACCGTTGCCGACTTACTGCGGCTTCACGTGGAGGTCGCCGCGCCGGATGTCTGAGTGGGATGTGCTGGTCGTTGGCGCCGGGCCGACAGGCCTGACGGTTGCCAATGTCCTCGGCCAGGCGGGTGTTTCGGTCCTGGTTGTGGAGCGCAACCCCACCACAACGGATGAGCCAAAAGCCGTCAGCATCGACGAAGAATCCCTCCGGTTGCTGCAGTCCATTGATCTGTATGAGGACATGCTGCGCGTCCTGCTGCCGGGCACTGGAACGCGTTATTTCGGGATCGGCGGAGCGCTGCTTGGCGCCGCCCGCGGGCCTGCCCCGCCACGCTATGGCCATCCCATCAAGAGCGAGCTGGATCAGCCGGAGTTCGAGCGTGCGCTCGCCGCGGGCCTGGAGCGTTTCCCGAACGTGTCGCTCCGCTTTGAAACCGAAGTCGCGGAGTTGTCGCACGACGCTGAGGCCGTCAGAGTTACGTTCACCACTGGCGAAACAGTCACGGCGGCCTACGTAGTCGGGTGCGACGGTGGACGGAGCACGGTCAGAAAACTCATGGGTGTGCGCATGCTCGGCTCGTCCGCGCAAGAGCCCTGGATCGTGCTCGACACTCGCAACGACCCGCACAACGTGCGCTTCGCCATGCACCACGGGGATCCGAGACGACCGCACGTCATCATTCCGGGCCGCGACGGTCGGTGCCGTTACGAATTCCTGTTGCTGCCGGGCGAAGCACCCGACGCGATGCTCTCGCTCCACTCACTCCGTCAATTGCTCGCGCCGTATCGGCATCTGGAGCCCGACGACATCGTTCGGGTCAAGGTGTACACCTTTCATGCGCTGGTCGCGGAACGCTGGCGCGATGACCGTGTGTTCATTGCCGGCGATGCTGCCCACATGATGCCGCCGTTCGCCGGGCAGGGGCTGAACTCCGGCTTACGCGACGCGCACAACCTGAGCTGGAAGCTTGCTCAGGTACTGGATGGCGTCGCAGGTCCTGGGCTGCTCGATACGTACCAGCTCGAACGCCGCGCGCACGCCGAAGCGATGATCCAGATGTCGGTCAAACTCGGGAAGATCGTGATGACCCGATCGCAGTCGAGGGCGGTGGTGCGTGACGCTTTTTTCAGGAGTGTTGGTCAATGGGGCCCCATTCGACGCTACGTCGATGAGATGCGCTACAAACCGGCACCGCGCTATCGCGCGGGCCTCCTGATCGGAAACGATCCGGAGCTGGCTGGCAAGATGCTGCCGCAGCCCAAAGTTCTCCTGCTGGATGGCCGCGCCCATCTGCTCGACGATGCCCTTGGTCATGGTTGGGCGGTGCTCGCCCTCTCAGACGGGAAGCGCGATCCCTTTGCGACGCTTGGCGACCCTGTCTGGGCCGATATTGGCGCCCGCCGGCTAGCGATTCACGCGTGCGAGCACTGGCCGCGCCCGCAGCCAGGTGTCACGGCCGCCGTAGACGCCGAGGATGTGCTGGTGCGCGACTTGTGGCCCCACGGTAATCGCTTCATCCTTGTCCGACCGGATCGCTACGTGGCAGGCGCCTTCACGCCCGGGCAAGAGTCAGCCATCGCTCTCGAGCTGCGGCGCCAGCTCGACAGTACCCACCAGAGCTCACCGCACCAGGCAGCGGCCCAGCAAGTTGCCGAGAGCGTTGCGACCTGAAAGGATTGGGAGCAGAGGAGACCGTCATGCAAGGCACGATGCTGGCAGCCCGAGCCCACCCGGGCGAGGACCGCTTTCGGCTCGAGCACATCGACATTCCCACACTTGCAGATGGCGAGGTGCTGGTAAGGGTGCACGCTGCGGGCATGACGCACGGCCTGCTCTCGCTCTGGCGCAGCGGTCGGACCCAGCTCTTGCCAGGAGTGCTCGGCCACGAGGCGGCGGGCGAAGTTGCGGAGGTCGCGCCGAACGCAACCCGCTGGCGCGTCGGAGACCGCGTCCGGCTCCACCCGACCCTCACTTGCCGCGACTGCCGCTACTGCCGTTCCGATCGCGAGACGCTGTGTTCAACGCTCGGCGTTATCGGTCACGCGGTGTACACCAATGCGGCCATGCCGCTGTACGAGCGCTACCACAACGGCGGCCTGGCTGAGTACATGCGCGTCGCCGAGTGGTCCCTCGACCGCCTACCCGACGAAGTCCCATTCGACGTCGGCGCACGCGTCCATTCACTTGCGATCGCCTTGCGCGCACTCCGAAAGGTAGAACCGCGCCAGGGAGAGACCCTGGTCATTGCCGCCGCGACCGGCGCCACTGGCGCATCGGTCATCAGATGTGCGCCACTGTTCGGCTTCGCTCGGGTGATCGCGATCGGGCGCACCCGCGCCAACCTGCAGCGCGTCGCGGCGCTGGAGCCGGGACTAGTGGACACCATCGCACTGGAGGATCTCTCGTCCGACTGGGAGCGCGGTGACGATTTGACCCAGCAAATTCGGGCACTCACGCGTGGCGAGGGCGCAGACTGCCTGGTGGACCTGATGCCCAGCGGAGCCAGCGTGACCACCCAGGCCATCTATGGTTTGCACAAAGGCGGTCGCGTCGCGTTAGTCGGTGGCAATTACGCGCCGCTGAATATTCCGTACGGACGCATCATGGTCGGCAACTATGAGATCAAAGGTACCAACGGGTACATGCGCCGTGATGCGCTGGAATTAGTGGACCTGTTGGCTGCCGGGCGCATGGATGTTTCGGGGCTGTTCACGCATCGGATTGGGCTGAATGACGTCAACGATGCAATCGATCTCGTCGATACGCGCCGCGACGGACCTCTTTTCGTCACTATCGATACCCACACGGGCGCCTCGACGCCGCGGACAAACGGAACTGTGACCAGTGTGTCCTTACAGAAGGAGAATGGCATGCCTGCAGCAACTGAGAGAGACCGCGTTCTGTACATCGGCACCAATGTAGGTTTGTTCCGCGCCACCCCGGGTGACGGCGACACCTACGCTCTGGAATCCAGCGGGCTCCAGGGCCAGACGGTCGTCTCCATCCTGGTGGACGCCAACGATTCCCAGCGGCTCTACGCTGGTACCCGCGACGAGGGCGTGTATCTCAGTGAGGACGGCGGTCAGACCTGGAACGCTTCCAACAAAGGCATCACCCACCTGGAAGTGTGGAGCATGGCCCAGCACCCCACCACCGGCGAGCTGTACGTGGGTACTCAGCCACCGGCTGTCTTCAAGAGCACGGATCGCGGCAAGACGTGGACCAACTGCCGCAGCTTCCAGGACATGGAGGAATCCCTGTTCTGGACCTTTCCCAGGGCGCCACACATAGCCCACATCAAGTACCTGCATGTCTCACCGGAGGATCCGCAAAAGGTCTTCGGCGCGGTAGAAGAGGGCTGGATTGTGCGTTCCCTGGACGGCGGTGCGCACTGGGAAACACTCAAGCAGGGCGTCGCATTCGATTCACACGCGGTGACCACGCTTCCTGGGAAGCCAGACGTCGTTATCGCCACCTCCGGGGCTGGCGTGTATCGCAGTGAGAACCTGGGCGACCGGTTCGTGAAGTCTGACGCGGGCATTGATGCGGGCTTCACCGGTGGCGGCTACATGTCGCCGCCGGTCGTGCATCCCGATCGGCCCGACACGTTGTTTGCAGCCGGTGCCGAAGTGCCGCCACCCTTCTGGTTCACGCGCGACCAGGGCACAAAGGCCTTCGTCTATCGCAGCGACGATCAGGGCCGAACCTGGCGCAAGATGCTCGGCAGCGGTGTTCCCTCGGATGGCTTGCGTCCGGCTCCACGCTCCGTGGTCATTGATCCGCGGGATCCGGACACCATCCTGTTCGGTCTTACCGACGGTACAGTTCTGGAAACCCGTGATGGCGGCCAGTCGTTCCACGCCGTTGCCGGTTGGCCGGCGAGTGCGGCACGGTGCAGACCACGTCGATGCAGATGCTCACGGATGGTGCGCTCCGGCACAAAGATGCCATGCCGCGCTTTCAGAATCGACGCGATCTGCGCGGCGGAGCGCGCGGGCAGCTCCAGTCGCAGTTGGCAGGCGTCCTCCAGCAACTCCGGATGGCGACGCACCGTGCCGAGATCGGCGCGCGGTGGCGGACGCAGTCCGTCCAGACCGTGTTCGCGGTAGGCGCGGATCCAGCGATCGAGCGTCACGCGCGAATAGGTCCACTGGCCCCCATCTGGATGTTCATGTGCTTGCGTGGCCAGCTCGCGCACCAGCTGGCCACGTTCAGCTGGAGTAAGCCGCGGGTTCGTCGCGGCCGAGATCACCGCGTAGCGGAACAGGGCGATGGCTTCGCGCGGATCAGCGGTCATGGAGTGGACCTCCAGGTGCACTCAGGGAATGAGCGTCATCCAAGCCGCTCCGGTCCGCCGCGGGTAGGGCGGGCTTCTGTTGGTCCCCAACGCCTTGCCGCCGTTCATCAGGCTCCAGCGATCCACCGTATGACGCACGCGCGCCAACCGACGGCCGCGGAAGGACGTTGGGCGCATCTGCTGGCGGCGGATCAACGAGCGACGTGTTCGACATACTCCAGCACTCGCTTGTTGAAAGCGCGCGGATTGTCCATGTTCGACAGGTGGCCAGCATCGGGAATGATGACGTAGTCGGCGTTGTCGCGCGCAGCCCACTCGCATAATCGGCGGCGTCGCCCGTCCTGGTGCTCGCCGCGCACGATCAGCAGCGGGCACGGAAGGCGATACGCCGGCTCCGGATGAAACCCCCGGACCGCGGCGATCATGATTTCGCTGAGTTCCTGCTTGGACAGGCGGCCGATGGAGGTGGAGATGTAGCGGCGCACCTCCGGTCGTTTGCTCAGTCCGATGAGTCCTGACCTTAGCACGCGCTCGGGCGTTGCCCGCAGCAATCCGGGAAACAGCCGCACCATGAGGTGTTGAGCCGATGACCGCGGAAGCGTTGAGCACACGCTGTCGGCTGAAACCAGCGCTGAGCACCGATCAGGCATGCGGAATATGAATTCCTGCGCGATCAGGCCGGACATCGAGTGACCCAGCAGCACCGCGCGTCGCACATCCAGCTGGTCGATGAGCTGCAGCACGTCCCCCATAACATCATCAATCGTGAATGGACCCTGCAGCGAACGCGAGGCGCCATGGCCGCGCAGGTCCATCAGCGCCATTCGGCAGACGGCCTGGAGGTCGCGAAGCTGAGGCTGGAACATCGCGTGATCGAGGCCTGCCCCGTGGAGCATTACGAGTAATGGTTTGGCATCAATGTCCGCGCTGACCCAGGCGTGCACCGCACAACCAGGTCGGTTCAGGACAAGCTCTTCAAATCCCTGCATCGGCTGAAAAGGTCCACTGCCTCAGATACGTCAGCACGCTCATGCGAGTGTCGGCAGCTGCACCACGCGGTCCCGATAGACCAGCGCCAGGCTTGTTGAACGGGACCACGCGGCAGCGAGCAGTCGCTTGGAGAGGCGCATGTCGGTCGGCGCCTCCCACGTCCTCGACGTTCGGCACCAATCCGACTGCCCTCCAGTCGCGGCCATTTGGGGACGGGTCCGCGTCGTTTTTTCCGTTGACCCAGCGCAATGGACTGACTGCGGACCCGACCGAGTGTCGCAGCATGGCAGACCTTCTGGTGCACATGCCGAGAAATCGCACACGGCTGGAGGAGCGGGCGTCCCCCAAGCTCGGCCGTGAAGAGGTCGAACGCCTGCGCGCCTGAGAGCATGGGAACGTTCATTTGTACTCCAGTGCCCTACAGGGGGAGTCGCGGATCGAGCTCCTCGCCCGCCAGCAGTGCCCCCACGTGAGCGAAGGCATCGCGACTGACGCCGATGTGCTGCGTCAGGGCGTGGATGTCTCGGAGTCGGCGCTGAAGAGGCGAGCTTGTGTACACCGATGTACCGCCACCTGCCGTGTAGGCGGCATCCACGACCTGCGCCGCCAGGCCAGTCACACGCGTGGCCGTCGCCCGAATGCGGGCTCGCTCCAGTAGCGAGAACGGCTCGCCGCGTTCCGCCTTGGCCCATGCGAAATCGGCGTCACTGTGCAGGAGCGCCCGCGCGGCGCGCAGGGAGGCGTCCGCCTCTCCGAACAGGTCCTGGAACACAGCCGACTCGGCCAATCGGTGTGCGGCGAACACGCGTCGTTTGGCGCCGCTGACCAGGTCCGCCAGATCGTCGAGTGCGCCCTGACCGATGCCGACCGCGACTGCCGCGGTGTGAAGCGATAGCTCGGACAACGTCGGGATCGCGAAGGTAACGGCCTTCAGCGCAGACTTGCTGTCGAACAGGCTGAATGTGCGTTCTTCCGGACAGAATGCGTCACGCAGTCGAAGGTCGTGACTACCGGTCCCCTGCAGACCTGCGACCTGCCAGGTATCGATAATCTCCACCTGCTCGGCAGGAAAGATGGCGAAGCGCATGTCCGGTAGACCGTTCGGCAACATGCGCGGCTCGCCGGCGTCCATTACAACCGCGTTGGCCACAAACCACTCCGCGTGTTGGCAGCCGCTGGCGAATGGCCACTGACCCGACACGCAGTATCCGCCCTGGACTGTCACGGCGTGGCCTTTCGGAGCCAGGGAACCAGCACCGATGACGTCCGGACCCTGGGAATAGATGGCAGCAAAGCTCGCCTCGGGCAGTAGGCCGAACAGGATCGGCGTCTCGCAACCGATGGATGTCGTCCAACCGGTGGAGCCATCAGCGCGCGCGAGCTCCTCGATGACCTCGAGCGCCTGTCGCAGCGACAAGTCGTCCCCGCCGTAGGCGGTTGGAACGTGCATGCGGAAGCACCCGGCTGCTTTCAGATCTGCGACCAGATCGAGTGGCAGTCTGCGGCATCGTTCGATTTCGTCACTCCGCTGGCCAATCGCGGGCGCAAGCGCTCGGACGCGCTGCAAGGTCGTGGTAGTCATCCGTACTCCTTCTTGAAAACGCCCTCAACATAGGGCTTGTGAACTGAAAAAGCGCGGTGGCCAGCAGCCGCCTGCCTGAAAGCGCGCTGAAACCTCTAGTCCGAACCCACGCGGCGGCTGGAGCGCGAAACCGGCGCAAGCGCAGTGGCTCAAAGCTAATCGGGATTGCCTTCTAGCAGGTCCAGAAGCAGGCTGGTATATTCGGCGTCGACTCGCTTGGGCGGCAAGCTCGCCTCCGACAGATCAGGCTGCAGCATGCCCAGGCTGCGCGCTAACGCCGCCATTTGCACCTGCCGGTAGTCAACCGCGTTTGCCTCGAACAACGCGAGGTTGTCGATCCAAGTACTGGCGGAATATCCCTCGACCATGCGCTCGCTACCTTGCTGCGCCCGCCGGACATCCGGATACACCTCCACGTGCACCACGTGATTGCGCGCAACATCGTGGACCTGGAATGTGATAACGGGTGGAGTCAGCGAGTCCCACACTTCCAGTTGGTCCACTTGATAGCCCGCATTGACGAAAACAGTGCGTGTTTGATCCGCCGAAAGATTTGGATCTGCAATGTCGTATGCAGCGCTAGCACCGGGCTGCATCGCTGTAAGAATCAAGACCCCGGCAAGTCCCATGAGTCGCATCAACATGAGTATTCACTCCGATGCCTGCGAGAAAGGGCCGTCGCAATTGTCAGGGTGCCGTGATGAGACGAGGTCCGTTGGAGAGCGACCTGAAAACCACATGGCGGCACCATTGGA
>JAFAZN010000047.1 GCA_019239775.1 Chloroflexota bacterium
TGATGCCCCTGCAAAAAGGGGGGGTGATGTCAACTGCGGAGAGTGAGAGCTAGGTTCGGCGGTGGAACCAGAACCACTCGAACAGGAGCAGTGGCAGGACCAGGGCTGCCAGCAGGCCCCAGAATTCTTTTTGCAGCACGGCAACGCCTGCTTCAACTGGGCCTGGATTATTGAGCCCCGTAAGCCGCGGGCGGAGGTCGCTTTCGTCCGGGTTCGAGAGGTTCGCGGCGAACAGGTCATCGTCCACCGTTTGCTGCCCTTGCTGAACAATCTGCTGGACGCGGTACAGCCCGGGCGTATCCGTGGCCGCATAGCTAATCGGCCCCTGGCCGGTACGGAACTCGGTGATCTGATCCGATGGCGACGTCACCCGCACGCTCTGCACCTGTGGCAGCGGCGCCAGCGACTCGGGCGAGCCAGTCTGAATCCCGGGCGCCTGCACCACACCCGGCGGCGACAGGTAGTTGACGATGTTCGACATCAGGATAGGGAACGCGGACATCGTCCACAGGTTGGATTGCTGCAAATCGAACGGGAGAATCGCCACGCGGCGGTCACCGTCCTGGCCGGCCACCATCAACGGTGTGCCATCACCCGCCGTGATCAGCGGCTTGCCCCAGCGCGGCACGTCGAGCTTGGCCGCACGCGTGATGTTCAGGTCGCGCAGGTCGACGAAGCTCAGGATCGGGTCCTCGTGGTCCCAGCTGGTGACTTTCGGCCGGCTCACAGACCCGGTGGTCGGGTAAGGACCGCGATCCGGTGGGTTCACTACCAGCAGGTTGCCGCGCGGCAGAAGCGGTGGCAGGTAGCCATCGAAGACGATGATGTCGAAGCGATCCGCCTCGACCGCCAGATAGCGTTGCGACGCAATGCGATACAGATCCACGTTTGGCAGCAGCGTTAGCACCTTTTCCAGGAACTGGTTGCCCCCGCTTACGAGCAGCACCTGGGCAGGCTTGCGCTGCTCCAGGACCGCGAAGGCAGTATCGTCTAACGCCAGTCCATCCTGTCCGTTCAGCGTGTTGACCGAAACGCTGGCGTAGCGCGCGCCGGCGGGCAACTGGTCGAAGATTTGATCGCTTTCGCCGTTGGCCGTCAGGTCAACGTTGCGGTCCTCGACGTTCTGCCCGTCAACCGAGATGCTGACAACGGCTTGCTGGGCAAAATCAGCAAAGTTCTGGACGCGCGCGAACAGCTGCTGTTTGCGGTTGTCCTGCGGATCAGGGCGGCTCGACAGGGTGGTCACCGCCACATTGGCGGTGTTCGGGTCGCCGACCTGGACAACCTGGACTGAGCCAAGGTCGTCAGGCAAATCTGGTGGCAGGTTGAATGCGCCATCGGTGAACAGGTAGATGCGCCTGTTCGCGGGATCACCTCCAAGTGAGCGTGCCAGCAGCAGCGCCTCACGCATGTCGGCGGCGGCGCCAGACGGCTGGGCGTTGGCGAGCGCACGGTCCACCTGTTGCCGGTCGGCAGTCGCGGCAACCAGCACTTGCGGATGAGCAGCGACGAGGATGGCGGTAGCCAGCGAGTTATCGGGGAGGCTGTTGAGGGTGCTGCGCGCGGCATCCACCGCCTTGGCGAAGCGCGACGGTTGGACGTCCTTGGCCTGCATGCTCGCCGATCCATCCAGCAGCAGGACAGCCTGAACCGGCTTCTGGCCCACTTGCGCCGAAAACGGCCGCGCAACTGCGAAAGTGATCAATGCCAGGCCCAGCAGTTGGAGCAGCAGGAGCAGGCTCCACTTGAGACGTTGGAGCGGTTCGTGCGCGGCAAGATCGCGAATCAGGTCGTTCCACAGGAACGTGGACGACACCTCTTCGTCGTGGCGTCGGACCTTCAGCAGGTAGAAGATCACCACGATGGGCAGGCTGACGCCCAACGCCAGTGCAACCGGGGTGAGAAGGCTCACCGCACGACTCCTCGGCGGCGGAGGGTGTCGAAGACCAGGGTTTCCAACGGCGTGGCCGTATCGATTGGGACGTAGCCCATCCCGTGGCGGGCGCAGAACGACTCAATGGTGCGGCGCCACTCGGTCAGCCGCTGGCCGTACAACCTGATGGCGTCGTTATTCAACGTCACGGAGACAGCCGCGCCACTTTCGCGGTCGATCAACCGAACGTCGCCACCCAATGTCGGCCGCAGCTCCTGCGGCGATAGGACGTGGAGCACGACGACCTCGGGCGCCCGCGATCCAAGCCGCGTCAGGGCCTTTTCCCACGTCGGCGACAGCATGTCTGAGATCAGCACCACCAAGCCGCCGGCGCGGTTCGTAAACGTGCCAACAGATTGTTCGAGGTCCGGTTGCGATGGCGGCGTGCCGAACACAATCGGCGTGGTCGTTTGTGCCGGTCGGAAATCCTCGACGAAAGCGAGCATCGCGCCCGCGCGGCCGCGGCCCCATGCTGGACCGTACACCGAGGCGGTCGCGTTCAGTGGCCAGATGTACAGGCGGTTGGAGGCGTTCAGCGCCACGTAGCCGAGGGCAGCCGCAACCCTCCGTGCGTACTGGAGCTTGGCTGGCTCGCCCCAGTCCATGCTGCGGCTTGCGTCGACCAGCACGTGGACGTTCAGGACTTCTTCTTCCTCGTACAGCCGCACGAACAGCGTGTCGGTGCGGCTGTAAATGTTCCAGTCCACGCGCGCCGGGTCGTCGCCTTCGACGTAGTGGCGATAGTCCGCAAACTCCAGGCTCGATCCTTTTCGCAGCGAGCGGCGGTCGCCCTGGCCCTGCCCGATCAGTCGCTTCCGACTGACTAGGGTCAACCGCTCCAGCCGTCGAGCGAGCGCGCCGTCGAGCAGCGTCTGCGGTCCAGCCATGGCGGGGAGCGTTATTCCTCGGGGGTGGTTGCCACGACGTCGTGGATGAGCTTGTCGGTGGTAACCGCCTCGGCGTCGGCTTCGAAGCCGAGAATCACGCGATGCCGCAACGCGGGTAGCGCAACAGCGCGGATATCGTCAAAGGCGACGTTGTAGCGACCCTCGAGCAATGCGCGCACCTTTGCGCCCAGCACCAGCGATTGCAGGCCGCGGGGGCTGGAGCCATAACGCGCGAAGCGCTTGACCTCCACCGGCGCATCCGGCGTGTCAGGGTTCGTGCGGCGCACAATGCGAACGGCAAAGCGCAGCACCGACTCGGCGACCGGCACCTCGCGCGCGAAGTGCATCAGCTCCAGCAGCGCTGCGCCCGAGGCAACGCGCGAGGGATGCGGCATGGTGGCCCCGGTGGTGACCCGGGCAATCCGCAGCAGATCATCCTCGCTGGGATACGGCACCGTCAGTTTGAACAGGAACCGATCCAACTGCGCCTCGGGCAGCGGATACGTGCCTTCCATCTCGATCGGGTTCTGGGTGGCGAGCACGAAAAAGGGCTCGGGCAGGGTATGCGTGGTGCGCCCGGCCGTCACGCGGCGTTCCTGCATGGCTTCGAGCAAGGCCGATTGGGTTTTCGGCGTCGCCCGGTTCACTTCATCGGCCAGCACCAGGTTGGCGAAGAGCGGCCCTGGCTGAAACTCCAAAGAGCGGCTGCCGTCGGCGCCATCGCGCAAGATGCTAGTGCCAGTGATGTCGGCGGGCATGAGGTCCGGAGTGAACTGCACGCGACTGAACGACAGGTCCAGGGTCTCACCGATGGTGCGTACCAGCAGCGTCTTGCCAAGGCCGGGGATGCCTTCGAGCAGCGCGTGACCGCCTGCCAGCAGGCACGTCAGCACGCCGCGCACCACCTCGGCCTGGCCAATGATGACCTGACCGACTTCTGTTTCGATGGCGCGCGCGGTTTCAATGAAGCGATACGGCGTCGGCCCGGTCGCAGCTGCCGGCTGCCCGCCCGAGGGAACGTTTGCGGGGATTACGCTCACTTCTGGTCCAGCGAGGAGAAATAGTCTTTCACGAGCCCGCGCAAGCCTAGCGGAATGCTGCCCTGGTCGTTGCCCTGGGTCGGTTGGTTCGAGTACGAAGGTTGCACGGACTCCGGCGCAGCCTGGGCGTTACCGCCGCCAGCGTTGCTGGTATAGGGATTCGCGCTGCTCTCGTTTGGCGCCACCTGGCCGTTGGTCGGCACCTGCTGCGGATCGTAAATGGCGTCGAGACCGCTGGGTGAACCACCATTGTTCTGCGCGTTGGGATCACCGCCGGTGGAGTACCCGCCGCCCTGGCCGGTGTCATTGCCGTTGCCGCCCTGGCCGTTCTGCGAGCCACCGCCGCCCGGGTCAGTGCCACCGCCCGACTGATCGCCCTGCTGCCCCTGGCCAGTTCCTTCCTGACCCTGGCCGCCCGACTGATCGCCCTGCTGGCCCTGGCCATTCGCAGCCGAGTTCTTACTCGTGCTGCTGCTACTACTGCCGTTGCTGTTGTTGCTGCCGGACCGACTCTGCGTTCGGCCTAGCGCGCGCTCCAGTGCGTTACGGCTGCTTTCGAGCTGGCTCGCCGTGCGCTGGCGCGCATCCGCGGCGGCGGCGTTATCACTCATCTGGTTGAGGGCATCGGACGCGGACTGCGCGCCGTTGGCGTTCGCTTGCTGACCGTCGCCCGCCTGGCTCTGATCACCGGCCTGGGCCGCGGCTGAGGCGGCAGCCGCCTGAAGTCCGTTGGCGGCCTGCTGCAGCTGGTCACCTGTGGTCTGGGACACCCGCCCTGCGCGATTGGCGGCGTCTTGCATCACCATTGCCACGCGCTGTTGATCCTGCGGCGACATGCCCTGCACCGCCTGCGCGAGGTCCTTGGACGCCTGCGAGATCTGACGCATATCGCCGGTATTGATCGCGTCGGCGAGCTGCTGGGTTGCCTGGTCGCCGGCCAGCGCGCTGGCGATGGCCGCCAGCGATGCGGAGAGCTGATCGTCGCCGGCGCTCATCTGCTGCACCTGTTCTTCCAGGTCCTGCAGCGCGTTGAGGGCGGCGTCCGGCTCGTTGCTGCGCGCATCCATGGTCTTCGCGCCGTTGCTCACCAGTTGTTTGAGGGCGTCGATCTGAGTGGACTGATTCTGCGGCAGGCTGTCAGCCAACCGCTGGACGCGTTGTGCTTGCTCCTGGGCAATGGTGATCGACGGGTTCGACGCGCGCGCACGCAGCAGCCAGGGATTCGGGCTCAGACCGACAATGGCCGCGACGAGCACCACAAAGAACGCCGCCATGAGCTCACGGCGCGGAGCGCGCAGTGGGAATGCTTCCAGCAGATCGACGCGGCGCAGGTGTTCCACTGCATCGCGCATCTGGGCGACCGCCAGCGGGAACTCGTCGCCGCGTGCGCCTAACTCGAGGGCCGTGGTCGAGCGCTCGTGTAAACGCGCCGCACGATCGATGCGCCGCGCCAATTCCCGCGTGTTGTGGCGAATCAGCAGGCTGCCCACCGACATCAGCAGGGCGGCCAACACGGGCACCCCGACCAGTATCGGAATCGGCAGGTTTCTGACCGTATCGCGGGTCCAGGCCCAGATGATCAGACCGAGCACGATGACAACGCCGGCGACCAGCCCGCGGGCGAGCCACACCAGACCGCGCTGAACAGAGATGGCGCGGCCGACCGACTCGAGTTGTTGACGTAGCTCCGCGTGATAGGTTGCCGCGGGAGAAAGCATGGTCATCGCGCGCGTCTCCCTTTGAGTGGATGTGTAGGTTCAATGGCGACCGCGGCGCCCGCGACCAGCACGACGGCGAGCACGGTCCACGCCAGACTCCCAATAACCCAGGCGGGCAGCAGCAGGCCTGGTGCCCAGCTCTGCGGTGGTAGCGACAATACCGTCCGATACGCCACTGGCGCGCCTCTCGCAAAAGCATCCGTAGCCGCGCCGCCGCCGGACAGCAATGCCAGGAACGGGTTCAACCACAAGAGCGGCTTGAACGCGTCATTGCCACTCAGAATGCTCACCGCGAGGTGAATGCCGAGGGTGCCGAATACGACGAAGAGGGCCACGCCCTGGGCGAATAACGCGGCCGGTAGTGCGCTCCTGAAGACCGAACCGAAAAACACGCCTAGCGCGCAGAAAAAGAGCGTGACCGTGCACAGAATCGTGACGAGCGCAATCACCTGGTCTGCTTGAACGCCACCGAAGGACCACGCGGGCGCGAAGAACGGCACGCCTACGGCGAGAAGCAGCAGGCTGAAGACCAGCGCGGCCAGCACTTTGCCAAGCACGATGCGGGCTGGACCTGGGCCCTGAAGGAGGAGGAGGTCCAGGGTGCCGCGCTCGCGCTCTGCTGCGAAGGCTGATGCGGCTACCGCTGGTGCGACGACGGCCGAGGCCAGAATGACGCACAGGCCGACGGCGCCGAACAGAAAGATGGCGCGGTTTGCGACCAGCAGGTTTGTAGAGGTGGTGGAGGTCGTCGAAAAGAGTGCCGGAGCAGCGTTGGCGTCAGGCGCCATGATCAGCGTGCCAAGCAGGAACACCATCAGGCCCACCAGGAGCACCAGCAGGGTGAAGGCCGCGAACGTGAAGCGGCCGCGCAGCCAGGTCTGAAACTCTTTGATGACCAGCGCGCCAATCAGCGGCACGGCGTGCCTCCACCAGCGACCATACGGCATTCTGCACCCGTGGGCAGGCACGCGCCACTCTTCACCGCGGGGCCTCCTCGTGGAACAAGCGCGCAAGTGCGGCGGCGGGCGAGCGGCGCTCCACACCGAAGTGGGCCACCGACGAGCCGGCGCGGATGAGCTGCGGCAGCAGGCTGGCCAGCGCCTCCTCGTCGCCTGAGAACAGGAACCACACGGTGCGTTGGTCCTCGTCCACTTCGAGCTCGGCAATATCGTGGAGTTGGCCCAGCAATTCCATGGCCGCATCGAGACCTTCGAGGATCTCCACTCGAACCCGCACCGCCGACGCGTGTTGCGGTGAAGCCAGAGCGGCAGCAGCCGACGCGTCACCGCTCCAGACGATGCCGCCGTCACGCAGGACCGCGACCGTGTCGCACACCTCCAGGGCGTCTTCGGGACGCGTTGCGGCCACCATCATGGTTGAACCGAGCCGATGCAGCTCCCGCAGGACTTCGATTTGCTCGAGACGTGCAAAACCATCGAGGCCTCGAAGGGGGTCGTCCAGCAACAACACGTCTGGTTCGTGTACGAGTGCAGCAGCCAGGGCGAGGCGGCGGCGTTCGCCGGGCGAGAAGGAGCTCACGTCGCGCCAGCGGCGCTCGTCCAATCCCACTACCTGGAGCAGCGTGTCAACAGCCACCTGGCGTACCTGCTTCCCCAGTCCGCGCGCGCGGCCGACGAACTGGAGGTACTGCTCGGCGGTCAGTCCGTCGTACAGCATCGGCTCTTCGGGCACGTAGCCCACTCGATCGCGCACCGCGCGTGGCCGCCGCAAGGTGTCGTAGCCATGCACGGCGACTCGGCCAGCTGTCGGCCGATCCAGGGAAGCGATCAGCCGCAGGAGCACGGTCTTACCGGAGCCGTTGGCGCCAATCAATCCGAACGCTTGATTGGACTCCACGCTGAACGAAACGTTGTGCAGGACCGTTCTGGCGGCGAATCGCCGGACGAGGTGGTCCACCACGATCGCTGGTTCCGATGGGGAAAGTGAAGCCAGCGGGCGCTCCATCTCGAGCGCCCGCTCGCTCAGCACCTCGGAGGTCACCTGACCGCCCCGACCGCCGTAACGTCGAGCCGATTCAGACGGACCTCGCGTACCGACGAGGCCAGCGACGCATCGAGTGTGTAGCGCAGGCGAACTTCGCCTGCTGCCGAGATGTAGCGGTCTCCATCGGGCACGATGCTGCTGCCCGAGCCGACCTCCCACGCCTGCCATTCAGCGCTGCGCCAGTTGAACAGCGAGACGGTGAACGGCATGTCCGTCTGCCGCACGCGCCCCTGCACCACGCCTTCGACGTTCAAACGCAGTTGGTTCAGCTGGAAGGCGCCCTCGCTCGGCGGAATCATGAACTGCAGTGTGATGGCCTCGCCTGGGGCGACCGTGTAATAGTCGCGATCGGTGGGCGCGCCCGAACCGATGCCGAGGTCACGCCGGTTCATGGCCGCGGCCGGGATCTCGCCTTCGAAGCCAACGGGGAGCTGTGGCTGTAGCGGTTGCACGAGCAGTGTGAAGTCGGCCTGCGACAGGCGGAAGTCTGGCGCGAGGATGTCGTTCGGCGCTTGCTCGAGCCAGCCAACCAGGGTTGGCCCGCGCATCTCCATGCGCGCGTACAGGAAGCGCGCGGAGAACAGCGACTCCAGCCAGTCGCGCCGGGCGGAGGCGCCCGATCGCGCCGATGACCCTGGCGGCGTGAGCTTGTCGGCGAGCGCGGTGGCCGCCATGTTGCCAGCGGCGGCCTGCGGCGGCAGCAGAAAATCGAGCTGGCTGGACTGATCTTTTTCCAGCGTGCCCAGGGGGCGGATATCACTATCGACCACCACATAGGCGTCGCTCAGCCGGCCACCAGTGCGATTGGTGACGATGCCCGTCAATGCGCCGTGGTCTACCTGCAGATCGGCCTGAACACCAGGTGCTTCCTTCAATTGGCCATCGATCTGCGCCGTGGCGAGCTGGCCTTGCTTCAGTTGCATGTTCTGCAACGTCGGCTGGGCGCCTTCGAGCACATTGAACGGCCAGTTCGAGTCCGATTCGTCCGCTGGCCGCGGGAAGGGGAAGTACAGGCCACGACTGAGGTCGTCCTGGGGCATCACGAAGTTGTAGGTGCCGTCGTGGCGCGCCAGCACCGAGACGAACTCGTGGGTATACGCGGCCGAGCTATTGCCAACGTTGATCGGTCGCACGACCACCACACGCGTCATCGCCGCATCTGGTTCGGCGCGTTGTACGGCGACGATAAACGCCACCCCGGCCGCGCCGAGAGTCAGGCCGACGATGGTGAGGATTCCCCAGCCGATCATGCCGCGACGCGTAAAGAAGAACAGCGCACCCCCGAGGCCGACGCCGTAGAGGCCGACCAACGTCCAGAACCAGTCCAGGGTCGGCTTCGGCTGGGTCGAGAAGTCAGCAAGTGAGAGGCGCGGCGCGCGGCCGCCCCACCGCAGGTAGGGTCGCACGAGGGCCGATCCAACGCCGTTATCGACGGCTGCGTGCGTAATCAGGTAGCGCCACAGCGCATCGTTGCCGGTCCACTGGCGGAAGTTCCGCGAGGTTGGCTCGAACGCGAGATAGATGATCGTGCCATCGCCGCTCTTGGAGGCAACCACCAATGGCACACCATCCTGTGCGACCACGACGTGGGCGCCTCGATCGGTGCGCGGCCGCGAGTTGCTGACGAGCCATGGCCCAGCCTGATCCATGGGCACCTCCATGAAGTCGCCGAGCGCGCTCATCGATTGGACGTTCGTTAGTCCAGTTGGCTCAACCGGCAGCAAGTCGGGTGGCAACGGACCGAGCGTGCTCTGCCACGTTGCGCCGCCGACTTCGATGAGCAGACCGCCTGTGCCAACCCAGACCTGGATCGCCTCCAGCTGCTCAGGCCGTAATTGCGCCGTTGCCGCGTTGTCGATGATCAGGCAGTCGAAGCTGCCCAGGAGTTGGGCACGCTCGGGGACCGTCGCCGGATCGAGCGGCGCCGTGCGCGCGCGGCGGATCGGGGGCGGCAGGTCGAGTGCGGTGATGAAGTCGTACGTGGAGGGATCACGAGCGAGGACGCCGCAGAAATAGTCGCCGAGCGGCACGCGCGTCATGTTGATGTCCTGCTCGGTGACCAGCTCGCCGCCAGGGTCGCGCACCAGCCGCGCCGTCAGTCGATTATTCGTCGCGTTCGGCAGGTCCACTTCCATCGTGAACCGCCGATTGCTGAGACGCGGCAGCACCACTGGAAGCGAAAACGTCGTTGGCACGTAGCTGTACGTGCTGCGCCCGCCCGGCTGGTCGACAACCACCTGGACGTTGGCCTTGATCTCGGCGCCTTCGTTTACCAGTTGAACGTCGAGCGGAACCCAACCACCGACGCGGCCCGCCCCATCGAAACCTGCCCGGACGTCCATACGCACCGAACCGGTATCTTGCGATTGCTGATCCTGATCATCCGGTGCGGACGCGACCGACTGCGCACCTCCGATAAGGAGGCCCAGCAGTAATAGGACCCCAATGACGGCACGCACCGGACCTGGATGTCTCCCCCTCTTGAACCGACGCGGTGGCCGCCTGCCGGTATCGACCCAGCCGGGAGATGACCGCCAGTCTAGCAAGTTTCGCGCCACTAGGAAGAACGCTCCTTGGCCGCGAATTGGTCGAAGTTTGGCGACCCTATTGTTCTGGGCGAGGGCTGCCGATCATTGCTTCGAGTCAGATGCTGCAAGAGGTCGTGGCCGAAGAGCGCGCTGTCCTCGAGACCCTGTCCGAGGTGGGCGTTGCGTTTACCAACGAGCGCCAGCTCGAGCCTGTCCTGGACCGGCTGTTGGGCACCGCGCTGCAGGTGGTGCGCGCCGATGCGGGCTCGGTCATGCTGCTCTCGCGCGAACGCGACACGCTGGTCGTGGTTGCCGCACGTGGTCCGCGTGCGCGCGCGATCATTGGCACACGTCAGCCGGCGGATCGCAGCGTCGCGGGCTGGGCGCTTCGTGCGGGCGAGACCGTCCTGCTGCATGGTGGCGCCTACACGCAACCGACCTCCGACCATCCGCGCGACCTGGCTTCCTCCATCGTGGTCCCGCTTGCGCTGAGCGGTCGCCTCGTAGGCGTGCTCAACGCCAGTCGCGAACCTGGCGCACCGCGCATGGACGATACCGCCGTTCGGCTGCTGGAACTCCTGGCCAACCAGGCGGCAATCCTGATCGACAGTGTGCAGATGCTCGACGAGCTTCAGCGGAAGGACCAGCGCCTCGAGCAGTTGGTCGACCAGCTGCTCGGAGAGACAGGCCGCCGGCCGGCGACTTCGGTGGATTTGCTGGCGCCGTTGACGCGCCGCGAGCAACAGGTGCTGGAACTGCTGGTGGACGGCCTCACCAACCGTGAGATCGCCCTGCGGCTGGTGGTGGAGCCGGACACCGTCAAGGATCACGTGCAGAGCATCATCAAGAAGCTGGGCGCGACGGATCGGACGCACGCAGCAGTTATCGCCGTCCGTGGCGGCATCGTCTCGTAAATCACTCCCGACTCACCCGGACGAATCCTGAACGTCACCCGCATGGTGTTGGCGGGTCAGGTGAGGCCGCACTTGGCAGTGGAGTAAGCGCGCACAAGGCGTCAACAGCGTCTTGAAACTTCGCCACGGAGATGATCCGAAGGTTGTGTACCCACCTGCCCGCATCAGCGGCATCGTCCTTTGGCACCAGAAAAATCTGTGCACCATCGTGCTCGGCGGCCAATGCCTTTTCGGCTGCGCCGCCGACCGCGCCAACGGTGCCGTCCTGCGCGATGGTGCCCGTGCCCGCCACGAAATAGCCGCGGGTCAGGTCGCCGTCGGTTACGCCATCCAGGATCGCCAGCGCAAACATGAAACCGGCCGACGGTCCACCGACGTTATCGGACTGGATCTCCACCGGGAACGGCATGTGGACGTCGAATAGGTACGTACTGATGGTGACGCCGATGATCGGGCGGTTGCCATCGGGGGCGGTCGCCGTCCTTAGCGGAAGCGAGATGTCCTGGTCACCACGGTGAACGGTGAGTGTGAGCGAGTCGCCAATTGCGTGTGCGGTCACTGCCTGCACCAGAGAGTCCGTCGTGGTGATCGGCGTACCGTCCACGGCCGTGATGATGTCGCCTACTTGCAGGACACCATCGGCCGGCATGCCGCTCAGAATGCTCTGGACCTGAGCGCCCTGCCCCGTGATCTCGACGGGAAAGCCGGCCGCGCGCAGGCCAACGACCGCGGCCACTGGCTTGCTCTCGTCGATCAGCCGCTGATTGGTGGCGTTCACTTGTTCCTGGGTGGTTCCGGGCGGCCTGATCGCGATGGCCGGCACGATCTCGGCCTGTCCAGCGATCTGCGCGTGCGCCACTTCGGCCCAGCTGGCTTCCTGCTCGTACACGGCAGTGAATGCCATGCGGCCCATCGGCTTGCGGTACTCATCAGGGATCGTCAAACGCGGCGGACCATCCGCTCGCGGCTGCGTGCCGATCTCGTAGGTGCCGCCGGGCGTGATCAGGAAATAGGGGCTGCTTGCACCGAGCGGAGCAATGACCAGCACGCCGACCAGCAGCGAGATGCCGAAGATGTCCCTGAACATAAGAATCGGCTATCGGCGTAATCGTATGCTTTGACCGTCATGGCGGCCGGGGAATCTTCGTTTGACGTGGTTTCGCAGTTCGATCGACAGGAGCTGGTCAATGCGGTCGACCAGGCACTGCGTGAGGTTCGGACGCGCTTTGATCTCAAGGATTCAGGAACGACGATCGCACTCGAAGGCACCGAGCTCAAGCTTCATAGCGCGAGCGAAATGACGCTCGAGGCGACCCGCGACGTGTTGCTCCAAAAAGCTGTCCGTCGCCAGCTCTCGCCGAAAATTTTCCTCTACGGTCGTGTGGAGGAAGCCTCCAAAGGGACGGTGCGGCAGAGCGCGGCCTTACAGCAGGGCCTTTCGCAGGACCTGGCGCGTGAGATTACCAAGCTCATTCGCGACCGCTTGCCGAAGCTGAAGACCCAAATTCAAGGCGACGCCGTGCGCGTGACGGGAAAGAGCAAGGACGAGCTGCAAAGTGCGATCGCGCTGCTGCGCAAGGCCGAGCAAGATCGCAACTGGCCCGTGCCACTGCAGTTCATCAACTACCGTTAGCTGCGAATCACGCGGTGCTGCCGAACAGCGTAGTTTGAGTCTCGACTGACCCCCTGAGCACTTCGTGCGTTACTGCGTTGGAGCGCTGAAGACTCTGAAGTCAGGTGGATCGGGCGGGATGTCCTGAGATTGGAAATACTCCAAGATCGGGTGATCGTCGGTAAGGGTCGGGCCTGGGTTGGCGGCGGCGTACCTGTGGACCTGCTCGGAGGTGCCGTGAAACTGCGCCAGGACATCCTCGGCGCGGTTGAAGCCGACCTCGGCCAACGCGGCGCGGGCAGCAGGGTCTGCCAGCCGTGCGTCCAACTCTGACGCATTGAGCATCAATGGCATTTGAGATCCGATGAGAAGATCGTCACCCAACCACAAGGACGCATACGGGAACGCTTGCAGGAACGTGCGCACGATCAACGAGTGCTCGAACGCAGTCCCCGGTGAGACCCACTGAACCATGATGCCGTCCGGCTCGAGCGACTTGGCCACCAGTTTGAAGTACTCCACCGAATAGA
>JAFAZN010000060.1 GCA_019239775.1 Chloroflexota bacterium
TGCTCGCGGGCTGACGGCACTTGCCCGCATCCGGTAGCGATCCAATCCGAATCCTCGCGGTCGACGACAGCGTCACCATCCGCGAGACGCTGGCGCTGCTGATCGAGGCGCAGCCCGACATGGAACTTGTCGGATCCGCTGCGAGCGGCCACGAGGCGGTGCGGCGCGCGGGCGAGCTTCAGCCCGACATCGTGCTGATGGATATCCACATGCCCGACCTGGACGGCATCCAGGCGACGTGGCTTGTCTCCAGTCGTGCCCCGCACGGTGCGGTGATCATGGTCACCTCAGAAGAGCGCATCGATTTCCTGCAAAAGGCCATGTCGGCTGGCGCCCAGGGCTACGTGCTGAAGCCGTTCGGCAACGGCGCGCAGCTCTTCCAGACGATCCGCGAGGTGCACGGGCGGTCGTCGGCGCGGCGCATGCAGGTCGCGGGTGGCGCACCGCTCGACTCCCGCCTGCGACCGCGCATCGGCAAACGCATCGTGGTGCTCTCGCCGAAGGGTGGCGTGGGCTCGACGACGATCGCCGTCAGCCTGGCGTTGTTGCTGCGCGAACATGCTCAAAACGCGGTGGCTCTGTTCGACGCCGATTTCCTGGCCGGCGACACCACCCTTCAGCTGGACCTCCGCCCTGAGCGCACGGTGCTGGACCTCGTGCCGCACATCGACGCGCTCGATGCCCGGCTCATCGACCAGGTCATGGCGCACCACCGCAACGGCCTGCAGGTCCTGGCACGCCCGACGAACCCCGAACAGGCTGAGGTGCTGACCGCTGAATACGTACGCACCGTGCTCGGCTCGCTTGCCCAGATGTACGACGAGGTAGTCATCGACACCGTGCTGACCTACGACGATCGCATGCTGGCGGTGCTCGACCTGGCCGACCTGTACGTCATCACCGTCACGCCGCACCTCGGCACGTTGCGGAGTGCCCGCCACTTCCTGCACATTGCCAAGACCCTGGGCTATCCAGCCGATCGCATGCAGTTCGTGCTGAATCGCGCCAGCCATCTGGCTGGCCTGTCCACTGACGACATCGCCACACTGCTGGGCACCCATGACATCCTGCACGTGCCGACCGGTGGTCCCGAAGTGACGCAATCGGTTAACGAAGGCCGGCCACTGGTGCTGTACCAGCCGAAATCGCCGGTCGCTCGGGCACTGCAAACACTGGCAACGAAAGTTCGGCAACGCGTCGCCTCATGACGCCCGCGGGATAAACACCAGGCTGCCCGGAGTCGGGTCGGTCTGTCCCGCCACTTCATTCCACTGCCGCAGCTCACTCACGGGGACGCCAAAGATCGCCGCAATGCCGTCCCAGGTGTCGTTGGGCTGCACCTGGTAGAGGAAGCCACTTCCAGGACCGGCTTGGAACGTGGGCGCGGGCACTGGAACCACCGTAGTCGCAGGCGCGGTCGGTGTCGGCACGTTGGTTGGCTGAGCAAGGCCGAGCGCATCGCGCGCGGTGCGGTCATCAATTGGCGGCGGCGTGGCAAGCGCGAAGCTGCCGTTTGCCGGCCACAGGATGTAACCAAGGTGGGTACCGCGCAAGATCACGTGCGCAAGCAGGACCGCATCGGGCGCGGCGACCTCCACGAGCAGTGGATCGGTCGGTCCCGAGGTGCGGATCACAGTTGCGCCGCGCACGAGGACCGTCGTGAACGGGGTGCCGGTTGCGGGCGGTGTGAGGCTTGCAACGATGTCCAGTCGATCGCCCGGCTGCACATTCCGCAGCAGCGCCTCTGAACCAGCAACGGGAACCCCGATCGCAAGATTGCCCGCCTGGATGCTCGGTTCCAACGAGTCAGCAGCGACCGGAATAACGGTTGGCGCCGGCGGCTCGGTTGGCACCGACTGTCCCGGTTCAGCTCTGGAGGGTGAGAACTCGAGGAGCGAAAACGCGATGCCGAACGTCAGGATCCCCACGGCCAGAATGATGAGCGGTGGGTTCGGTCGCGGCTTCACTGTCAGTCGACCTCATACAGTGCGCTGATGCGCGCACCATTCACCAGCAAATACTGGCACTCCAGCGGTTCCGCTACGCCCACGAAGCGCACGCTGGCGTTGTTGACCGAAATAAAACGGTTGCGCGCACCGGTGGCGAACTCCAGCCACGGGATGCGATCGACGAGGTGAATCTCACCGGTAACCTGCCAGTCGTCCAGGTCCAGTACGACACGAGCCGGCAGGCGGTCGCGCAGATTGTTGAGGATCACCGGCGGCGGCTGCTCTTCGATCGGCCGGATGAGCCTCACGTCGTGCAGCCGCACCACGAGATCGCGGCGCGTGGCGGTCGCCGCCAGGTAGGTGTAGGCGCCGACGAAATCGCCGGGAACGTTGTTGAACAGGTCGGACAGACGCGAAAAGCCGAGCATCGGAATCTCGGCGCGCAGGCGACCACGCGCCAGATAGAGGTCGACAACCGTAGTCGACGTCTGGCGGGGCAACGTCACGGTTGGCCGTTCAGGGCTGCCGCGGCGCGCAATCCGACAGGGCCGAGCAGCAGCATGAATAGGGTGGGAAGAATGAAGATCACGAGCGGGATGAGCATCTTGACCGGCGCGCGCAGGGCTTCAGCTTCGGCCGCGCGGCGCCGCGAAAGACGCACCTCGCGGCTCTGGACGTGCATCACGTTGACCAGGCTGACGCCGAGCTGTTCGCTCTGGATGATCGCGCGGCTGAGACTACGCAGATCATCGAGGCCGACGCGCAGCGCCATACGTTCGAACGCTTCACCACGACCGATGCCGAGATCGATGTCGCGAAGAACGTGTTGAATCTCCTCGCTCAATGCGGATCGATATTCGTGAATGACGGTGCGCAGGGCTCGGTCGAGGCCCATGCCGGCCTCCAGGCTGAGCACCAGCAGGTCCATGACCGTAGGCAGGTCACGCAGAATGGCGCGCCGTCGAATCGAGTGATACCGCGCCAGCATGAAATCGATGCCGAACCAGCCGATGCCGATGCACAGCGCGAGCATCACCAGACCAACCGGGCCGAGTTTCGTCACGAACCACGCGCCGACCGCCGCACCAAAGATCGCGCACACGACTTTCCAGCCGAGCAGCTCGACGGTTTGAATCGCTCCCCTAAGCCCAGCACTGTCCACACGCCGTGATAAGGCGCCCGCTTCATTTGGGAATCGATTGGCCACGCTGGCACCGACGCGGGCCGCCAGTCCACGCGCGGTGGACCGGTGTTCCACGTTGGTCGGAAGCGGCCGGCGTTCGGTTTCGCCCAACTCGCGGTTGAGCGCGGCCACGCGTTGTTTGACGATGACACGATGCCGCCAATGCACCAGTCCAGCGGCGAGCACTGCGACGCCGAGCGCGGCGGCAAGCGCAATGGCGGCAGCCTGCAGCACGGGCATGCTCAGATCTCCATTCGACCGATGCTGCGCATGAAGAACCAGCCCAGGAAGACCATCGTGGCGGCAACTGCCAGAATCAGGCGTCCAATAAACGTCGTGAACAGTGGCTCGACAAACGAGCGATCCATCACGAACAGGAACAGCAGCAGCCCAAATGGCAGGACGGTCAGCACCATCGAAGAGAGCTTCTGCTGTGCGGTCAGCGCATTGACCTGACGCCGCAGCTCAATACGCTCGCGCAGCGTGCTGCCGACCGAGTCCAGGATGTGTGCGAGGTTCCCGCCGACTTCGTGCTGGACGCGAATGATGATCGCAACCAGCTCGTAGTCCTTGTTGGCGGTGCGCTCGGCAAGACGTTTGATCGCTTCGAAAAGCTGCACACCGAGGGCGATTTCCTGCGCAGCCAGCGCAAACTCGCTCGCCGTGGGCTCCGGACTGTGCCGCGCCACGAGGTCGATGGCTTGTGGAACGCTGTACCCGGCTCTCAGCCCTGAGGCGAGCAATTCCATGGTGTCGAGCGCTTGCGCCTCGATCCGCTGCCGACGTCGATCGTTGGCACCCAGCACCCACGCCGCAACTGCCAACACGCCGGCGAAGAACAGCCATATAGGCGATACCGCCGCAATCCCGATCAGCGCGCTGACGCACGCGAGGCCGACGGCAGGTCCACGCAGGACATCGCCTCGCGCCTCGACCTGGCCAATCAGCTGGTGCGACTGAATGCGCCAGATGTTCGGGCGGTGCGCAGCGCCCAGAAGGGCGCCTTCGCCCATGAGCTCAGCCACCCGCCGAGAAGTGGTGGCACGCACCCCGAGGCGATAGATGCCGCCGGAGAGCAGCATCACGCCCGCGGCACACAATGCGGCGATGGTCACGGAGAGCATCATGGCGCGCTCGTCCGCGCACTGAGTCGATTGGCCAGATCGCTATCGGTGAACGTGCCAGGGACCGTAGCCAGAGGCTGGAGCGGGCGCAAGGCGATGAACGGTTGTGCGCCAATCGCCTGCGCTTCCTGGAGGAGTAGCGCAGATTCCTGGGGCACCGCCAGCGTCAACGCGATGCTGTTGCCCGAGCGATCGACAGTCACTACGGGCACATCGGCGAGCAGGATGCGCGTGAGGGAGTCGGATCCGGTGGCGGCGTGCGCAAAGTACCCGAGGACATCGACGTGGTCGCCCGGTCGGGCTGCGCCGGCCGCGCCCGCCCCGGCGTCGACCGTCAGCACGGTGGCAACTCGATCGGGTGGTAGCGCGGCTGAGGTTCGACCGGTAATCACCGCTGTTGGCGTCGGCTCCTCTGCCACAGGGGCAGGCGGACGTGGTGGAGCCAACAGCGACACCGCCGCCACAATTGACGCGGCGATCAACACGGCGCCCCCCAGAATCAACCCGGCGGTGGCCAGATCGAACCCACCCGCGAGCCGAAATCGCCTCACGTAGCGGGTCCGGGCGTCTCGAGCATCTGCTCGAAGACTTCGCGCGCATGCCCGAGTGCTGAATCGAGCTCGTTCACCAGTACGGTGGCATCCTGAATGCGTCCGTCACGTCCACCTTGCTCCAGACGCAGCGCCAGATTACCGACCTCATGTGCACCAACTGTGCCGGCTATCCCTTTTAACGCGTGCGCGGCGCGTTCGATCGCCGGCGCATCCTGCACTTCGGCCGCCTCGCGCAACGTTTTCAGGCGCTCTTCGGACTCGGCGAAAAACCGCTTCAGGATGCGAGCCACGACATCCGGTGCGCCGGGTGGTTGCAGGCGACGTAACTCGGCGAGCGAGGTGACGTCTACGGCTTCGTCAGGTGGCACGCCAAGGTTGTACCGCAAGCGTGGCCGGAATCTTGCACCCACATGGATACATGCGTTTCTCTGTCCTGGCGGTCACGCTTGTTCTGTGGATCAGCATGGCCCCAGGCGTTGCGGCGCAGTCGCCGGATCCGCAGCAGGTGGTAGACGCATTCGAGCTTGCGCGCGGCGCAGGCGACATCGATGGCGCGCTGGCACAGTTGGCGGACACAGCCGTAATTACCATCCAGAACCAGCATTCGAGCCGCTCCTTCAGCGGGGCGGTGCAACTGCGCAGCTACCTGCAAACCGTCGGCACCCACTTTCAGACGGCGATGCGCTCCAGGCCAATGGTGCAGGGCAGCACGGTCACCTGGACCGAGCGCGACCAATACGGCACGCAGGCGGTTGATGCCACCATCGTGGCGGTGGTGAGCGCGGGCCACATCGTCGCGCTGAGCTATCGAACGAGTGATCCGGTGGGATCGCCGAGCGGTCCGGCGGATGCGACCTCGCGCCAGGCGATAGAGCTCCCGAGCATGGCCTGGCCGGCCGTGCTGGCAGTACTTGGTCTCGGCTTGCTGGCGCTGGTGTTCGGTCGACCCAGGCGCAAAGCATCCCGATCGCAACTGGATGGCAGGCTGCTGGTCGCCCTGCGCCGCGACCGGGCCTGCGAAGTCCGTGATACGGAGAGAAGAGCTGCCTAGGGTCTGGTAGGCTGAGCGGCCGTGCGGGTTGGCGTGGTGGGCCTTGGCCGCATGGGCCACTTCTACGCCGTCACAATCGCCTCCCTCGGCGGCGCCGTACGATTGGCCGCTGTTGCGGACCCGAACGTCGGCGTTCGCCAGGCAATCCAAGCGCGCCTGCGCGTCGAGTACGCCTGTGCAGACGCCACTGATGCGCTCGAGCGCGTCGATGCGGTGGTGGTCGCCACTCCAACGAGCGCGCACGCGGATGTGGTACTCGCGGCGGCCGCTCTGAGAAAACCGGTCTTCTGCGAGAAGCCGCTCGCTCTCACTGTTGCAGAGACGCAGCGCGTCCTGAGCGTGGTGCAAGAGGCTGGCGTACTGTTGCAGGTGGGCTTTATGCGGCGCTTTGACCCCGCGCACGTGCGCACAAAAGAAGCCATCGCTGCTGGCAGGATCGGGAGGCCGATGCTCTTCAAGTCGGTCGGAAGAGATCCGGGCTGTCCGCCAGTGGACTTCGCCGATCCCAGACACAGCGGCGGGCTGATCATCGACATGGGCATCCACGACTTCGATACGGCGCGGTGGTTGATGTCGAGCGAAGTGGAGCGCGTTTCGGCCGAGGGGAACCTGCTGTTCTGCGAGGAGCTGCGGCGCGTGGGTGATATCGACAACGCCATCATTTCGATGCGGTTCGCTTCTGGAGCGCTCGGTACGGTTGAGGTGAGCCGCACCGCGCGATACGGCTACGACATCCAGGTCGAAGTGTTGGGTTCTGAGGGCGCCGTGCGCCTGGGTCCTTCTGCAGCCCGCGAAATCGATGAGCTGCAGGTGCTGGCCCCGGCGCCACCGAACGAAGAGACGACGCCTCCGTTTGTGCGTCGGTTCGCCAATGCCTACCGTGCGCAGATCGTAGATTTTCTCGAGTGCGTTCAGGCGGATCGGATGCCCCGGGCGAGTGGAGAGGATGCGCTTGCTGCTATCCAGATTGCCGAAGCGGCTACGCACTCCGCGCGGAGTGGGGCACCAGTTGCGGTCTTGGCGCATGTCTGAGATCCGTCGACTGACCACCGCCCAGGCCGTCATCAGCTTTCTGGAAGCGCAACACGTCGAACGCGATGGTCAGGAGCAGCCGTTCTTCGGCGGGTGTTTTGGCATCTTTGGCCATGGCAATCTCGCCGGCATCGGCCAGGCGCTGCAGCAAACGCATGGTCTCCGGTACTACCAGTCGCGCAACGAGCAGGCGCAGGTCCACATCGCGATTGGCTATGCCAAGATGCACAACCGATTGCGGGCGCTCGCCTGCACGTCCTCCATCGGCCCCGGCGCCACGAACATGCTCACTGGCGCGGCCACCGCCACGATCAACCGTCTGCCGGTGCTGCTGCTCCCAGGTGACATCTTCGCCAGACGCAACGTCGCGCCGGTCCTGCAGCAACTGGAGTCCGAGCATTCGCAGGATATTTCGGTCAACGACTGCTTCAAACCGGTAAGCCGTTACTGGGACCGAATCAATCGACCAGACCAGCTCGTGACTTCGCTACCGGAAGCAATGCGTGTTCTAACCAGTCCATCGGAAACGGGCGCTGTCACATTGGCGTTGCCACAAGACGTGCAGACCGAAGCTTTCGATTTTCCGCGTGAGCTGTTCCGCAAACGCGTGTGGCAAATTCCTCGCAATCGCCCAGACCGGGAGTCGATCAAGCACGCGGCGGAATGGATTTGTAGTAGTCGCAGACCGCTGATCGTGGCCGGCGGCGGCGTGATCTACAGCGAAGCCAGCGAAGCATTGCGCGCATTTGTCGACCGCACAGGTATTCCAGTTGCAGAAACGATGGCGGGCAAAGGCAGCTTGCGTTTCGATCATCCACTCCAACTCGGGGCGATCGGCGCGACTGGAGCATTTGCCGCGAATCGTATTGCGCGTGAAGCGGACCTCGTGATTGGCATCGGTACGCGCTATTCGGATTTCACGACCGCCTCCAAGACCGCATTTCAGGCAACGGACGTGAAGTTCGTCAACGTGAACGTCACGAATTTCGACGCCGCCAAACACGCCGGACTTCCGCTGGTAGGTGATTCGCGCGCAACCCTGGAGGAGCTAGACGCAGCGCTTGAGGGTTACACGGTCAACACCGCATACCGGCAGGAGGCTCGCGTGCTGCACGGCCAATGGGAGCGCGAGGTGGACCGCCTTTACGCGGAGCGCCTGGAGCCGCTGCCCGGCCAGGCCGAGTTGATCGGCGCCGTCAACGAGCACGGCGATCCCGACGCGGTCATGGTGTGCGCGGCGGGAAGTCTGCCGGGGGACCTCCACAAGCTCTGGCGCGCACGTCATCCCAAGCAGTACCAGGTGGAGTACGGCTATTCGTGCATGGGCTTCGAGATAGCCGGTGGACTCGGCGTCAAAATGGCAGATCCTGCGCGCGAGGTGTATGTGCTCGTTGGCGACGGCTCGTATCTGATGATGCCATCGGAGATCGTCACGTCCATCCAGGAGAGCTACAAACTCACGATCGTGCTGATGGACAACTCCGGCTTCAAGAGCATCGGCGCGCTTAGCCGTTCACTTGGACAATCCGGGTTCGGGACGCGCTACGCCTATCCCCACGATGGCTCGCTCCCGGGTGATGGCGCGGTCGCCGAAGAACTACCCGTGGACCTCGCTGCGAACGCCCGGAGTCTTGGCGCATGTGTGATCGAATGCCGCACGCGGGATGATGTCGTTCAAGCAGTGGTAGATGCGAAGCGTATGGACCGCACGACCGTCATCTACGTCCGCAACGATCGGCTCCACGGCGTGCCTGGCTATGAAGGCTGGTGGGATGTGCCCGTGGCTGAAGTGAGCGACTCAACGACTGTGGCCGACGCCCGCCGTGAATGGGACGCGAATCGGGCGCGCGAGCGCTATTTCTTATGATCGACCGCGTGCTCAACGTCGGTTTGATCGGCGCCGGGCGCATCGGCCGACTGCACGCGCAGCATCTCGCGCGCCGAATTCCACGGGCGCGTCTTGCGGCCGTGGCAGACGTCGTGCTGGCGTCCGCAATGGCATGCGCCTCCGAATACTCCGCGCCTAACGCAGTGGACGACTACCGACGCCTGTTGGAGGATCCCGCCGTGGAGGCAGTCGTGGTGTGTTCGGCGACGGACACGCATTCGCAAATCGTGGCTGATGCGGCTGCAGCAGGAAAACACGTCTTCTGCGAAAAGCCAATCGACCTCACGCTCGAGCGTACTGACGCCACTCTTGCCGGGGTCCATCAAGCCGGCGTCACGCTGCAGATAGGCTTCAACCGTCGTTTCGATGCGAATTACCGCAGAGCGCGCGCAGCGATCACCAATGCCGAGGTTGGTACTGTCTGGCGCCTGCACATTGTGAGTCGTGACCCGTCGCCGCCACCAATCGAGTACATCCGCACATCAGGTGGCATGTTCGTGGACATGACGATCCACGATTTCGACATGGCACGGTTTTTGATCGGCGCTGAAGTGGAGGAAGTGTTCGCGACCGCTCGGGTGATGGTCGATTCGGCCATCGGCACCGCTGGGGATGTCGATACCGCCGTAACGGTCCTGCGATTTGCCAATGGCGTCATTGGCACGATTGATAATTCTCGCTCGGCTGCGTACGGCTATGATCAGCGCGTCGAGATCTTCGGTAGCGGTGGCATGGTTGCGACCTCCAACAACTACGAATCTACCGCGGTCATCAGCGACCGCGACAGCGTCCACCGTGATCTGCCACTGAACTTTTTCATGCAGCGGTACACCGACAGCTATATCGCGGAGATGTCCGCCTTCGTCGACTGCGTCCTGGACGGTGGTACGCCGCCGGTCACAGGAGAAGACGGAAGAGCCGCACTGGTTCTCGGCCTGGCCGCGCAGCGCTCCGCGCGCGAAAACCGCCCAGTACGGGTGCTGTCGTCTAACGCGTAGCCAGGAGCGCGTCGGCGGCTCCCACATTCCACTCCACGCTGCGCGGAAGCACCAGCGCGGCGGAGCGAACGCGATACGCCTCGGCATTGCGCGCCTCGTACGGCACCTCACCGCGCTCGCTGAGGGCACCCACCGCATCCAGCATTCGACGGCGCGTGGCGATCACGGCGAGGTCCGCGCTCCCCAGGTGCTCGATGGTGCGATCGCAGATCGGCCCCATGCCTTCCTGCACGGCAAGGTCCTCCTCCCGAATGCCGCGGATGCCCGTGTAGGAGCGCTTACTGCGCTGCAAGGAGCGATCGACGAGGTAGTCATTGTCACGATTGCGCAGCGGAATAAACGTGCGCGAGTCCACTTCAGTGTGCACGCCGAGCCACGACTCGATCTGCGCGACTTCGTTCGTCGCCAGTGGTCGGTCGGGATGCCAGGTGACGGTGAAGCCCATCATTCTTTCGTCGTCAATCGGAGTCGCGCCGGTAAAGGAGAGCGGTGCGCCAACCGGCGATGGAATCATCGTGTAGCTCGGCATCAAAAATTGCGTGATGCGCCAGTAGTACGAGTCGACTTCGGCGTCGCGGCGTGCACCGATCATCATGCCGTACTCGGTCGGGAGCACGAAAAAGCGGGGAGCGCGATCGCGCGCCATATAGTCTGGCAGTTGGCTGCCTGGGTCCGCCTTGATGCCCGCCGAGTCCGCCAGGCTGTTCTGCTTGCTGTGCAAAAACGAGACGTGGCTGGAGTCGACCTCGCCTTCGACGTTCTGGAGAAAACTGCAGAACTGAATGCGTTTGCTCACGTAGCGATGGGACTCCGGAACACGCGTCCACTCGAGCTCCGGCAGATTCGGGGCGGGTGCCGGACCCAGATAGGCCCAGAGCACGCCACCTCTGTCCTCCACCGGATACGCGACCGCTCTCACTTTCGCACGAAAGTCGCTCTCGGCAGGTTCATTGGGCATATCCAGGCAGGTACCGTCGGCGCCGAATTTCCAGCCGTGATACACGCACCTGAGGCCACCTTCCTCGTTTCTGCCGAAGAACAGCGACGCCCCGCGGTGCGGGCAGTTGTTCTGGAGCAGACCCACAGCGCCGTTGCTGTCACGGAAAGCCACCAGGTCTTCGCCGAGCAGGCGGACGCGGATGGGATCGCTGTCGGCGTGCGGCAGCTCGGAGCTCATGGCAAACGGTTGCCAGAAGCAGCGCAGGAGGGCGCCCATGGGCGTACCTGGGCCGACGCGAGTGAGCAGCTCATTGTCTTCGCGCGACAGCATGGCCAGAGTTTAACCCCGCAGGCGTAACATCGGAGGTGCCACAGAGCGCAAGCGTATAAGGAGAGGTTGAATGCAGGTCGGGTTCATCGGACTGGGACACATGGGTCAGCACATGGCGCGGCACGTGGCCGAGGCAGGTCACAATGTCGCGGCGTTCGACCTCCGTGCCGAGGCAGTCGCGCAGCTCACAAAAACTCCGAATGCGCGGCGCGCGAGCAGCGTCGCCGAGGCCGCGAGCGGTGCTGAGATCGTGTTCACATCGCTACCTGGCCCGCCTGAAGTCGAGAGCGTTGTCAGCGGACCAGATGGACTCATGGAGTCGATGCAATCCGGCACCGTCTATGTGGACCTCTCGAGCAATTCGCCAACAACCGTTCGCAAGTTACACGCGGCATTCGCCGATCGCGGCATTTCAATGCTGGATGCGCCGGTTGCTGGTGGCGTGATCGGCGCCGAGGCGGGCACGCTATCAGTGATGGTGGGTGGTGATCAAGCGACGTTCGAGCGTGTCCGACCGGTCCTGGCTGCCTTCGGCGCCCGATTGTTCTACTGCGGTCCAAGCGGCAATGGGGCGATCACGAAGCTGTGCAACAACCTGTCCTCGCAGGCGCAGATCGCGGCCGCAGGCGAGATTCTGTCGCTCGGTGTGAAAGCCGGTGTGGACCTGGAGATCCTGGCTTCGGCAATCGGCCAGAGCACGGGGACCTGCCGCGCCATCGTGGACACGTTCCCCAAGCAGCTGTTCCGCCGCCACTTCGAGGATCCGGGCTTCACCAGCATCCTTTCTGCCAAGGACACCCACCTGGCAATTGAGATGGCACATGAGTTCGGGGTGCCAATGCCGATCGGCGAAATCGTGGAGCGCGACAAACAGGAGGCCCTCCGCCGGGGTTGGGGTCCGCTCTCGCCGGATGTCTTCGTCCGACTCCAGGAGGAACGCGCCGGAGTAACCCTGGAATACGCCAAACAAACTACCCCGTGATCAAAAAGTTCTCGGTCCTGTACGTCGGCCACATCGAACTGGAGAACGTCGGCCGCGACGGGACTCCAGCCGATGAGCGCTGCTATCCGAACGAGCGACTGGTCGAAGGCATGGCCATGGCCGAATCCGTCGCACACGTCATGGATGAGCTGGGCTACGACACGCTGTGGTTGGCGGAGCATCACTTTCAGCGCGAGGGATATGAGGTCATCCCGAACCTCATCCTGATGGGCACCTATCTGGCGACGCAGACGCGCCGGCTCAAGTTTGGCTGCGCGTTCAACGTCACGCCGATGTGGCACCCGGTGCGTCTGGCAGAGGACTACGCCATGGCGGACTATCTCACGCGAGGCCGCATCGTGATGGGTGTGGGACGCGGCTACCACACCCGTGAGGTGGAATCACTCGGTGGCCCACTGTTAGACAGCGAAGCGAATGCCGCCCTGTTTCGCGAACAGATGGACGTCCTCTTCAAGTGCTTTCTCGAAGAGCGCTGGAGTCACAAGGGTCGGTTCTACACCATTCCTGCCGACGTCCCCTACCGGGGGTATCAGTTGAAGGACGTGACAATGGTGCCGCGACCGGTCCACCAGCCGGTGGAGGTGTGGCAGGCCATTGCCTCGGGGAAATCCATTCCGTTCATGGTGCAGCACGGTATCAAAGGCATGGTCACCATGAACGGGGAAGTCATCACCCGCCAGGTATTCAACCAATTCCGCGACGAGGCAGCCAAAGTAGGCCGCACACTCCAACTTGGAGAGGATCTCGCCTGGGGCGCCGGCCTCTACCTCTCGCCGACCGTCGAGCAAGGCATTGATGGCGTGCGGCCGTATCACGATGAACGCTACAAGTGGTTCGCCCCATTCGGGTTTGTGCGCTACGCCGACGACCAGGGGCGACCGTGGGGAACACCCGGTGCGCCAACTGGCGTTCCCACCATCGAAGAGGGTGTGCGCCAGAAAGCGTGGCTGATTGGCCCCGCTTCACTGGTCACTGACCGGCTTCGTGAATTGGAATCCGAGTATCCGGGCCTGGAGCACATTGTCCTGCACTGGCCGGAGGGTATGCCAGCGGACGAGTGGATTTCGCAACTGCGTGCGTTTGCTCGCGATGTTATGCCTGCGTTCGCAAGGCAAGAGGTAGGTGTCTAACACATGGTTGATATTCCACGACTCAATCCAGTTATTCGTACGCTCGAGAGTGGGCAGCCCACGTTCGTGACCTTCTCACCACCGGAAATCGGCCAGGCGCAAGCGATAGCGGACGCGGGCTATGATGCGGTGATCTTCGAGATGGAGCACGGCCCGTACGATATTCGTTCGCTGCGCGACTGTATGCAATATATGCTGAACCGGCGCCAGATTGTGACCAGCGGTACGCTGGCTCCGGCGGTCGCGCCGTTCGTGCGCATTCCGCCTAACGGTGGCGAGTCGAATCAGTGGATCGCGAAGCAAGTCCTGGATTCCGGCGTCTATGGTGTGATCTGGCCGCACGTCAGCACGGTGGAGGATGCGCGGAACGCCGTTGTGGCGTGTCGGTATCCGCGGCCGAAGTCCGCTCCGCGCTACGATCCCCCTGGGCAGCGCGGTGATGCGCCCGCGGCGGCAGCCCGCTACTGGGGTTTGACTCAGCAGGAGTACTACGCGCGCGCCGACGTGTGGCCGCTTGCTCCCGATGGCGAAGTCGTCGTGGTGGTCATGTGCGAGGAGGCGCGAGCCATCGACAACCTGCCACAGATACTGCGCGAAGTGCCGGGTATCGGAGTGGTGTTGATCGGCGAAGGCGATCTCTCGCAGGACCTCGGTTACCCGCGGCAGTACGAGCACCCGACGGTGGCCGCGGCAATCGGCGAGATTCTCAACATCTGCAAGAACGCGGGTGTGGTCTGCGGCCATCCGCATGTGGATTCCAGCAATGTAGAGCGGTTGCTCGAGATGGGCTTCCGTTGGCTGATGGCTTCACCCGAGCGAAGCTTCAACGCACTACAACTGGGCCGCAAAGCCGCCCAGCGCGTAACTGCCTGATTGATCCGTCATGGAGGAATTGCTACGCCTGGGCGCCGAGGTCGGAGGCCTACTCATTGAACGCCACCAGACCATCGCCGTGGCTGAGTCGAGCGCGGCTGGTTTGATTTCGGCGGCGCTGCTGTCGGTGCCGGGTGCCAGCGCATACTTCGTTGGCGGCAGCGTGGTCTACACGCGCACGTCGCGCACGGCCTTGCTGGACATCCCGGAGTCCGCGCTCGAGGGTATCCGGGCGTCGACGGAGCAGTATGCGCTGCTGCTCGCGCGCTCGGCCCGGGCGCGCCTCGGCACGGATTGGGGCGTCGGCGAAACGGGCGCGACCGGGCCGACTGGCAACCGCTACGGAGATGCCGCGGGTCATGCGTGCCTCGCGGTCAGCGGTCCTGGTGAGGTTGCGCGCACATTGGAAACGGGCAGCGCCAGCCGCCTGGACAACATGTACGCTTTCGCAGCGGGGGCGCTCAAACTCTTCCTGGAGGTCGTTCAGCGGGGGCAGTAGACTGGGGCCACAAGGGAGGCAGCGTATGACCTCACAGGCGGCAGTCGTCGAAGACCCGGAACGGGCCAGACATTTACGCCGAGCGATTATCGCTAGCACGGTTGGCACGACCATTGAGTGGTACGACTACTTCCTGTACAGCACTGTCACCCCGCTGGTGTTCGCTTCGCTGTACTTTCCTAACTCGGACCCGCTCACGAGTCAGTTGAACGCCTTCGGCGTGTACTTCGTGGGCTTCATTGCCCGACCGATTGGCGCCGCGATCTTTGGCCACTACGGAGATCGCATTGGTCGCAAGGCTGCATTGATCGCCAGCCTGCTGCTGATGGGCCTGGGAACGTTCCTTGTCGCGTTGGTCCCCGGCTACAACTCCATCGGCATTGCCGGCGGCATCATCCTGAGCATTCTGCGCTTCGTTCAGGGTATTGGCGTAGGCGGTGAATGGGGCGGCTCGGTCCTGCTTTCTATGGAGTGGGGACGTCACGGCCGACGCGGCTTCAACGCGAGCTGGCCACAGTTCGGCGTGCCCGCCGGACTCCTGCTGGCTAATCTGGCGGTGCTGTTCTTCAGCGTTGTTGCCGGACCTGACTTCGTCAATTGGGGCTGGCGGATTCCGTTCCTACTGAGCCTGATCCTCGTCGGCGTAGGCTTGTGGATCCGCCTCGGCATTCTCGAAACACCAACCTTTCAGCGGCTGGTGGCCGAGCGCCGCGTCGAGGCTCAGCCTGTCGTCGAGGTCATCAAGCGTCATCCCAAGGAGATCGCCCTGGCGGCGCTGGTCCGACTCTCCGAGCAGGCCCCGTTCTACATCTTCACGGCCTTCATCTTTACCTACGCTGTTGGCCAGCCGCCCGCACTTGGCTTCGACCGCAACTTGATCCTGTACCCCGTCCTGGTGGCCTCGATTCTCGGGTTCATCATGATCCCACTGTTCGGCCATCTTTCGGACCTGTACGGTCGAAGGCCGGTGTACATGGCTGGTGCCGCGTTGACGGGCATCTTCGGTTTCGTCTACTTCGGGCTGCTTGATACTCGCGCCTACGTACTTGTCTTTATCGCAATTGCAATCTCGCTCATTCCGCACGACATGCAGTACGGCCCGCAGGCAGCGATGATCGCCGAAAGCTTCCCCGGCCGCTTGCGCTATAGCGGTGCCTCGATCGGCTATCAGTTATCGTCTGTATTCGCCGGAGGTCCGGCGCCGTTGATCGCGGTTGCGCTGTTTTCGGCGTACAGGTCCGGCTACGCGGTAGCCGGCTACATCCTGGTGTGCGCCGTGATTTCGCTCATTGCAGCGGCATTGATGCGCGAGCGCGCCCGCGTGGATATTGCGCAGGAGTTCGGCGAGGGTGAAGTCGATATCGTCTCCACCCGGACCAGTGCAGCTACCGCTTCGTCGCCGTAAACAGCGAGTAGTACCCGTAGGTGTGCTGGACTTCCACCGTTGCAAATCCAGCTTCCCGGGCAAGCTCCTCCAGCTCTAGAAACGACAGTTGCTTGCCGCGTGTGCTCAGCATCATCACCGAGAACAACGCGGCGGGCAGCGGACCGTCCTGCGCATCATTCAGCAAGATTTCGTGAATGAACATGCGCCCGCCGCTTGGCAGTGCACTGAAGGCGGACGCCGCCAACTCGCTCCGCCGCCGCGGATCCCAGTCATGCAGGATGTTCGTCATGAGGACGGCGTCGTAGCCAGTTGGCCACGCGTCGTCGAACATGTTGAACGCGTGGGTATCCACCCGGTCCTCACACTGGTACTTCGCGATATACGTACGCGCATCAGCCGCAACGGGCGGAAGGTCCGCCACCGTGCACCGCAATTTTGGGTTTTGCAACGCGAGCGCGATTGAGTAGCAGCCAGAGCCGCCGGCCACCTCCAACAACCGCCGTACATCGCTGAAATCGTGACTTCGCGCGAGGCCCAGAGCCGAAGGAAACGAGTGACTATGGAATCGCTCGTTTGCGGCGTGGGCCTCCTGCGGACTCATCTCGCCGCGCTCCCAGCGAACCGTGACGCGGTCGTCTTCGCCGAGGTTTTCGGTGCGCAGATTGCGCATCAGCGCTTCGGTTGTCATGTGGCCGTATCCCGCGGCGCCGAGCATCGGTATCCAGTAGAACTCGCTGTCGCGCAGGAGGTACAGCCGCGCGGTTTGGGTCAACTGGAACGCGGAGTCGTGCTGGACCAAGAAGCCCGCTGCCGCGAGTGTAGCGGTCAGTGCCGCGGCTGAGCGCCGCAGCAGACCGAGTCGGTCGCACAGCTCGTCGAGAGTCGCGGGGCCCTGGCGCAAGCATTCGAAGACGCCGAGCTGCTCGGCGGCCAGGACCACCGGCAGCTGGTATTGCGACAGCCAGAGGTCCCAGATGGCGCGATCGTCGGTGCTGGGTATTTCCATAGCGGCTCTGCTTTTCTACCAGGCACGGCACCATCGGTGTGCACGTGACGCGTAGACTGGTTCACGTATGGAAAAGGTGCGCGCGGCCGCGATCGTCACTCTTTCAGACGCGGTGGAGTTCGCAACTGAGGCGTACATTGGCTGTGGCGTCCCGCCGGCCGATGCGCGCAAGGCAGCCGAGGCAATCGTCGATGCCGACCTGCACGGCACCGTCACCCACGGCATGAAGAACCTGCGCAACTACGTCCAGAACATCCTGGAGGGGCGCATCAATCCGAAACCGAACATGCGCGACGTAGGCGGCGCGCCGTCCGCTCGCGTGATCACGGCCGACAATGGCCTCGGACACGTCGCTGGCCACGTGGGCATGGAGCGCGCAATCGAGCTGGCGCGGCAGTATGGCGTCGGAACGGTCTTTGTGCGTGACAGCAATCACTACGGTGCATCTGGCTACTGGGCGCGCCTGCCGCTGCGACACAACATGATCGGATTTGCCTTTACCACGGCTTCGCCCAGCGTCGCACCGTGGGGTGCCAGGACCGGTCAGGTCGGCAACAATCCGCCTGCCTGGGCGGTGCCTTCACGGATTGCGCCCGAAAACGGCGACCTACCGGCGTCAGAAACCGAGTCGCTGTTCATCGATATCGCCCTCAGCGTGGTGGCCGGCAACCGGCTGGACATCTACAAACGCCGCGGCGAGCCCGCTCCCGAGGGCTGGGCGCTCGACGGCGAGGGCGAACCAACCACTAACCCGGACATCCGCGGTATTGGCGGGACCTACGCCCCGCTGGGCAACTACAAGGGCTCAGGCATGGCCATTGCCCTGTCAGCCAT
>JAFAZN010000171.1 GCA_019239775.1 Chloroflexota bacterium
CCCGACGCGCTGAGCGCAGCGCTTCTGGCGGCCTCCTGGCAGCTGGGCTGGGTGGGCGTGCAGTCCACCCGCGGGCTCCTGATTCCCGCGCTCCACACCGCGTACGAGGGCCTCTACTCGCAGGCGCACTAGCCCCGGAAAGAAGATCGTTGACCCTCCCTCACGCGGCGGGATAGCGTGACAACTTCCATCGCCTGCTCACACAAGAGGGAGGGCCTATGGCTGACAGTGTGCCGGTCAGCGTCACCGTCAACGGGACAACGTATTCCCGCCAGGTTGAACCCCGCGATCTCCTTGTCTATTTTTTGCGCGAAGATCTGGGCCTGACAGGCACCCACGTCGGGTGCGACACCAGTCAATGCGGTGCCTGCACCATCCTGGTCGACGACCGCCCGGTCAAGTCCTGCACGATGTTCGCGGTGCAGGCCGACGGTCGCGCTCTCACGACCGTCGAAGGGCTCGCCGCCGACGGCTCACTGACTCCGCTCCAGGAGGCGTTCTGGAACGAGCACGGTCTGCAGTGCGGCTTCTGCACGCCGGGTTTCCTCATGACAGCCACAGCGCTACTGAACAGCAATCCCAATCCATCGGAAGCCGAAATCAGGAAGGGTCTGGAAGGCAACCTGTGCCGCTGCACGGGCTACGCCAACATCGTCAAGGCCGTCCAGACCGCGAGCGCGGGTGTCGCCTCCCGCAGCGTCGTACCTGGGCTGGCCGGCACCGTCGTTCCGGGGAGGCAATAAGCATGGCCATCAGCCAGATGATTGGCGCGCGCATCCACCGTCGCGAGGACCCGCACCTCATCACCGGTGGCGGTCGCTACGTCGAGGATCTCATGCGACCGGGCACCCTGACCATGGCCGTCGTGCGCAGTCCGCACGCACACGCGCGCATCACACGGATCAATTCGGACACAGCCAAGGCGATACCAGGCGTCGTCGCAGTGCTCACCGCAGCGGACTTCAAGCCGCTACTCAGCGGGACTCACCCGGCCGCCCCGGCATTCGTGCCAGAGAAGCACACGGTGCCAGAGCGCTTCCCGATTGCCGAGAGCGAAGCGGTCTTTCAGGGCGAACCAGTAGCGGTGGTGGTTGCCGAAAACCGCAAGCTGGCGGTTGACGGCGCGGAGGCCGTCGAAGTCGATTACGAGGCGCTGCCAGCAGTCGGCGACATCATGAAGGCACTCGAGCCAGGCAGTCCCAAAGTCCATACCGATCTGCCGGACAACCTCGCGTGGGACCTCACCTATTCGGGCGAGGACACCGTCAAGGATGCGTTCGCGCAGGCGGATGTCGTCGTCAAAGAGCGCGTGCTTCAGCAGCGCCTGGCGCCTGTGCCGATCGAGCCGCGCGGCGTCATGGCCGAGTACAGCCGTTTCGACGACCAGCTCACGATCTGGCTGGCGACGCAAAACCCACATTTCATCCGCCTGTTCGTCTCAGGTGCGCTGGGTTTGCCCGAGACCAAAGTCCGGGTGATCTCGCACGACGTGGGCGGCGGGTTCGGCAGCAAGATCAGCCCGTATCCCGAGGACTATCTGGTGCCCGCGGCCGCGAAGCTGCTGAATCGGCCGGTGCGCTGGATCGAAACGCGCACCGAGAGCATCCAGACCGTGACGCACGGTCGTGGCCAGGTTTTCGACCTCGAAGTCGCCGCCAAACGCGACGGCACGCTGTTGGCGATGAAGGTCACGCAGTACCTCGATTCGGGCGCCTATGTAGGTACGTTCGGTGCGTTCCAGGCGGTCGCCTGCCTGCTTGCTGGCGGCTGCTACAAGTGGCCGGGCGGCATCGCGGCGCGCACGGTCGGTGTGCTCACCAATCGGGTGCCGACCGATCCGTACCGTGGCGCGGGTCGCCCAGAAGCCACGCACAATATCGAGCGCATCCTCGACAAGCTGGCCGACGAGCTGGGCATGGACCCCGGCGCGATTCGCGAAAAGAACTTCATCCAGCCCCAGGAGTTTCCCTTCACCAACAACTTCGGGTTGATCTACGACTCGGGTAACTACAAGGGATCGCTCGACAAAGCGAAGGAGCTGGTCGGGTACGACGCGTTGCGGCAGGAGCAGGCCCAGGGTCGCCAGCGGGGTCGACATATCGGCATCGGCCTCTCGACCTGGGTGGAAATCTGCGGCTTTGGTCCGAGCGCGGCGACCGCGCCGGCCACGGGTGGGCTCGCGCTCATCGAGTCGGCGCAGGTGCGCGTGCATCCGACGGGCTCAGCCCAGGTGTTCGTGGGCACGCACGCGCACGGCCAGGGCCACGAGACGACCTTCGCCCAGATTGCTGCCGACACACTCGGCCTGCCCTACGACAAGATCGAGATCCGACACGGCGATACGGCGGAGGGTCCAGCATTCGGGTACGGCACCTACGGGAGCCGCAGCCTCGCCGTCGGCGGCATGGCAGTCCGCGTCTCTGCACAAACCATCGTCGCCAAGGCTCACAAGATCGCTTCGCACCTGTTGGAAGCGTCGCCGGACGACGTCGTGTTCGACCAGGGTAGCTTCCATGTGAAAGGCAACCCGTCGGCGGCGAAAACGATGGGCGAGGTCGCGTTCGCGGCGTATGGCGCAAACCTGCCGGAAGGCGTCGACCATGGACTGGAGGCGACGTCCTACTTCGACCCGCCCAACCTTGTCTGGCCCTTCGGCGCGCACATCTGCGTGGTGGAAGTCGATCCTGCCACCGGCGAGACCCAGATCCTGAAGTACGTGGCCGTCGACGATTGCGGCAACGTCATCAATCCGCTGGTGGTGGAAGGCCAGCTGCACGGCGGCATCGCACAGGGCATCGCTCAGGCGCTGTACGAGGAGGTGGTCTACGACCCGGACACCGGGCAGCTCATGACGGGGTCACTGCTGGATTACCTGGTCCCCACGTGCAACGAGATTCCCACGCCGATACTGGATCGCACGGTCACGCCCACTCCCACGAACGAGCTGGGCGTCAAAGGCATCGGCGAGGCAGGTACCATCGCGGCCAGCGCGGCGGTCATCAACGCGATCGTGGATGCCCTGAAACCCTTCGGCATCAAACACGTCGACATGCCCGCGAGCCCGGACCGGCTATGGGCACAGATTCAAGGAGCCGCCCGATGATCCCGGCCGCATTTGCGTATCAACGCGCAAAATCAGTGGACGAAGCCGCGCGAGCCCTGGGCCAGACCGGCGACGTCAAGGTGCTGGCCGGGGGCCAGAGTTTGATTCCGCTGATGCGGCTGAGGCTGGCGCAGCCGACGACCATCGTCGACATCAACCCGCTGGCGAGCGACCTCGGGTACATTCGTCGCGACAACGGCACGCTGCGCGTTGGCGCACTCACCCGCCACTTCCAGATCCAGCAGTCGGACGAAGTCAAACGGTCGCTGCCCCTCCTGGCCGAGATTGCCAACGAGGTCGGCGACGAGCAGGTGCGCAGCATGGGCACGATCGGTGGCGTTCTGGCGCACGCCGACCCAGCGGGTGACTACGGCACGCTCGCGCTGATGCTCGACGCAACTATCACCACCAACCGCCGCAGCCTCGCCGCGCGCGACTTTTTCAAGGGCCTGTTCACCACCGCGCTGGCGTCCGACGAGCTGATCGTGGAGATCAGCTTTCCCGCGGTCAGCGGTCCGCACAAGTACATCAAGTTCCGTCGTCGGCTCTATGACTGGGCAGTGGTCGCCGCGGGCGCGCAAAAAATGGAAGACGGCGGCTGGCGCGTTGGCATCACCAATGCGGCACCCACATCCGTGCGTGCGAGTGGTGTCGAACAAGCCCTGGCATCCGGCGCGTCGGCGGCTGATGCGGCGAAACGGGCGAGCCAGGGGCTCGATCCCACCAGCGACTTGCGCGGCAGCGCTGAATACAAACGTCATCTCGCGGAGGTGCTCACGCAGCGGGCGCTAGAAGGAGCACAGTAGTCCTATGCAACCACCCGATAGGTTCACGCGACGAACGGTTTTGACCCGGGCCACGCTAGGCCTGACGGGTGGTGTTCTGGCCTCACTGCTGGCAGCGTGCTCGTCGTCCGGGCCAGCGATCAGCGCCCCAACAACTGCGCCAGCCACCGGCGCCACCAGCAAGCCGGCCACCGCGCCGACGACGGCGGCCGCTCCTGCTGCCGCTCCGACCACCGCACCCGCGACCACCGCCAGCGGCAGTCGCGGCGCGGGCGGTCCGCTGCGCGTGCTCATGTGGCAGGGCCCGACCATTCTCAACGCGCACCTTGCCCAAGGGACCAAGGACTCGATCGCCTCGCGTTTTCAGATGGAGCCGCTGATGACCGTCGGCGCTGACGGCACGCTATCGGCGGTCCTGGCGGCTGAAGTCCCAAGCAAAGACCACGGCGGCCTCAGCGCCGACGGTAAGACCGTCACCTACAAGCTCAAACAGGGCATCAAGTGGGCTGACGGCCAACCCTTTACCGCGGACGACGTCGTCTTCACCTACCAGTACATCAACAATCCCGATACCGCTGCCACGACGTACGGTCTCTACGTTGACCTTCAGGCGGTCGAGGCCGTCGATCCCAACACCGTCAAGTTGACGTTCAAAGCGCCAACCGGCGGCTGGTACGTGCCGTTCGTGGGCACCGGCGGGACCATCCTGCCCAAGCACGCACTCGAGCAGTACGTTGGCACCGCCTCGCGGGATGCCCCGTTTAATCTGAAATCGTTCGGAACGGGGCCGTATATGGTCCAGGACTTCAAGCCTGGCGATGCGCTCACACTGATCCCCAATCCGAACTACCGCGACGCGAGCAAACCGTTCTTCAGCGAAGTCGACATCAAAGGCGGTGGCGACGCACCATCGGCGGCGCGCGCAGTGCTCCAGACTGGCGAGTACGACTACGGCTGGAACCTGCAGGTCGAAGTCCAGGTGTTGAATAGCCTGATGCAGGGTGGCAAGGGCGACCTCGTGACCGGGCCGGGCGGTGGCGTCGAGCAGATTCTGCTCAACCAGGCAGACCCGAACACCGAGGTCGACGGCGAGAAAGCAAGCCTGAAGTCAAAGCACCCGTTCCTGACCGACCTCAACGTGCGGCACGCCATGGCTCTGGCGATCGACCGCGAGACGATGGCGAAGCAGCTCTATGGACCGACCGGGAACGCCACGTCGAATGTCCTGACGACTCCGACGAATCTCGCATCGAAGAATACGTCGATCGAATTCAACATCGATAAGGCCAATCAACTGCTGGACCAGGCTGGCTATACGCGCGGATCTGACGGCATTCGCATGACACCTGCTGGGATCAGAATGCACGTCGTCTATCAAACCACCATCAACTCACTCCGACAAAAAGAGCAGGAGATTGTCAAGAACGGCTGGCAGCAGATTGGGATTGAGACTGAGCTCAAGTCTGTCGATGCCGGCGTCTTTTTCTCTGCCGATGCCGGAAATCCCGATACGAACAGCAAATTCTGGGCCGACACGGAGATGTTCACCTCGACATTTGGTTCGCCGTTTCCGCTGAACTACATGAAGCTGTTTTATAGCGGCAATCCGGACACCGATGTCGCGCAAGCATCCAACAAATGGGCCGCCCGCAACTACACGCGCTGGGTGAACGCGGACTTCAACGCATTGCTGGATCAGGTCAAAGCCGAAACCGACGTTCAAAAAGCGCAACAGTTGTGGATTCAAGCCAACGACCTGGTGGTCAACAACTACATCAGCATCCCGCTCATCGATCGCAACAACGCCGACGGGAAGGCCAAGAACATTCAAGGCCCGAACCTCAGCCCGTTCGACGATTGGAGCTGGAATATTGCGGATTGGACCCGCACGGGGTAGTTGCTATCGCACTCCGTTACTAAATCGGGCTTTTTTGTCCTGAACTGGACACGTCAGAACGGGACGATGCTTACCACGTCGCCGTTGCGCTGGGCGCGGAGGAGGGTGCGCTCGGGGAACTCGTTGTGCAGCCTTGCGGCATCGTCGGGTGTGGTGGCCAGTGCAAAGAGCACGGGACAGTCGGGTAGTCGCGGGCAGTTCAGCGGCGCAAGCGCGGTGTTGTAAATCCACCAGTCGCTAGCGACGACCAGGGCGTTATCGGGGACCCCGCTCAGGCGCGGGCCAAACAGCGTTGGCTCGACGAACTCCAGCACCAGCGGCGGCGCGCCCGGCAGGCCGCTCATGTCCTCTCGACGTGCCAGCTCCGCCGGCAGGTAAAACGCGAACGTGTTGAGGCACAGCAAGCCCAGCAGCACAACAGGTGCGAGCCACGAGCGTGCCAGGCTGGCCAGCGCCGAGGCGCCGCGCGCCGCCAGCAGCAGCAGCCACGGCATCGCCTCGAAGTAGTAGCGCGGACCCAGCGCAACGCCGTGATAGAAGTAGCCGACGTACGCCAGCACAAAGGCGAAAAAGCCGCCCAGCGCGAGCCAGTCCCACGCGCGCCCGGTATCGCCTTGCTCGACGCGGACGCCACCATCCCCCGCCTGAGACCGGGGTGGTCTTCCCAAAAGAAACGGAACCCCGATCAACCCGAACAGGACCAGCGGCGGCCACCCGAACGCGTCGAACTGCAGAATGGTCAGCAGCTCATCGGTGTTGGCCAGCCCGGCCGCAAGCGTGTGGCGCGTATGAAAGCCAATGCCGTCGCCGAAGCCGAAATGGTCGGAGGCATCGAAGAGCATCCGCGGCAGCACCAGTGGGTTGCCCGTCTGGCGCAAGTTATACACAAGGTAAGCCACGACGAACGGCAGTCCGAAGGCCACGACAGAGGCGAGGGCGTTCCAGCGGTGCTTGGCAAGCAGCCGCACGCCGAAGGGCAGCGCAAACAGCACGCTGGCAACTTCGCGTGCGACGAACGCGGCACCGAGGAGCGCGCCACACACCGCATACCAACGAGCGTGGGTTGTGCGCTCGCCCGCCACGAAGGCCGCCAGCGCTAGTGCCAGCAGGCCGGCCGCCACGGGGTGGCTCAGGTAGGAGCCGGCCTGAAAGAGCACGAACGGCGAGATCACGCCGGCGGCGAGTACCGTCAAGGCCTCTGCTAATCCGAAGAGCGTTCGCGCAGTCCAGGCCGTGGCGCCGATCAGGACCGCGCACGCCAGTGGCCCGACGAGCCACTCCAGGCCTATCGTTTTACCCAGCGCATAAACGGCGGGGGCGCCGGGCGGGTACTGCGAGAACAGGTGGCCCTGCCACAGCACGGTGAACGGGCCCCTGAAGGCATCGAGCTGTGGCGGTGCTGGCAGCGCGAGCAGGCCTGAGGCGAACAGTCCGGCCTGGAACGTGTAGGACACGGCGTCGAGGATGTGCGGGAGTTGCTGGAACTCCCTGACGCTCACCAGCGCCGCGCTCACGAGCCACAACCCCAGAGCGCCGAGGCCGATGAGGCGCTCAACCCAAACGCCGCTACCGGCCGCTATCGCGCCGCTACCCTTCGGAGTGACAACACCCCGAGAGACAGCAACCTCCGTGAGGGACGACACGTCCGTGGCAGACGGACCGTCCGCGGTGGTGGATATGAACCGTCGCAGAGCCAGTGCGGCGAGTGCCAGGGCGTAAGCGGCGGCGGCTGAGCGGCCTAGGAGCCACAACAACTCCGCCG
>JAFAZN010000211.1 GCA_019239775.1 Chloroflexota bacterium
TGAGTGCGCACGCCGCGGAGCCGTGCGCGAGCACCGACCCAGAGGCGCATCAGCAACACACACCCATATCCTCCGATCAAGGCTAACCCGATCGACGCGAACGTCAAATGCCGGTACGGCAAACTCCACGGGTACGTCGCCGCAAACACCGATCTCACCACCGGCACGCCGTTCAAGTACGTGGCGACGACGGCCAAACCCACAAACACGCCAGTGATCGCCAATACGGTCAGCCCGGCGCGGCAGCGCGCCGCCCACACAACCCCGAGCACAACCAGCACGATCCGCACAGGAAAGTCCACCCCAAGCGCATCCAGCGAAAACAACCCGAGCAGCTGCGCCGCCGACCCGGTCGCCCCATGCTCCAGCGCCGTGCCGTCCTCGTATCCCACCTGATACGCCCCGCCACCACTGGCCCAGTGCAGCAACACAGGCAGATACGGCGCCGCACACACGATGGCTAGTACCACCGTCCCAGCGCCCTGCAAAACGAGCCGACCCCACAGCAGGCGGCGCCAACCACCAACTGCGACAACCAGCAGCACGATGCTCGTGGTGTAGAGCTCCGTCCCGTGCACCAGGACAATGGCCCCGACCAGCACCCCAGCAAGCGCCGCCCAGCGCCAGCTCGGCTCCTCGAGATAGCGCAGTGCCACCACCCACATCCCGAGCACCAACAAGATGCCCAGCAGCTGCGGCCAGCCGCTCCAGATCTGCGGGTAATACGCGAACAGGTGGGTCAATGAGACCAGCAGCGCCCCCGCGCTGGACGCCACGAGGTTGCGCCACACCGCCACGCCGAGTCCGAACGCCGCGATCGGCGCCAGCAGGCTCAGACCTACACCCAGCCCATAGCCGCCCGCGGCCGTGTCCACCCACGGCATGAGCTGCAGCACTGCCCCAAAGAGCGCGGCCAACCCGGGCGGGTACCAGTTGGCCACGGCCGTCACCTTGCGAAAGGCATCGCTCGTTTCTACGTGAAATGCTCCATCGTGCGGCGAAAGCGGCGCCTGAACCGCCGCAAAGGCGACTCCCATGCTAACGACCGGCACCAGGAGCGCAGCCACCAGCAGGAGCATGGCCAGCCGATGCTGCCGTGCCATTGCCGCTACTGACCCTCCGAGACTCTCGCGATCGGCAATCACCAGTCCCAGCCCGGCCAGGCTGCACAAGGCCACCAGCAGGCCGGCCGTTGGCGCGGGCGCTCCAGCCAGGCCGCTCCAGGTCGTGAGCACAGCCAGCAACGCCAGCCCTGCCGCGGGCACCACCCCGACCGCCGCCGCGCCCTTGGCCAGTCCGAGCCCCCGCGTAACCGCGTACCCCGAGCTCAGCCCGACCGCGACGAGCGCCAGCCCGATCAGCACGCCCACGACGACCTAGTGTGTCAAAAAACGCCTTGTCTTTCGCGATCCAACGCGTTAAACCCGCGCCGCGCGTGGCCCTGATTAAACCCGACCTCAGCCGTGAAGTAGACTTGAAGGTCGCCGAGGCGCCCGTGCATCCATCGCTCGATTGGTCAGTATCTGCCGATAGCCTCGCGGACCTCACGGGCGTCGTGGCGGTGATTCCAGCCTTCAACGAGGAGAGGCATGTTGGCAGCGTGGTGTTGCGTCTGCGGCATGTGCTGGATACGGTGATCGTTATCAACGATGGTTCCAGCGACGCGACCGAAGAAGTCGCCCGTCTCGCTGGTGCTCAAGTGATCACGCATCCGATCAACAAGGGCTATGGCGCTGCCATTCAGACCGGTCTTAGCGCGGCCCAGAAGCTCGGGCCGCGCGCGGTGGTGCTGATGGACGCCGACGGCCAGCATCGTGTCGAAGACATGTGCGATCTGGTCCGTCCGATCCTGGACGATGAGGCGGACGTGGCGGTCGGCTCGCGTTTCGCCGACGGTCGAACGCAGGTCCCCCGCATGCGCAAGGTTGCCCAGCATGGCCTGACGTGGCTCACGAACATCGGCTCGGGTGTGAAGCTAACCGATTCCCAGAGCGGCATGCGAGCCTTTGGCCCGCGTGCTCTCGACGCGCTGCTCCTGTCCTCTACGTCAATGTCCGCCGCCTCCGAGATGCAGTTCCTGGCCGGCGACGCCCAACTCCGCGTCTGCGAAGTCCCCATCGAAATCCGCTACTTCGGCGACGTCAAACGCAGCGCCATCGCCCAGGGCCTGGACGTTCTGAACGGCATCATCCGTCTCGTCTCCATCCGCCGCCCTCTGCTGTTCTTCGGCGTCCCCGGCTTAGCGGTCTTGATCTGGGGCATCAACCTGGCGCTGGACGTGGTGCAGACCTTCGATCGAACTCACATCCTATTGGTCGGACAACTGATCTTTGCGGTGGCGTTTGTCATTGTCGGCACACTGACACTCTTTACGGCCATCATGCTGAACGCGTTCCAGGGTTTGCGGGCGGATCTGCGCAACGAATTGCGCGCAC
>JAFAZN010000293.1 GCA_019239775.1 Chloroflexota bacterium
GACAACCCCTCGGGAGACAACCCTTCGGGAGACAACCTCTCGGAGGGACAACGCCTCGGGAGGGACAACCTTCGGAGGGACACCTCTCGGAGGGAATGATCCTTCCTGGACGGCGGACCTCCGTCGCAGGAACCTCCTCGTCCTCCACGGAGTGAATCCCTCGGGCGGTCGCGGCGCGGCAGCGGGCCTTCAAAGCGCAACGGGCTTGAATTCACTGTTCCTGAGCCGCCACTCGCGTTAAAGTGCCGAGCAAGCCGTGACCCTTACCGTCGGATTCGACCCGATCATCGCCCAGCTGGGGCCTTTCCAACTTGGCTGGCATGGCCTGTTCACCGCCCTGGCGGTGGCCGTGGCGTTGTGGTTAGCCGGCTATCTGGGCGTTCGCCGCGGGATCCCGCAGGAGACTATTTACTCGATTGCGACCTGGGGCGTGGTGGGAGGTCTCGTCGGCGCGCGCCTGTTCCATGTCGCCGACCACCTCAGCTTTTACCTGGAGAACCCGCTGCTGATCCCACAGGTGTGGGAAGGCGGGATCGCGGTGTACGGCGCGTTCATCGGCGGGCTGGTGGGCGGCTTCATTGCCGCCTGGCGCAAGCGGCTGGACCCCTGGCCACTGCTGGACATCGCGGCTCCCGCGATGCTGGTCGGCCAGGGCATTGGCCGCTTTGGTTGACTGTGCAACGGTGATGCCTGGGGTTCCCAGGCCATGCCCGACTGCCCGTTCTGCCTGGCCATCCGCTACACCAACCAGAACGACCTCCTGCCGGCGGACTTGAAAGGTGTTCCGACCTACGCCTACCCGGCGTATGAGGCGCTAGCGGACTTCCTGCTCCTCGCGCTGATGTGGCTGCTCCGCGACCGGCTCCAGAAGGTGCCGGGCGCAACGTTCCTGGTCGGGGCAGTGGGCTACGCCGTCATCCGCTTTACGTTGACATACCTGCGCCAGGAGACGGTGATTGTCTGGGGCCTGCAGGAAGCGCAAGTCATCGCGCTGGTCACCGGAGCGCTGGCGATTGGCGTGATGGTCTGGCGCCTGCTGCCACGCGCCTTCGCGCCCCGCTCCGCGGCGTAGGCCTCGCGCCGCACGCGCATCAGCGTAGGCCCGCGTCGAAACGCGATGACCGCGGCGGGTGGCGCATCGCGACCTGAGGGATGAACAATGGCCAGCGATGAAATTGCTGGTCACAAGCCCTTTTCAGCGCGATCCACAACGCTTCGCTGAGCTCGAACAGCGCCACGGCGTTCAGATCATCGTTCCCGAACGGGGTGTCCCGATGGCGCCCTTCATCGGCGATGTCGACGCGGTGTACGGCCAGGTGACGGCGGACGATTTTCCCAGTGCCAAAAAACTGCGATGGGTCCAGTCGCCAAGCGCCGGCGTGGAATGGATGTGGCGGGTGCCGGGCCTGCAAGAGAGCGAGGTGGCGGTAACCAACATGCGCGGAGCGCACGCGGTGACCATCGCCGAGCACACGTTCGCGATGCTGCTGACGCACACGCGTGCGCTGCGCGGCTTCCAGGAGCACCAGCGCGAGCACAATTGGGGTCGCGGCGAACTGGAGCCGGTTGCGCTGAAGGGCCGCACGATGGGCATCATCGGCTTCGGCAACATCGGTCGCGCGATCGCCCGTCGCGCCACAGGCTTCGAGATGCGCGTGCTGGCTGTCGACATTGAATCGGTGCCGCCAGGTGAGGGCGTCGAGCAGGTCTGGCCGCTCTCGCGCCTGAGCGACCTGTGTCGCGAGGCGGACGTGCTGGTGATCTCGGCGCCGATGACCCCGACGACGCGGGGCATGGTCAAACAAGAACACCTGCGCGCCATGAAGCGCGGCTCGTTCGTGCTGCAGATGTCGCGCGGCGGCATCGTCAACGAGCCTGCCCTGGTCGACGCATTGGAAGAAGGCCACCTGGCGGGCGCCGGACTCGACGTGACCGAGACCGAGCCGCTGCCCGTGGGCGATCCACTCTGGACGGCTCCAAACCTGATCGTCACGCCGCACACCTCGGCCGCCTCACCGCTCACGACGGACCTGGTGTGGTCGATTTTCAGTGACAACGTCGGTCGTTTCGTTCGCGGCGAGCCGCTGGTGAATCTCGTCGACAAACGGCGGGGGTGGTAGGGGACATGCCGTACGACTTGCTGATCAAAGGTGGCCACGTACTCGATCCCGGCATGGGCGTGGACGGGCGCCTGGACATCGCCGTCACGAACGGGGTGATCGCGGCAATCGAACCTGAGATCGCGGCCAAAGATGCCGCCAAAGTCCTGGAAGTGCGGGGCGACAACCGCTACGTGGTGCCCGGACTGATCGACGTGCACACCCATGTTGCCTACGGCGCGACGACGGCTGGCGTCGGCATGGGTTGTGTCGATCCCGACGTCGGCGGTGTTGGCTCGGGCGTCACCACGGTGCTGGATGCCGGCTCGGTCGGCATTGCCAATGTCGGCGTCTTCGGGACGCACCTGATTCCCAGCGCCAAGACGCGTGTGATCTGCTTCGTGAACGTCGGTACCTACGCCCACACGACGCCGTCGATGGCCGACGTCAATCGCATGGAAGAGATCGACCGCAAGACGATCGCCAGCTGCATTCAGGCCAACCCGGGCCTCATCAGCGGCTTCAAACTCCGCCTGGTGGGTCCGATCGTCCAGGAGCGCGGCGAGGACGTGATCCGACTCTCGAAAGAGGTCGCCAGCGAGCACGGACTGCCTTTGATGGTCCACATTGGCGATGGACGCCACCCGGACCGTGCCCGGGCCGGTGAGTTGACGCGCTTCCTATTGAAGACGCTTACAGCCGGGGATATCTTGACGCACCTGTGCACACCCAATCCCGGCGGCGTGATGACGGTGGCTGAAGCCGCGGCCTCGGTCGTTCCCGAGGTGGAAGAGGCGCGCGCCAATGGCGTGTTGATCGACTCTGCCCTGGGCCGCGGCAACTTCGGCATCGAAGTAGCCCGCCGCCAGGCGGAGCTGGGCGTTCGCCCCGATACCACCAGCAGTGATCTGACCGGGGGCGGTCGGCGCCTGGGGGTTGGTCTGCTGGACAGCATGGCCAAGTTCATGTCGGTGGGCTACAGCCTCAGCGACGTGGTGCGGATGACCACGTCGAGCGCTGCCCGCGGAATCGGCATGGGCGACGCATTGGGAGCGCTGGCCGTGGGCCGCGAGGCGGACATCTCGATCTTCGACGTGGTCGATGGCAACTGGAAGTTCACCGACACCCTGAACCAGCCGTTCACGGGGACGAAAGCGCTTGTGCCAGTGCAAGCTATTCGCCACGGCGAGCTGTTTGCGCCCGAATGGGGCCCGTACCCATGGGGCTGGCTGCCCGAGCAAGCGTGAATTCCATGATATGAGAGCTCCAGCTGCGTGCGACGTCACACGGCCGTCACAAGCGTCACGCGGGTAGCGGCATGATTGGGTTTGCCGCGCGGCGGCTGGTGCAGGCGCTCCCCGTCATTTTCCTCGCCACCATCGGCGTCTTTTTGCTGCTGCACCTGCTGCCTGGCGACCCCGCCGCGCTGATGGCGGGCCCCGATGCGCCGCCGTCGACCATCGAGTTCGTCCGCCACGACATGGGCCTCGACCAGCCGCTGCCGGTGCAGTACGTCGTCTGGCTCGGCCACATCGCGCGCGGGGATCTGGGCAAGTCCATCTTCAGTAAGTTGCCGGTGAGTCAGCTCATTGGCCAGCGAGCACCTGCGACCATCGAGCTCGCCATCGCCGGCGAGCTGATCACCATCCTCCTCGCGCTGCCACTCGGCATCATCGCCGCGATCAAGCAGCGCTCGCCCGTTGACTGGGTCGTCTCCACGGTTACCAGTGTGGGGTTGGCCATTCCCAATTTCTGGCTCGGCATCCTGCTGATCCTGCTGTTCGCGGTGGGCCTGGGCTGGCTGCCGCCCGGGCAGCGCGGCGACTTCACGCGTGACCCGCTCGGGGAGCTGAAGTTCCTGGCCTTGCCGGCCTTCACTCTGGCCTTGCCGCAGGCCATGAACCTGTCGCGACTTACCAAGGCCTCGGTGCTCGAGGTGCTCTACGAGGATCACGTCCGAACTGCACGGTCCAAGGGCTTATCGGGGGTGGCCGTGGTTTCGGCGCACGTGCTGCGCAACGCGCTGGTGCCGATTGTGACTGCGATCAGCCTCGATATCGGCCGCCTGCTCGGCGGCGCGCTCATTGTGGAGACGATCTTTGCCTGGCCTGGGCTGGGCACCTTGATGCTCAGCGCAGTCGGCAATCGAGACTACGTCATCGTGCAGGCATGCCTGCTTCTGCTGGTGGGCGTGTTCATCCTCGTCAACTTGCTTACCGACCTCTCATACGGGTTTCTGGACCCGCGGATTCGCCTGTCGGCCGGAGGGCGGCGCTGATGGCGACTGCTGCGCCTTCGCTGGCGACGCCGACCGTCGTACGGCGTGCGCCGCGCGTTTCGAGTGCGCGCTCGCCGCTGTTGCAGGCGCTGTCGCGGACGCTGCAGAACCCGATGGGGCTGATTGGGGCCACGATCGTGGCGGTGCTCGTCGTTGCAGCGCTGGTCGCGCCGCTGATTACGCCGTACAACCCGGTCGAGCAGCACCCCGGCCTGGAGCTGCAACCGCCGAGCGGCCAGTTCTGGCTCGGCACCGACCATCTCGGCCGCGACCTGCTCTCGCGGATCCTATTCGGCTCGCGCAGCTCGATGCTGATCGGTGTACTGGCAGTCGGACTCGGGGCCGCGTTCGGCATCGGCAGTGGGTTGGCTGCCGGCTACCTCGGCGGCTGGGTGGACACGCTGCTGATGCGCCTGTTCGACGCACTCCTGTCGTTCCCGGCGATTTTGCTCGGCATTGGCGTGGTGTCCGTACTGGGCAGCGGGCCGCTCAGCGTGGCCTACGCGCTGGCGGTGGCCACGGTGCCGACTTTTGCGCGGCTCATGCGCGCGCGGGTGCTCAGCGAGCGCGAGCGCGAATACGTGGTGGCAGCCCGCTGCATCGGCGCGCGGGCTGGTCGCATCATGTGGCTGCACGTATTGCCGAATGCAATTGCGCCGCTGCTGATTCAGATCAGCCTCTCGATGGGGTTCGCCGTTCTGGCCGAGTCTGCGCTGACGTTTCTGGGTCTGGGCACCCAGCCGCCGACGCCAAGCTGGGGTGGCATGCTGAACGAAAGCCGCGCCTACCTGCGGACGGCGCCGTGGTTTGGCATCTTTCCTGGGCTTGCTCTTGCGTTGCTGTTGCTGGGGTTGAACTTGTTGACGGACGCACTCCGAGATGCGCTGGATCCACGGCGCACCAACGCGTAACTCCAACGAACGAGTTTAATTTGACAGTCGAAAGGCTGCGGCCTTTCTCCCCAGGGCCGACGCGGCCCTGGACCCCGCCGGTAGAGTGCTCCAGCGCAACGTACTCTGTCGCGCATCCGCAGGCGCCAACGACGCCAGGGCGTGCACGCGCGTTCGCGGCGGCCGAAGGCCCAGGAATAAAAGGGGCAGAGCCAGGCGGAACATGTTCCGCCTGGGAGAGCGCGCATGCGCGCTCTCTTACCAAATACGCTAACGAAGCGTGGAGCTGCGGCAGCTGCAATACCTTCGACACATTGCGCGGGTGAGCGGGTTTCGGCGCGCGGCGGATGAGTTGGACATGTCCCAGGCCACGCTCTCCGAGCAGATCAAATTGCTCGAACAAGAGCTTGGGGTACGACTGTTCGAGCGCGGCGGACGCAACCTCACGCTGACCGAAGCTGGCAAAACGCTGCTCACTCGGGCGGAGCGGATTCTCGAAGAGGTCAAGGCC
>JAFAZN010000350.1 GCA_019239775.1 Chloroflexota bacterium
CCCGAGTATGAAACGCGTAGCTTTCTAGGAACAGTGGGTTTTAAAAAAAGCGGGGCGGGGGTTGAGAGTCTCTGGCCATTCGGCACTGGTTGGCCCGGGGTTGTTCGGTTGGCGATGCGTGGGTGGGGATCTCCGCCGATGCGCAGCCGCCTCGCACGCTCCGTGCACCGCACGTGGCGGAGCCAGAAGCGCCATTTTCTCATCGGGGTATTGCCTGATTCGGGTCGCGCCCAAGGACGCTGGAACCCCGCCCCGTAACGGAGAGATCCCCACCCACGCATCGCCAACCACGCAACCCCGCCCCAACAGTGCCGAATGGCCAGAGACGCTCCACCCCGCCGCGCTTTTCTTAAACCTAATTATCCAGCGAGTGCGGGGTCCAACTCCGGATGTTCGACGAACGCTTTGCGCAGCTCGGCGGTGCCTTCAATCCAGTCCGCGCCTTTCGGCAGAAAGGCTCCGCCGGAGCGCACGCGATACACCTCTGGATTGTCCACCCCTGGAGGCGTCACGCCGCGCTCTGCCAGCGCACGCGCTGCGTCCATCAATCGCCGGCGCACGCGGATCACCATGACGTCACTAGTGCCAAGTCGTTCCTTCTCGCGATCGTAAATGGTGCCCATGCTCTCAGTAACGGCCTGGTCTTGCGTATGAATACCGGGGATGCCGGTGTAATCCTCACGCCGTCGCTGCTTGTCGCGATCGATCATGTAATCGTTGGAAGCGCTGGCCGCCATGCGGAAGCGTCCGTACCAATCGCTGGTGTTCGGCGTCATCAGTACGCGAGGCACTGCGCCGCCGCCGCTTGGCATTCGCCGGTTGGCGTTGACGTTCTGCGATTGGATCGCAGACGCCTGCGAGCCCATGCTGTAGAACATCATGTGGGTGTCGTCCATCGGCACCCATGCGCGTACGAGTTTCTGTAAGCCCATGACTCCAGTCGGAATCATGGCGTAGAACGGAAACAGGAACTGCGCGAAGCGCCAGTACAGCTGCTCCTCCGGGCCGGGGCGGTAGGCGCCGTACATCGCGCCATATTCGGTATCCACCACGTTGTAGTGCGGCGCACGGTCGTTGACGGTGTAGTACGCGAAGGTGCCAGGGCGGGTGTCCTCGGGTTGGACCGCGCCGAGGTGCAGGAAGCCGAGATGGCTGGTGTCGATATCACCCTCGAGACCCTGAAGCCAGTTGCACTCACGCTGGACGGCGACGAGCTGGACGTCGCTGTCGGATGCCATGTTCGGCTCCAGGTCCGGGAGCGGCGGAGGTTGTTGTCGTGGACCCATGTAGGTCCAGACCACTCCGCCGCGCTCTGTACACGGGTACGCGGTGGCCTTGACTTTCTGTTTGAAGTCTGATTCGGCTGGCTCGTTCGGCATGTCGACGCACGTTCCATCTGTGGAGAATTTCCAGCCGTGGTACACGCAGCGGAGGCCAGCTTCCTCGTTGCGGCCAAAGAAGAGGCTCGCGCCTCGGTGGGGGCAGTTGTTCTGCAGCAGGCCGACGTTGCCGTTGGTGTCGCGGAACGCAATGAGCTGCTCGCCGAGCAGCATCACGCGGACCGGGTCCGAGTCTGGTGTGGGCAGCTCGGAGGACAGCATGGCCGGCACCCAGTACTGGCGCATCAAGTTGCCCATCGGCGTGCCCGCCCCAACGCGTGTGACCAGCTCGTTGTCTTCCCTGCTTAGCATTCCGCCACCTCTCTCGTTGTGGCAAGGTTACGAGTTTTATTCGAAAGTCGAAAGCTCAGGATGCGAACGAGTTTTTTTGGCAGTCGCAAGCTCAGTCTGGGACGAGTTTTCTTTGGCAGTCGCAAGCCTGCGGGCTCGCTCCCCAGGGCTACTCGCCCTGGACCTCGCCGGTTTGAGCGCTCCAAACTCGCGTAATCTGGGACGGATCCGCTGGCGGAAACAGGGTCGAGGGTCCATTCCTGTGTGAGGCGGACCGTTCCGCTTCGCGCGAACAACGGTTCGAGCACGACACACGCCCGCGGCTCGGAGCGCATCCGCGTTGCGGTGCGGGAGTTCCGAGCGCTCAAACAGGCGAGGTCCAGGGCGAGTAGCCCTGGGGAGCGAGCCCGCAGGCTTGCGACTTCCAAAGAAACTCGTTCGCATCCTGAGCTTTCGACTGCCAAAAAATCAACTCCTACTCGCTGTGTCCAGTTTCAGCACGAGTTGCGTCTGCGTGACTACGGCCACGCGGCGGGCGTCCGTGTCTCGGATGGTGGTCTGCCACACCATTGTGTTGCGGCCGATATGCAGCGGCAGCGACTCGCCGATGAGCTCTTTGCCTCGCGCTGCGGCCAGAAAGTTGGTCTTGGACTCAATGGTGGTTGTGGCAAAGCCGCGCTGCAGGTTCAGCACGGTCCCAATTGCACCGAGCGTGTCCGCCAGCGACATGATCGCACCACCATGCACCTGGTCGCGGCCGTTGGAGTGTTGCGGCCCGATGACCAATCGGCCGACGACGCGCTGCGGGTCGGCCTCGATGATCTCCATCCCAAGATGCTCCGCAAACGCAGGCAGTCGATAGCGTGGCCGCTCTGACTCGCTGCTCATGCAACTACCTGAGAAGCAAGGAAGTTGAGCACAGCCGTGTTGAACGCCTGCGGCGCCTCCATGTTGGCCATATGTCCGGCACCCGGCAGCACGAGCAAGCGAGCGCCGGGAATTCCGCGAGCGAGCTCGTCAGAGGTCTCGCGAAGGCGTGGCACGTCGCGTTCGCCAACCACGACCAGGGTGGGCGCCGTGATCTCGCCGAGGCGGCCGGCGGCAGGCGGATGGATGCGGCGACGCTTGCCCGGGTGCCGGGCCGCCCACCAGCCGTACCCCGAAACGATCTCGCGCAGCCGCACTGCCACGCCGGGCTGTTCGTGCGCCGGCGTAAAGAATGGGTCCGCGAGCCAGCTCGTCAGCGCTTCATCCGTGCGCCCCTCGGCGGCCTGTGCTTCTGCCAACGCTGGCCCGGGCGGCATAGGTCCCAACGAGCCGCTTGCCGCGCCATCCACTGGCACCAGACCGAGGACCCGCTCCGGGTGCGCCAGGGCAAAATCGACGGCGTACACGCCGCCCATCGACAAGCCGATCACGTGCGCCCGCGCGATCTCCAGGTGGTCCAAAAGCGCAACCAGATCGTCCTCCTGGCTGTACGCGACCGGCTGCGCCTCCGAGCGCCCGAAGCCACGCAGGTCGTAGCGCACCACACGGTGGCGCGACGCGAAGGCATCCCACTGGTCGTCCCACATGCGAGCGTCCAGGCTGAAGCCGTGAAGGAACACCACTGGCGGCCCGTCGCCCGCCGTTTCGTAGTAGAGTCGCGCACCAGGAACGTCGAGGTACTGTCCACTCACAACAGGGCTTAGCTTAGCCATAAGATGAGTCCATGATCACACGGTTTGGCAGCCTCTTTGCGGGTCACGTGGATCTCGGCGATCACGGGCTTGGAGCCACCGCGGTGAACGACCGGTGGTTGCCCAACGAGCGATTGTTGACTGTCTTCGACAAGGCCACGCGGATCGCGCAGTTGATGGACCGGCGTGGTTACGACATCTTCTGGTTAGCGGAGCACCACTTCCAGCGCGAAGGCTATGAGGTGATTCCGAACATCTTGCTTCTCGCGCTGCATCTCTCACATCTCACGCAGCGAATCAAGTTTGGCTGTGGGTTCAATATCGCGCCAATGTGGCACCCGCTGCGGCTGGCGGAGGACTATGCCGTTGCGGATTACCTCACGGGTGGACGCATCGTCTTTGGAGTGGGGCGTGGCTATCACACGCGTGAGGTCGAAACATTTGGCGCGCCGATGATGTCGTCGGATGAGAATCGCGAGCTGTTTGAAGAGCAGGTCGACATCATCTTCAAGGCGTTCAACGAAGACGCGTTTTCCCACCAGGGCAAGCACTACACGCTGCCACCACGGCTGCCCTACCGCGGCTATGAGCTTACCGACCTTACTCTTGTTCCTCGACCAACACGCAGGCCGGTGGAGTGCTACCAACCGATTGTCAGCGCCAGCGCGCGCGGGCTCGACTTCATGGCGCGCCACGGCATCAAAGGCGTCATTGGTGGTGGCGCGGCCGGCGGTGGCGCCGCATCCAAGACGGTGCTGGCCTGGCAGGAGGCGCAGGCACGCCACGGTCGTCAGACGGAGCTGGGCGGAAATCTGGTCATCGGCATCATGTTCCACATCGCCGAGACGGAGGAGCAGGCAATTCGAGAGGCGCGACCCTACTTCGAGGAGTGGATGAAGATGTTCGCGCCGCTCGGCTTCGTGCCTGGTTTATCGGACGAGCAGATCCGTGCACTGGCGGACCCGAAGCTCGCGCCAAAAACGCCGCTGCCAACATTGGAGGATGCCGTCCACGCGGGCGCGTGGTTTGTTGGACCACCGCAACGGCTGATCGAGCGCTTCGGAGAGCTGCAGGAACGCTATCCGGGCCTGGAGGAGGTCCACGTTGGCCAGGTGGTGGGCACCGACGAGCATGTGATCCTGGAGCAGTTGGACCGCTTCGCAACGGACGTCATGCCAGCGATCAAACGCGCGCCGGCGGTAGTGAGCTGAAGATTATTCTCGACGTCGACACCGGCGTCGACGATGCGCTGGCGATTGCTCTGGCCCTCCGCCATCCGGACGTGGAGTTGGATTCGGTCCTGACGGTGGCGGGCAACGTCGGGCTGGAGTTGACGACGCGGAATACACTGCGCGTGCTGGACTGGCTGGGCGCAAGTGACGTACCCGTGTACATGGGTGCGGATCGGCCGCTGCGCGGCGACGTGCGCGAAGCGAGTTACTGGCATGGCATTGACGGCCTGGGCGGAGCCGAACTTCCGGAATCGCTGCGCACAGCCGACCCGAACGGTGTGGACTACCTGTGTCGACGGGTACTCCAGGATCCGGGCCAGGTCACGCTGGTGTGCACCGCGCCGCTTACCAACCTGGCGCTCGCGCTCCAGCGGGAACCGCGCATCGTGGAGTGCGTTCAAAAGGTCGTGCTGATGGGTGGGGCCGTGTTCGGGCCAGGGAACGTCACGCCGGTTGCGGAGTTCAATATCTACGCGGACCCGTCCGCGGCCGCACTGGTCTTCGAGCAGCCCTGGCCGATCACGATGGTGGGGCTCGACGTCACCGAGCATGTCAGGCTGATGCGCGACGAGCAGCTTCGCCTCGCAGTCGGCGCCTTACCAGAAGCGGTCCTGGTGCGTGAGGTAACCCGCCACATTTTCGATATGCGTGGCATGCCCAGCATGGCGCTGCATGATCCACTTGCGCTTCTGATCGCCGTTGAACCGGACCTGGTGACGACTGTCCAACACGATGTGCAGGTGGAAACGCGCGGCGAACACACGCTTGGCCAAACGGTAGTGGACCTCCGCCAATCCGCTCCGCCGCCTCGGTTGGATACGTGGCTGTGCACCGAGGTGGACGCCGCGCGCGCCAAAGAGCGTTTTCTCCAGACGCTGTTGGACCCCGTAAAGGCT
>JAFAZN010000009.1 GCA_019239775.1 Chloroflexota bacterium
CACGAACATCGCCAGCGGGTTGGGTGAGATGCGCTCACCCAGGATGCCGCTGATATCGGCAATGCTCACCGAGCGCGCCAGCTGCTGCTCGAGATCGATGCTGTGGCCGATGATCCAAGGCAGCATCGACAGGACCGCCACCCATACCGTGAACCGCCCCAGCAGGTAGTCGGCCATCGCGCTGTAACCGGCGCTGCCGCGCAGGATCGTGCGCACTCCGAGTAGCGCCATGGCCAATGTGATGCCCGCGGCGGCCACCGCGCCGGTGCCTGGCAGCATCGTCTGGACGGGCCCAAACTCGTCGGTCGTCTCGTGTGGAATCGGCAGCAGCGTGGCGTTCCACACCGTGAGCAGCAGGTTGCGCATCAGCGTGTAGAACCACTGCCCTAGCTGCGACCAGATCGCGACGCCAACCTCGCCGAGGTGATCGATCAACGAATGCCAGATGGCATCCGCTAGCCCGCCCAGGTCGATGCCAGGCGGGGTCTGTCCTAAGTGATCACGCATGCGGATCCTCCACGGGATTGGGCCGCGCTCCCCAGCGCACGACCGTGCGTCTTGTCAATGCCCAGGCCGCAATCCCCAGCAGCGCCAGGAACGCCAACAATCCGAGCAAAAACCCGCCCCAGTCCCACTGACCGACCTGGCGCGCGCCTCCGACAGTCGGCTGCGGTGTCGGCCCGGCCAGTGATGCGACCGCCGGCACAGCCGGTGTTCTCGTTGCAGTCGGGCCGACCGTGCTCGTGGCGATCGGCGTAGCCGTAGCACTGGGGCGAGGTATCCGCGTCGGCGACGCAGCTGTGATGGGTGTGTCCGTCTGCACCGCGGTCACCACCACGACTACCGTCTGGATCACCGTGCGGACTTCCACCTGCCGCGGGCTCGCGGGTGGAGCAGTCGGTTGCGGCGTCGACGTCGGCGTGGGCGTTGCGCTCGGCGTCTCTGTCGACTCGTCGGTGGGGTCCGTCGCCGGACACGGCACTGGCTCCCCATAGTCGTCGAAGACGATGTAGCCGTTGTCGGGATCGCCGAGGTCCTCGTCCGTGAGCCAGCACGGAGCGGGAGTAGCCGTTGGCGTGACGGTTGGGTCGTCAGTCGGCTCAGGTGTCGCCGTCGCCGTCGGCCAGGGCGTCGAGGTGGGTGTGAGGCTCGGCGTCGGTGTCTCGGTCGGGCACTCTGGCCGCCGCTGAGCCCTGCAGTTGGCCAGCTCGTCGAGTGCGTGTTGCGTCGCCTCTGGCGCGGTGCGACTTTGGGCCCACGCCGGCGTCACGGTCACAAGGATGAGCCCGACGGCAAGTGTTGCCACTTGAAACCGTCTTACAAACGGCATGACAGTAGCCTACAATCGGCGCATCGTGGCCGTCCATAAGGCCAACAGCACCCCCAAAGCAACCTCAAAGCAGCGCGCCAGTACCATTCGCAGCGTGGCGCCCCGCCCCACCGTGGTGCTCGTGCCGGCCCTGCGCTACTGGCGCGCGAAACGAGCGCTCTTACAGCGCGAGCTCGCCGAGAAAGCTGGGGTCCACCGCGACACCGTTCGCCGTGCCGAAGATCCCGACCAGCCCCACGCCATCCGCCTGGACGTTGTGCGCCGCCTGGCCGACGCGCTGCAGGTCCCTCCCGATCAACTTCAAGAGCGACCGCCCGAGAACTAAGTTGCGTCATCACCTGATCAGCGTCTCGCCGAAGCGTCACGTAAACCGTCACAACCGCCATCACGCGCCAGTCTCCAAACGAGGCGTTGCCAAGGCGTTCCCTAGGCGTTGGCAAGGCGTTTCTGGCACCGCAGAAACGCCGTTGCCGGCGTCGCAAATCGCCAGCACGCATTTCAGTCTGAGAGCGGACACGGACAAATCCGCCTCGACTCCGTCGCACCGCCTGACCGAGACATTCGAGGTCGAGCACGAGCAGCTCGCGATCGAAGGCGTTCGACTTGTCCGCCCGAACAAACCGAGTCTGTTCGTCTCCTCCAGGTTGTTGCCCGAAGGCGCTGAGCTCGTCCCGTCTTTGTCGTGCTCGTCACCCGTCCAGGCTGCGCTTGCGGGCGTGCCGTAACCGTCCGGGCAGCGTGCCCCGAACCGTGCCACCAGCGTGCCCGGAGCGTGAAATCGCCAGCGTTCGCCACCACACCGCCAGCCCGCGGGCGACCATCCAAAAATCGAAATAGAAGATGGCGCACCTCGCCGGTGCCGAACACTGCGTCGACGTCTCACTGAGCTGCGCCGCGGTGGTTATGGCTTTCGGCTTTGGCGATCCAACTGAGCCTGCGGCTCGGGTCGGCCAGCGCCAGGCGAGCGAACAACATCGCGCGGCCACTCTGACCGACGGGTGGTTAAAACCAGGGTCAAACGCGCGTGAACTGGCTGACGCCGAGCCAACTTCCACCGCCAAACCTGATGCACAAATCGCCAGCGCTACCTTCAGAATCGCCAGCGTTTCAGCGTCGGCGTTTTGGCTGGTTTCGACAGAACTATCACCGCCGGCCTAGCCAAATCCCACAACGGCGCGGCTCCACCGGGCTTTGACGTGACCGCGAAGGCGTTTTTCGTTAGCGGAAGAACCGTCTCCACACGGATGCGTTCATTTCTCGCTCCAGCAGCTTCACCTGCGCATGCAGGCCGGCATTGACCTCGCTGAGTCGCTCCTCTTGACGCTCGGCCTCGGCCAGCCTGCGCTGAACCTCGCGCAGCACTCGGCGCGTCTCGGCGTGCGCCGCCTGTTCCGCTTCGAGCTGTTGCTTGTAGCCGTCCGCCCGCTCCCCCAACGTCTCAACCAACTGTCGCAGTCTGCCGCGCGCTTCCTCTGAGCAGCGCAACTGCCCTTCTCGCTCGACGAGCACTTCCACCAGATCGTTTCGATGCCGGCGATCATGCTCGGCATCGGGTGCCCTGACCAGAGCCGCGCTGCGATCGCCACTCGGACGGGGCGCCCGGAGCAGCTGCTTGACCTCTTCGCACCTGTGCCCGCTCTGCAGCAGCTGGCCGATGCGCTTGAGCACCTCGACATCGCCCGCGGTGTAGCGACGATGCGCGTGGCCACCTGCTGATGTCCGCGCCGCCGGACTGAGGTAGTCCTTGAACTCGTCGCTCCAGGCGCGCAGGGTCGACGCCGACACCGCGAGCTGGGCGCGTACCTCGTGGGGACGGAGCACCGCGTCGCCGCCTGTTGCATCGCGCCGGACCAAGCGTACTACTCGTCGGCCGGCCGACGAGCCCGCGCCTGAGCTGCTGGATGACGACGGCATCGGCGCTAACACGCTCACCCTCGGTAGCCAGTGTTCCACAACATATGGTGTCCGACAAGCGGTGAGCCACAAGATGTCGGAGATGATCGAGCCCCTTCGGAACGCCGTTGCAGCCTGGGGCGCAACTGGCGAGGCCGCGCTTGACTCGCCTGTCCTTGGCGCTATGGTTAGGGCCGATGGAAGTGCACTTCAAACCCGACGTTGAGGCCAAAATCAAGGCGCTCGCGTCCGATACAGGTCGCGACCCTGACGAGTTGGTGCAGGAGGTCATGGCGGCACACCTGGACGTGCTTGCCGAAGTGCGCGCTACACTCGACAGCCGCTACGACGACCTGGAGAGCGGCAGGGTCAAACCCATCAGCGGCAAGGCGTTTTTCGAGAGCTTGCGCCAGCGCGAGGAAGAACTGCTCAAGAAATCCTCGTAGATGGCGGTCGAGGGCGAGGATTTTGACCTCCACCCGCAGGCCGCGCAGGACATCACTGACCTTTGGGAATTTATTGCCATCACCCGCGGCAACCCGCGCGCTGCCGGTCGCGTCCGCCAGGACATCATGGACGCCATCATCAACCTGGTCGCGTTCCCTGGTATGGGACACCGCCGTGACGACCTGACGGGCCGCCCTCTGCTGTTCTGGCCTGTGCGCGACTACCTTATTGCCTACGCACCTGCCAAGCGCCCGCTATGGGTTATCGCCGTGTTGCACGGCAGCCGTGACCCCCGCATCATGGCCGCGATACTCCGCGAGCGCGAGTAAGGCCGAGCGCGCCTAGCTAAGCTAGCTCGAAGCGCGGCACCCGTAATGTGCCTAAGCTGGCTGCTGTTTGGAGCCGTTCGTGGACACAGTCCCGTTGCGCGCGGGGCGTGAGTGGTCGGTGTAGCTGTTGCGATCCCATTCGCCGTACCGCCCGCGGTACCAGACCGCTTTGAAGGTCGCGGGGGGCTTCTCGCCAGCGTGTCGGTTCTTCAGCACGATGAGCTCGAGCAGCCCGCGTTCGTCACTGTCCGGATGCACGAGCTCGTCGCGGTAGAGACCGACGACGACGTCGGCGTCCTGCTTGAGTTGGTCGAGACGTTCATTC
>JAFAZN010000028.1 GCA_019239775.1 Chloroflexota bacterium
GAGGCGATCGCCCAATCGCTGGTGCCGCTGGATCTCGCGTACGAGTGGAATCAGGCGCTGATGGACCTTGGCGCCACCCTCTGCCGCCCGCGCCAGCCGCTGTGCCTGGTGTGCCCGCTCGTATCCCAGTGCGGTGGTCCTCGCGCAGCAATCGCGCGAAAGCCGCAGGGCGAGTTCAGTGGCTCGAATCGGTATTATCGCGGCCGCATCCTGGACGCCCTGCGGCAATCGGACGGCGTTCCGCTGGAGGAACTGGTGGCCAGCCACGGCGGCCGCCGCGACCTGATCGATCGCCTCACCGTCGACGGACTCATCGAGATTGAAAACGGTCTCGCGCACCTGCCGGCGTAGCTCACTATGTGCGTAGCGCCCTACGCATCACGTGCGTAGCGTCCCAAGATGATGCCAAGTACGGCCCCCGCGGCAACGTCGCTCGGATAGTGCAATCCGGCTGCTACGCGGCTCAGGCCCAGCAGCCAGGCCACAGCGCCCATCAGCAGGCCAAGACGAGGCTGTGCGCCGCCGCCGATTGACGCCATGGCCAGGCCTGAAGCCACATGGCGTGACGGGAACGACCGACCCGGCTCGTGCGGCGATAAGCCGCGCACGCCCGACAAGCGTTCGAACGGACGCTCGCGCTGCCACAACCGACCAAGTCCTTCGCAGGCGGCGTACACCAGGGCAACAACAGCGAGCATGCGGACGGCCAAACGGCGTCGGCCGCTAATGGCAAGCAGAAGCATGAGCCCAACCTCCACGCCAGCCAGGCGTTCGGCCGCGACCCCGATAAACCAACCAACTGCGCGATGCCGGCGGGCAAGTCCGTTCAGCCAGATCACCAATGCGTCGTCCACAGTCGATCAGCCAGGATAGGCGTGTGCCAGAGCATCCGCCGATTCCGCCCGGCGAGGTCCTGCGCCACTTCACGGTGGCCGTCTTCGTGGTGCATCAACGGCGAGTCCTGCTGCACTACCACCGCAAGCTCGGCAAATGGCTCCCGCCTGGCGGCCATGTCGAGGACAACGAGCTGCCGGACGATGCCGCCCTACGCGAGGTGCTCGAGGAAACTGGCATCCGCGCGCGCCTCCGCGGTCCGCACGGCTTGCCCTTCGAGGAGCCTCGCCAGCTCGTGGTACCCGCCGGCATCCAGGTCGAGCACATCTACCCCGGCCACGAGCACATCGACCTGGTGTATTTCGCCCAACCCGATCCTGATGACGTGCGGGCTGCCGAGGTCGATCCGCGGCTGGCCGAGAGCGACCGCGTTGGCTGGTACGCGGCCGACGAGCTGGCCGACCTGGGCGCCAACGCAGAGATTCAGGCGTGGGCTAAACGCGCCCTCGACGTGGTCTGGACAAGCTGATAATCTGGCCCAACTTGTCGCAACCGCTATACTACAAATCTACGTTCGCGACCTCTGTTGAATTTGCATGACCCTCTTAGCTGAGCCACCCACCGCTGTCACACCGACCTCGAGCCAGCGCCGGCTAGTCGACGGCTATGGGCGCCACATCAGCGACCTGCGGATCTCGGTCACCGATCGCTGCAATTTCCGCTGCGTGTACTGCATGCCCGAAGAAGGCATGCAGTGGCTCAAGCGTGAAACCATCCTCAGCTTCGACGAGATCCAACGCATTACGCGTATCGCAGTGGGCCTTGGTGTCGACGAGGTTCGGCTCACCGGTGGCGAACCCACACTGCGGCCTGGCCTGCCCGACCTGGTCGCCCGGCTCGCGCCGCTGCCGTTGAAGAGCTTGAGCCTCACGACGAACGGCTTCTTGCTCAAACAGCAGGCGCAGCCGCTGGCTCAGGCTGGCCTCAAACGCATCAACGTGAGCCTGGACACGCTGCAGCACGATCGCTTCCACCAGATTGCCCGCCGCCGCGGGTTGGACGAAGTCCTGGCAGGCCTCGAAGAACTCGAGCGCTATCCGAGCATCGCTCCAATCAAAGTCAACGTCGTCGCCATGCGGGACTTCACGGAGACTGAAGTGGTGGCCTTCGCCGAGCTGTCGCGGCGCAAGCCGTACGTCATCCGCTTCATCGAATTTATGCCGCTCGACGCCGACGGCAACTGGCAACGCGAGCGGGTGCTCAGTGGGGACGAGATCAAAGCGATCATCGAACGTGACTTCATGCCCCTGGTCCGCGTGCCCGCGGAGCCGAGCAGTACCTCGCGGCGATACACCTTCGCCGATGGCATCGGCGAGATCGGCTTCATCAATCCCGTCTCGCAGCCGTTCTGCGGCAGCTGCAATCGAATTCGGCTGACTGCTGACGGCCAGCTTCGGACGTGCTTGTTCTCAATTGACGAGTGGGATCTACGTGGTCCGCTGCGCTCCGGGGCCAGTGATGCCGATATTGCCGACATCCTGCTCGAGGCGGTCAGCCACAAAGAGCTCAAGCACAAAATCAACGAGGGCGAGGCGTTTCAGCGCGCATCGCGCTCGATGAGCCAGATCGGCGGCTAGTCGCACTTCCCCTCCGAGCTGAGGGGACTCCTTTGAGAACCGTGGGCAGCCGGCCGACTTATACTGGCCGCTGAGGCATGGTGCGGATCTGGCTTGCGATGATCGCGGGCGCGGGTTTTCTGGTTGCCAGCGGCGTGATTGCGTCGATGGCCCGTGCGCAGCCCAGCGGTGACCCCACCGCGGTGGTTACCGCCTACGAGATGGCGCGTAACCGCCACGATCTCGATGCTGCGCTTACGTACTTTGCCGACAACGCGGTCATCACCCAGCGCAACACCAGCTTCAGTGGCAAAGACGAGATCCGCAAATACCTGGACACGGCGTCGACGCGGTCGCGCTATGTGGTGATCTCGGATCGCCAGGCCAGCGGCAACATTGTCACCTGGACCGAACGCACCACACTTCAGGCGAACGACGCCAGCGGGCGCATCCCGCAGGGCCCGGGCCAGAACGGAGTGCCGGGCTCAGGGCTCGCCGGCCGCAGCGGTGTGCCAGGCCAGGGTGGCAACGGCGCCGTGTACCCGCAGTCCGGCTTCGCGGTCAGCGTCGAGGCTGTGGTGATGGACGGCAAGATCCAATCGATGGCCTACATCTTTGGCAGCCAGGCCACCCGCCCAGATCCTTCGCTTGACGGTCGCGCGCAACTGCCCGCCAGCATTGGCCTGGCCGCCGTCGCGCTGCTGATGCTCGGCCTGCTGATGGTTGCGTCGATGGGCTTTGGTCGAGCCACCCCAGGCGCGTCCAGCCTCCGCGGCCGATTGATGCAAGACCTGCAAGGCTGGGCCGCCGCCCGCCAGTAGCCCTACAATTCGAGCACCCCTGCCGGGGTGGCGGAATGGCAGACGCGACGGTCTCAAAAACCGTTGGGGGTTAACCCCGTGCGGGTTCGAGTCCCGCTCCCGGCACCCATCTTGCGCCAGTGTCAGGCAATGGCTCGTTCCATCTGGTCTGGCGTCATCACGTTTGGCATGGTCAGTATCCCGGTCAAGCTGTATCCGGCCACTCAGGATAAGGACGTCGCATTTCATCAACTCCATCGACCGGATCACAGCCGCATCAAGTACAAGAAGTTCTGCGCGACTGAGGACGAGGAGGTCGACGCCGAGGACATCGTGCGCGCGTACGAGGTCAGCAAGGACCAGTACGTTGAGATCACCGACGAGGACCTCGAGCAGTTGCCACTGCCAGCCAAACACACGATCGAGCTGTCAGCGTTCGTCACCTCGAGCGATATCGATCCCATCTACTACGACAAGAGCTACTACCTCGAGCCCGACGAAGCCGCGCTCAAGGCCTACGCGCTGCTGCTGAAGGTCCTCGATCAGAAGCGCGTGATCGGCGTTGCCACCATTGCCATCCGCAACAAGGAAAGTCTGTGCGCGCTGCGTCCACTCGAGAAAACGCTCGTGCTCGAAACCCTGCACTACCCCGACGAAATCCGCGAGCGCGAATTCAGCCTGTCCGGCTCATCGGTAAACGATCGCGAGCTGGCTGTTGCCGAAACACTCGTCGACGCGCTCCAGGAGCCGTTTGACCCCGAGAAGTATCAGGATCACTACCGCCAGGCACTGCTCGAGCTGATCGAGAGCAAGACCGAAGGCCGTGAAGTGGTGGCGCCTGAGTCCGCACCCGCGGGTGCGCCCGTCACCGACCTGATGGCCGCCCTGCGCGCCAGCATCGAGGCGGCCAAGGGCCGCAAGGCCGAAGCCCCGCCGCGCAAGGAGACACGAAGTAACGCGCACGCGCCAAAGCGCACTGCGGAGCGCAAGCCTCCGGCGGCAAAGGCCAAGTCCAGGAAAAAGGCCGCGGCTTAGCTGGGTAGACGCCACGAGGTGATACCCACCACCGGGCCGATGATCTTGAACTCGCGGCACACCACGGGGCTCCGCCCCGCGGCGGTTTCGCTCAGCAAACACTCGCCAACTTCGGTGCGGGCGTAGGTTTTCACGACCATGCCGGACTCGCCTCCGACGTCGCTGACAAGCGCGAGCACCACCTTGCCGACCGCGTACGGCCGCTCGGGATTGACCCAGACCACATCCCCGTCGAAGATGCCGCGGCCGGCCATGCTCTCGCCTTTGACGACCACGCCGAAGCCGTTGGGACCGATGAGGGTTTCACGCCCAGGCGGCGGGTACTCCAGGTGATCGGGGTCGGGCGGGCTCTCCTGATCGCGCGGATCACCGCAGGCGCCCCAGCGAAAGACTGGCAGAGGCCTGGCACCCGCCGGCCGCAGCGAGTCGAGATTGCCGACGACGTTCGCGCCGAGACCGTTGCCCGAGGGGGCGTGCCCGCCAACAGGCGGCACGGCAGGCAGCGCCGAAATCGAAAGCAGCGTGGGCGCCAGCAGCGCATCTGAAGTGCGCAGGCTCAACGCACGCGCCACCGAATCCAGGCGGAACTTGCCCGGCGAGGGCAGGCGACCAAGCTCGAGCAACGCGATATAGCCGTGCGAAACGCCGGCTACTTCGGCCAGGCGTCGCTGACTCCAGCCGTGCTCGCGGCGCAGCGCGGCGATGCGCTGACCGAGGACGCCGGGCTCGATGGCTAAGGACTGGGGATGCATTCTCGAACGGGTGCGGGACCGTCTTGCTCAGGTTTGCTCAAAGTTGCTTAGCGTGCTCAGAGTACTGTACATCGCGCAGCCGATCGCTTACAATGTTTAGCACATCCGTTCTAGCCCAGGATCCTGAGCAAGCCCCCATGGGCAGGGAACGGTGTGCAACTTCTGGAGGCGTGGAGCCACTCTCCACGAAAGACGGCGATGGACTCTGACTTTCTCTTACACACCCTCGGCGGTGGCGCCATCATCGCCGCCGCGCTTACCCTCGCCCGCCTGCTACTCGACTACGGCCTGCGCGGCGGCGAACGGCGCAGCGAGTTCGACGAACGCCGCCGCACCCAACAGCGCGATGCCGAAGCGCGCCTGGAACGCGTGCTCCAGGACCGGCTGGCCGAGGCTGACCGTCGGCTCGAACGGTCGGACGAGGAGCTGCGTGCCGAACGCGTGCGCTCGGCCACGCTGGAACATGAGCTTGCATGCCTGCGGCAGGCGTACGACGTTCTCAGAGTTGAGTGCGTCGGGCTGCGGCAGGCCGGCGGCGAGGCTCAACGCTTACCCAGATAGATGCGATCAGCGGTTGCCCAGGTAGTCATACGTCGCCCGCGACGCCTGGGCAATTGCGTTGGCAGACTCGTCGGGCAATGCATCTTGCGTCAGTACCGCGATGACGTAGCTGCCGCGCGGCGTAAAGACGATGCCGGCGTCGTGGCGGGCATCTGGGAGGTCGCCCCATTTGTGGGCGACCTTTACCCAGAACGGCAGGTCATCGGCGAGCCAGCTCACACTCTGCTTCAGTTCGAGCAACTGCAGCGCCTGCTCGGAGACGCGCTGGTTGACGGCTTGCCCGGTCGCCAATTCCTGGAGCAGATGCGCCATGTCGGCGGCTGATGTCGTGTGGTCGCCTGGTTCGCCTGCGCGATGGTCGACGACGTGTGTTGCCGGCAGTCCAAGCTGGGCGGCGAGCGCGTTGGTAGGGCCGACGCCGACCACGTCCAGGAGCACCAGCGCGGCGATGTTGTCGCTTTGCTGGATCATGAGCTGTGTCAGGTCGCGTACGCTCAGCGAGTCGCCAACACGCGCCTGCAGCACACCGCTGCCGTCAGTCCAGTCCTCCTGGCGTATTTCGAGCTGACGGCTCGGATCGAGCCCTCCACCGTCCTCTTGTGACAGGACTTCCAGAAGGATCGGCAGCTTGAACAGGCTGGCCGCGGGAAATGTGCGCGCGGCATCGAGCGAAGCGCTGGCGCCTGACTGCAAGTCGATTGCGGCTACGGCCATCTGACCGTGCCCGAGCGAACTGGCGGTCGCTTCCAGGCGAGCCTGAAGCTGCGGTTCGGTGTGATTCACCGCGGGTGCGATCGCGGCGGCCGGCGGGCGGCGAAAGAAGACGCCCGAGGCAAACTCGGCCAATTGGCCCGGACCGATGCCGAGCACCGCCGCGGCAGCGAGCACGATGAAGAGCGTGAGCCAGCCGCGGTACGAACGTGTCCGCATGGGCCGCGGTCGCTCCACACGGCGCCGAACTGGTGTGCGCAGCAAACGTGCTAAGGCTCAGAAAGGCGGCGGGATGATCAGCTGCGCCCCGATGTGCAGCGCGCGTGGGTCGCTGAGATTGTTGAAAGCCTGAATCCGCTCGACGGTGGTGCTGTAACGCTGGGCGATCCTGACCAAGGTGTCACCGGCCGCGACAGTGTAGTCGGGCGTGAGCACCTTTACGTTGGCGTGAATGCTGCGCGGCGCATCTAAGGCGGTCACCGACTCTGCTACCACGGGCACGCTTGCGCCAACCGCGGCGGCACTGAGCACATTCGCGCTGGTGCTGGTCGGCGCGCCGAGGTCGGCCTGGGCCAACGTGAGCGGCGAACCCACAGAGCCATCGCCGTGGTTGAGCATCTGCAACAGACCGAAGCCCAGTCCGAGGAACGCCACGAGAATCGACGCGGCTGCGACGCTGAGTGCGTTGCGCTGCAGCCAGGGTGTGGTTTGGCTGCGGCGGCGACGTGCCCGACGGGGCGCGCGGCGTTCGGCCTCACCGGCCTCGCGACGGCGACGCTGAGCCTGAAGCAACTCGGGTTCGCCAGTCGAACGCGCCTGCATAGCCAAGGGGCGCTCCGGTTGTAACCCAGTTGCAAGTTCAGGGTCAAGCTGGCGCATCTCAACAGCGAGTACGCACGTGCCACAGATAGGTATCAGATCGGCAGATTTACGGATGTCGGCGGCCGAACGCCTGCGTAGGCTGAACGGGTGAACGGCATCAAGCACCTCTCGTACGAAGTGCTCAACCGCATCGTCGAACGGCGCATCTCGAGTGACGAAAGGGTCTGGGCCGATCGCCACCTGGCCCGGTGTGGGGTATGCCGCTCGGAACGCGATTGGCTCGAGCGGATTCGCGTGTACCCGACACCGTTTCCGACGATGCCTCCTTTAATCGGATCCACGTAACCTCCCGGCTATACTCGTCGGCGTCATGCCGCTGAGCCGTCGTCAGTTCACGCTGATGCTCGGCCTGGGCGCAGCAGCATCGCTGGCGGTGGCCTGTCAGAGTCCAGCACCGACGCAGCCGCAGGCGCCAGCGGCGGCTCCGACTGCTGCCAACGCACTCGTCAAGCCACGCGCGACGGGCGCGCCACTTACCGCTGTTCAGGCCAGCTCAGAGCTGGCAGTGGGTCGCAATCGTTTCGCCATAGGGCTGATCGACGACCGCAATCAGCCAGTCGTCGCTGGCGCAGTGAACGTGGAATTCTTCAAGCTGCTGGCAAGCGGCCAGGCTGAAAAGCGCGCCGAGAGCCCTGCGACGTTCCGCTCGGTGGGTGGTGCGAGCAAAGGCATCTGGGTGGCACCCGCCACGTTCCCGGACCTCGGTGGCTGGGGTGCTCAGGTCACGCTCGACGGCGGGGACGGCAACCCCAAGGTCGCACGTATGAGCTTTCAAGTCCGCGATCAGTTCAGCGCGCCTGGATACGATGCGCCTGCTCCGCGATCGGCGTCGCCGACCGACAAAGACGTAAACGGCGACGTCTCGCACATCTGCAGCAACTCGCCACCGTGCGATTTGCACACCCAGAGCATTGCCGATGCGCTGCAGCCCGCCGATCGGCCACTGGTTCTGCTGTTTGCGACGCCCGCGCTCTGCACCAGCGCTACCTGCGCGCCCGAGCTGCAGGCGATCCAGGACTTGCACGCCTCCTATGCCGAGCGGGCCAACTTCATCCACGTCGAGATCTATCAGTACCCGTTCGATGGGCTGCACACCGCCAAAACCGTCGACGAGTGGCATTTGCCGAGCGATCCGTGGACGTTCATCGTCGACAAGGGTGGCATCGTGCGCGATCGATTCGAGGGCGCCGCGCCGATCGAAGAGCTCGAACCCTCGTTGAAGTCCGTCCTCAGTTAAGTTCTGCCTTTATCCACTCTTTTACGAGAAGATCTTCTTTCTCTGCGGCAGTGCGGTCGGTCGCTTACGCCCGCAGCGCCCTAATGCAGTGGAATGCAATCAGCCAGGAAGAATCGCTTGACGGGCTTCTTGTTGAACGCGGATTCGCTACTGCGTCGGCTCTTGCTCCATACCCGTGGGAGCGAGCGTGTCGTGATGATCGGGCGGTGCCTGCTTGGGCGCGTTGGAAGCTGGCTTACGGCGGTCCCCGATGCGCGCTGGCGGCTTGGGTGGCTTCTTGCTCTGGCGGACCATACCTCAGGGTGATACGTCCGTCGCGGTGAGGGCGACAAGTGAGCCATTGTCATCGCGGTAGGTGACCTCGACCGGATCACCCAGCGCCATGTGCTGGCGCATGTGGCCGGGGGTCATCAGGTGCGCGACGCCCTCGTTGAAGTTTGGGGCCGTGGTGAAGTGGAGCTCCTGGCCGTCGTCAGTACGCAGCGTAAAGCTGTCGACCTTCTGAATACCTGGAGACTCGACGTCCAGTAAGACGCCTCGCACCGTCTGCGTCGGTGCCGCGGGCGCGGCGACGGCAGAACAGGCCACTGCCGCAACGCACGCGCAAGCTACCCACAGCAGCCTCCAATTCACGTATGCGTTGGGCCTATCCACCAAAAGGAGCGAGCTTCAGCTGCGCAATTCCTTCAAGCGCTGGGTGAAGGCGGGCACGACCTGCTTCCAATCGCCGATGACGCCAAAGCGCGCGTACTTGAAGATGTTGGCGTCCCCGTCGCGGTTGATCGCGACGACGTTGCGGGCGCCGGAGATCCCGGCGATGTGCTGCACCGCGCCGCTGATGCCGATCGTGATGTACAGGTCGGGCGCAACAGTGGCACCGGTCAGACCGACTTGCAGCGATGGCGGAACCCAGCCAGCATCGGTGACCGCGCGCGTGGCGCCGACCGCGGCCCCGAGGACCTGAGCCAGCTCGTCGATGTACTGCCAGTTCTCAGGACCGCCGAGGCCGCGCCCGCCAGAGACGATGACCTTTGCGTCCTTCAAGCGAGGCCCGGTCGTGGCCTGCTCGCGGATCTCCTCGAGGACTTCGATTGCGCCGCCCGTGTCTGGTACGGAGAGTCCTTCGACCTGCGCCTCTTTGGCTGATGGCGATTCGGGCGCCTCGAAGGCCCGCGGCCGCAGCGTGACGACTCCGGGTGTTGTGGCAATCGAGAATTCTGCGATCGCGCTGCCGCCGAAGACCGGCTTCGTAACCAGGAGGTGTCCGTTGTCTACGCGCAGGCTGGTGGCGTCGGTGATGATGCCGGCGTCCAGCTTGTAGGCCAGCGACGGACCTAGGTCGCGGCCGCCGCCGCCGTGCGTTAACAGAATCGCCGTGGGCTCGCTCTGCTTGGCAGCCTGTACGGCGGCGGCAAGCACCCATTCTGGCGAGGCCGGTGTTGGACCCTGAAAGTCCGCGACCAGCACGTTGTCCACGCCGAACCCACCCAGGCTTGAGGCGAGTCCCTGGACATTTTTGCCTGCGAGTAACGCGGTCAGCGGGCCGCCTAATTCGGCCGAGAGCCGCACGCCGACGCCGACCAGTTCAGCCGTTGTCGGCGCAAGTTGTTCGCCCGATGCCGTTGCGACCAGCAATACACCCGGCATGATTAGACGAGCCTCGCTTCGCGCAGTTTGTCGGCGAGTTTGGTGCCGGCTTCGGCGGGTGACTCTGCTTCGATCAGCTCCACTTTCGCTTCCCGCGTTTCGACGTACAGTCGGCTCAGTTGCACCCGCGGTGCGAGATCGCTCAGGCCGAGGTCCGCGGCAGTCCAAACCGGGATCTGGGCTCGGCCCGCGGCCATGATGCCCTTGAGCGGCGGATATCGCGGCTCGTTCATCTCGCTCGAGACACCCAGCAGCGCGGGCAGCCGGACCTTCAGGCGCTGATAGCCATCCTCCACGATGCGTTCGGCCACGATGGAGTCGGCAGCAGCCTCTTCGACCTTCTGGACTGGTGCGATGGCGGGTATTCCAAGATGTGCGCGATGCCGAGATGGACCTGGCCGCCATCGGTGTCCGAGGCCTGGCGCCCTGAGAGCACCAGGTCAAAATGATCGAGCTTCTTGATGGCCGCCGCCAGAGCTTGCGCCGTCGTAGCGCTCTCGGCTTCGTTGAGGCTCGGATCGTTGATGTGCACAGCTGCGTCGGCACCCATGGCGATCGCGCGCTTCAACGTGTCGCGGGCTGAATCAGGGCCCAGGCTGACCACCGTCACTTTCCCGCCAAGCTGTTCTTTGAGACGCAGGGCGGCTTCCAGAGCATTGGCGTCGTAGCCATTCATGACGGGCGCCACCCCAGCCGGGGGAATGACCTTCTTGGCCGCCTCGTCAACTCTGAAGTGCGTCGGCGGGATGTCCGGATCGGGGACCTGCTTGACCGTGACGACGATGTCCATCGCCAAAAACAGTATCAGAGTGCTTCTGTATCAAAGAAGCTCGGCAACGATCTCGGCGATGTCCTTGACTGCGAAGCGCTCCTCGACGTTGAGAGCGCGGACGCCGTCTTCGAACATCGTCACGCAGAACGGGCAGCCGACCGCAACGCCGCTGGCGTCGGTCGCCACGGCCTCGTTGAGTCGGTTGTGCGCGATGCGGGTGCCGCGCTTTTCCTCCATGAAGGCTCTTGCGCCACCTGCGCCGCAGCAAAAGCCGCGCTCGCGGCAGCGCGGCAGCTCGACATAACCACCAGCGGCTGAGTCCATAACCGACCGCGGCGCGTCGTAGACCTCGTTGTAACGACCCAGATAACACGGGTCGTGGTACGCCATCTTCGGGTTCTCGAGGATTGAGTGCGGCACCTTCAGGCGGCCGGATGCGATCAGCTCATTGATGAACTCCGAGTGGTGCACCACCTCGAAGTTGCCGCCAAGCTGCGGGTACTCGTTCTTCAACGTGTTGAAGCAGTGGGGACAGTTCGCCACGATTCGTTTCGGTGAGTAGGCGTTCAGACGGTCGATATTGGTCTGCGCCAGGATCTGGTACAGGTACTCATTGCCTGCGCGGCGCGCGGGATCGCCACTGCAGCTCTCTTCTTTGCCGAGGATGGCGAACTTCACGGCGGCGGCATTGAAGATCTTGGTCAGCGCGGTCGCTACACGCTGGTTGCGGGCGTCGAACGAGGACATGCAGCCGACCCAGTACACGACCTCCAGAGTTGACGGATCTTCGACCGAGGACAGTTCTCGGACGCCTTGATTGAGTTCGGCGGCCCAATCGGCGCGTGTGCTGGCTGGGAAGGAGTATGGGTTGGCGTTGCGCTCCAGGTTGTTGAAGAGCATCACCAGCTCCTGAGGGAAACGGCTCTGCTCGAGGACGAGATTGCGCCGCATCTCGACGATCAACGGCACATGCTCGATGCGCACGGGGCACTGCTCCATGCAGGCACGGCAGGTGGTGCAGTCCCAGAGCTCGTCCTCGGATACCACGGGCCCGATGAGCTCCTCCACGTTCGGGACGGTCGCGAGGCTGGGCTCTTCGGCGGCGACGAGCTCGTGGCCAGTGACACCGGCCTCGTCGATGCGAGGGCCAGCGGGACCTGCCAGCAGGCCGGCCTGGCGATTCATGTAGGCGCCCACTTCGACGATCAGCTGGCGCGGCTTCAACGCCTTGCCGGTATTGAACGTCGGACAAAAATCAAGGCAGCGACCGCAGCGCATGCAGGCGTCGAAGTTGACGAGCTGCTTCCAGTTGAAGTCCGTGAGCTTGTCGACTCCGAAGTGTTCCTGCTCCTCGATGTTGGCGATCAGCGGCAGGGCGACGCGCGAATCGACGGCGCGCATGAAGACGTTAGTCGGACCGGTGAAGATGTGCGCCAGTTTGGACGCCGGGATGTACACCAGCAGTGCGGTGTTGGCGAGCATGTGGCTCCACCACACCACCGCGTGCGTGGCCGTCAGGGTGCCAGGGTCGACGCCATTGAGCAGCAGCGTGAGCGGGTAGGCGACCCAGTGGATGGGCGCGTTGGCGTCGCGCGTGGCAGACAGCCGCAGCGCTTCGAGCAGGAACCCGGTGAGGCCGAGGAAGAGCAGGATCCCGAGAACGATGGCGTCGTCGGAGAGGTTTCGGCGAAACTTTGGAAGGTGTTGAAAGTACCGCCGGTAGATGGCCATCAAGAGGCCAATGATAAAGATCAGCCCGAAGAAATTAATGACGAGTTTGTAGATGACATAGAAGGTTCCGTAGTAGAAGCTGGCATTGAAGAAGGGGCGAACGATGTCGGCTTCGAGCAGCACAATCAGCGTGCCGATGAACAGGAAGATGAAGCCGTAAAAGATGAACAGGTGCATCACGCCCGCGTAGACGTAGCCGGGGCGGATCAAGCGTTTGTGCAGGAATGCCACGCTCAGCGCCTGACGTAATCGTTCGCCAACACGGTCGATCGGTCCGTAGGGACGCCCGCTGCGCCAGGCCAGATAGCGCCGCGTAAACGCGTAGCCGAGCACCAGGGCCTGCACGGCCACCAGCACATACATCACCGCGAAGGCGATTTCGCCGACGTTCCAGCCGATCTGGCGCGTGGGCACTCTCTACCCGGACCTCGCGGGTGGACGAACGCGTGCGTAAACGCGCGCCAGGCTGTTGCCGAGCCAGCCGCCGCCGAAAAGCGCCAGTGCGGCGCCAGGCGCCATGGCCGTCGCGGTATGGGTGAATGCCCCGAAGGACGTCAATCCGATGCCGACCAGCACCACCAGCCCCGCCAACGCGGGCTCGAGACCCACGGGCTCATGGTACCGGGCGTTCCGCCAACAATCGTTCAAGTTGCCCAACGAGCGTTGGGTCGGTGCCGGAAAGCTCGACGAGGGGACAGTGGAGGGCTGGCCGCTGGGGTGGGCAATCGCGCATTGAGCGGGCCAGCAGCGTTTCACCGTCGGGCGCGATCAGTGAGGCGTCAATCAATACCAGAGCGGCCACGCGCTCGGGGAACCAGGCAGCAAGCAGGAGTGCGCTCACACAGGCCAGGCCTTCGGCGGCTATCAGCGTGTGCTCGAAGCCAAACTGCGCCAGCACGCCTTCGAGGTCGGCAACGTGAATCTGGTATGCGCACTCGGGGCGGGGCGCGATGCTGAGGACCCGATATGTTGGCGCCAGTCGAGGCGCAATCTCCACGATGAGACCAGAGTCACGGATTGGGTCGGGCACGTGAATCAGTGGCCCGTCCGCACCAGGCCAGTCCCGCACCGAAATGCGGACGTTGTCCAGCTCGACGATGCGTTCGAGACAGACGTCGGTCAGCGCGGCGGTCCGGCGATGGCGCTGACCAGGTGCTGCGGGTCGATCCAGCGCCGCGTCACTTCGGTCACCTGCTCGCGCGTGAGCGAGCGCACGATGTCGGGGTAACGCTCGAGGTAATCGAGACCAAGGTCGTAGAGCTCGATCTCACTCATCACCGCGGCCGCGCCCTCGTTCGTCTCGAGCTGACGCGGCAGGCTGCCGAGCAGGCTGCTGACGCCATCCGACTGCTCCTCGGGCGTGGGGCCCTCGTCGAGGAACCGTTTGAGCTCCGCGTCGATGCTGGTCAGCGCTTTGTCGAGGTTGCGCGGGTTCACGCCGGCGCGCAACAGCCAGGCGCCGCGGCCGTAGCTGCCGTGCAGCTCGGAATATGCGTAATAGGCGAGGCCTTGCTCATCGCGAACCTTCTCGCCGAATCGGCCCATGAAGTACATGCGGCCGAGAATGTGATTCGCAAAGCTGAGCGCGTAGTAATCGGCCGAACCACGGTCGAGAGTCGGCAGACCAATCACGACGTCCGCCTGGGTTTTGCCGGTCATGGCGACCTCGCGCAACTCCTTCGGCGGCAGATCAGATGCCGGCAAGGTGCTTTCGACGCGCTCGATGCGGACGCCGGGCCAGTCGCCGAGACTCGCCTCGGCCGCGGCAACGGCATCGTCGAGCGCAACGTCGCCGACCACGATCAGCGTGGTCTGGTTGGGTCCGTACCAGGCTGTCTGAAACGCACTCAGGTTGTCGCGAGTCGCCGCGCTGACGGTTGCGGCGTTGCCGACGGTCAGACGGTGGTACGGGTGCGTTGACGGAAAGGCCAGCTCGCGCCAGGTGCGTTCGGCCATCACGCGGGTGTTGTCGTCCATCTCTTTGAGCTCGGTCAGGACCTGCCCGCGCAGTCGGTCGAGCTCCTCCGCTGGAAACGTTGGCTTGCAGACGAGCTCGCTGAGAATCTGCGTCGCCCGGAGAAAGTCGCCGCTCAGGCACTTGATCGACACCGCTACCAGCGCATAGCCAACGTCTACCGAGAGGCCGGCGCCCATACCGTCCAGCTCCTCGGCCAAAGCCGACTTGGAGATGTTGCGGGTGCCCTGGCGCAGCATGCGGCCGGTCAAACTCGCAATGCCGTGTTCATCGTGGGTTTCGCGGCTTGCGCCAGCGCGCACCAGCGCCCGCACGACGACCGACGCATTCGAGGGCACGTGGTTGTGCAGGAGCACCAGGCCGTTGCTGAGCTCGATTCGTTCTGGACGGAGCGCGCTTCCCGTGACGGTGGCCACCTATTGCGCCTCCTCTTCGGGCACGAACCAACCCACGGTTCGCTGACGTTCCACCAGGTACCTGGAGGCCACGCGTTGGATGTCATCCGCGGTCACACTCTGGAGCGCCTCGGGGAACGTCTCCCACGCGCTTGCGTCCTTGGCGACCAGGTCCATGAACCCTAGCGCAAAGCCCTGATTTGTCACGCCTTCGAGCGAGTAGACCACCTGCGCGTGAAGCTGGCGTTTGGTTCGGGCCAGCTCTTCGTCGGGTACGCCGTCCTTTTGGATCCGCTCGAGTTCTTTCAGGATGGCTGCCTCAGCGCGAGCAGGCTCGACACCGTCGCGCAGCGTGGCATCGATCGCGAACAAGTAGGGATCGAGAGTGAGCTCGTAGCTCGCTGATACCGAGGTGGCCAACTCGCCATCGATCAACGCGCGATAGAGTCGCGAGCTGCGACCGAGACCCCGCGCGCCGCCCCACGCGATTGGGCTCGATGCGCCGCCGAGGACCGAGCTGAGCACAACCATTGATGCAGCGTCCGCGTGGCTGGCCTCGGGTGCGTGGTATCCGAGCATGATGTAGTGGGTGGGGCCGGGCCGACGCACAGTAACCCGCCGCTCGCCAGTTTGGGGCTGCTCCTCGACCTGCAGCGCTGCCGGTGACGGGCCGCCCGGCAGTGCGTCGAACTCGGCGCGAATCTTGTCGAGCAACCGCGCGGTCTCGAAGTCGCCAACCATGACCAGCGAGGCATTGTTGGTCATGTAGTAGCGCTTGTAGTGCTGGTACAGATCCTCGCGGGTCATGGCGCGCAGGTCGCTCTTGGGGCCGATCACTCCGAGCCGATACGGATGCTCGCGCCAGGCAACCGCCTGGACCTCCTCACGCAGCCAGAACTCGGGATAGTTCTCGCTGCCTTCGCGCTCGGAGATAACTACCGTGCGCTCTGCCTCGGCCTCGTCGGGCTCGATGCGGGTGTCGTAGATGCGGTCGGCCTCGATCGACAGCGCGAGATCGATCTCGGATGCGGGCAACGTCTCGAAGTAGGCGGTGCAATCGATCCAGGTAAAGGCGTTCAGCGCGCCGCCACGGCGTGAGATCTCTTTGGTGATCTCACCTTTACCGAAGCGCTTGCCGCCTTTGAACAGCATGTGCTCGACCCAGTGCGAAACACCCGTCGTACCGGGTAGTTCGTTGCGGCCGCCCACGCGGTACCACATCCAGACGCCGACCAGCGGGCGCTCGCGGACTTCACGCAGTATGACGCGCAAGCCGTTGTCCAGCACCGTCTGCTGGAACGACGCGGAGGCTGAGACCGACAGGGCCATCGACTAATCGTATTCCCCGGTGGGGTCCCACTCGGGATTTATCGCATCGCGCCGCGTCGGTGTCTGCGGCTACACGCGGTCGTCAGCGTGGCGCGCCCACCGGTTTCCCGTCGGGAACGGGCTCGTACGAAGGCGCCGCAACGCGGTCGGCAGCCTTGAGTGGCAGCGGCATCTCCATCGAGTGGGTTTCCTCAGGCGCCAACTCGACGGCCTTGACCTTGCCGGTTACCACCATCATGAGCTCCCGACTGCACGCATGCACTTTGTCGGGTTGGATGCGGCCGCGGCGTCCGATCAGACGTTCGCGGAAGCTCGCGCGCAGCAGGTAGGCCTCGACCTCCAGGCTGTCCTGGTTGAACGTGGCATCGACCAGGTGGCCGATGCGGTTGCCGTCGTCGCCCATGACCTCGAGCCCAATCGTGGTCGAGGTATCGAGCCACCGATCCAAGATTTCCAGCGGCTCGCTTGGCATGGAGCCGCCGCGAGCGGTCAGGATGACCGCGCTACTGCCGACGCGCCGGATGCGTTGCGCGAGGATCCGTTCTCCTTCGCCGCCGGTCACAGGGGTGATGTCCAGCGCGGCGATTCGACCCACGACCGGGTCGACCTGGTAATCCACGACCGTGCCGACCTTGCGCGCCGCGGTGGGATCGATTACCGGAAGTCCGCGAATCTCCTTGAGTCGCATGATTGTGTGTTTCCCCCAAGATCAAAATGGCAGCCGCCTCTGCAAGTTTTGGTCCAGCCGCGACTGTACTAACCGATGCTGCTCGGCCGAATCTCAAAGCTGCGCAGGCCTTCGAGTGGTTCATCCCAGCTGACGTGGACATCGCGCACGTACGAACCTGGTGGACCATCCTCGCACCATTTGACCATGTCCACGACCTTTGAGCGTGGCCCCTCGAAAACAGCCTCCACGGCGCCCGAATCCAGGTTGCGCACCCAGCCGTGGAGCGCCAATGCACGCGCCTGGTCGGCGGTGGCGAAGCGGAAGCCAACACCTTGAACGCGTCCGCGCAGGTGCACGTGGGCTCGTGCGTCAGCCTGCACGATGCAGTTCGGCGGCGCGCAGTGTGTGCTCCGCGAGAACAGCAACAGTGGTGGGACCGGTCCCGCCAGGCACCGGCGTGACGGCGCTGGCAATATCTGTCACGGCATCAGTCTGCACGTCGCCAAGGAGCCGCCCGTCGTCCTGTGGATTGGTGCCGAAGTCGATCACCACGGCCCCAGGCTTGACCGCATCGGGGCCAATGAAGCCAGCCCGGCCTATGGCCACACACAGCAGGTCTGCCTCACGCGCGACGGCGGCGAGGTCCGCCGTGCGGGAATGACAGACCGTCACCGTTGCGTCGGCGTCGATCAGCATCAATGCGAGCGGCATGCCCACCACAGGGCTGCGGCCAACCACGACCGTGCGCGCGCCGCGCAACTCCACCGCGTAATGCTTGAGGAGGCGTATGCCACCCGTCGCGGTGGCCGGCGCAAAACCGCGGCGTCGCTGCGCCAGCCGACCGAGATTCAGCGGGTGCTGCCCGTCTACGTCCTTGACGGGATCGATCGCCAGGGCAGCCTGCTCGGGACTGACTCCGTCGGGTAATGGCGTGAGAAGCAGGATTCCGTCGATGCCCGGGTCGGCGCTGAGTCCGCGCAGGTGATCGAGATAGTCCGGCGCACCTGACGATGACGTCGCAACACGCAGACCGTGGCGTACAAACTGGCGTTCGATCTGCCGCCCGTAGGCAGCGGCGGCATCGTCGGCCCCTGAGACCAGCGCCAATGTCGGTGGACGGCCAGCCATCTCCGCAAAGCGGGAGACGCCAGCATCGACTTCGGCCCAGATCGCGTCCGCGACGGGCCGGCCTTCGAGTAAACGGGCGGCCATTCAGGCTGCGAGAAGCTTGCCGCGCTCGGACTCGGGCGTCACCTGGCGGGCCTGGATCATCTGAATGATGCGGGTCTGCATCTTGATGTCGCCGATCAAACAGCCCCCGACCAGTCGGCCATCTTTGAAAAACAGCCGCTGATAATTGCGACTGGGCGCATCCAGGTGCTCCCAGCTCTCGAGGTCGGGCACGTTCTCAGGCGTCAGGCCCATGACGCGGATCCGCGAGTCGAACAGGCCGGTCGAATACATCGGTACGTCGTTGTAGAACTTGCGCTCGCCGAGCATGTTGGCGCCCGCGATGCGACCGTGGCTCACGCTGTTGTTCCACGTACCCATCTGGTTGTGCAGCCCGATCGAGACGTCGAAGAACTCTGCGACATCGCCGGCGGCGAAGACATCGGGGACATTCGTCTCAAGGTACTCATTCGTCACCACTCCGTTGCGGACGGTGATCGGCGTGTCTTTGAGAAAGTCCACGTTCATCTTGACCCCGAGGCCTACGCCGATGACGTCGCATGCGATGTGGTTGCCCTTGGTGTCGGTGACACCACACACCTGGCCATCACGGCAGTGGACCTCCGCGACCTCGCCGCCGTACTGGATGTCGACGCCGGCTAACCGGCCGATGTCGTCCACCAGCGCGCCACCATCCTCGTCGAGCACGCGCCGCAAGAAGCGTGGCCCGCGGATCAGCCAGGTGACGGCCAGACCGTGATGCCGAAAGGCCTCGGCCAGCTCGTAGGCAATGTAGCTGCCGCCTACCACCACCGCGTGTTTAGCAGTGTCCATGCGGTCGCGAATCGCGGTCGCATCGTCCCAGTACTGAAAGTTGTAAATGCCGTGAACTTCGGGCGTGGCGCCCGGGGCGGGTAGCGGGTTGGGGCGGCCGCCGGTGGCAACCAGCAGTCGGTCGTATGGAAAGACCTGGCCATCGGCCGAGGTCGCCACACGCTCCCGGGTGTTCACCGACACAATGGGCGTGTTGACCAACAGCTTGATACCCTTCTGCGCATGCTGTTCGGGTGTGCGCAGGAAGACCTTTTCACGTTTGGCTTCGTCGCGCAGGAACGGCGGTAACGCCACGCGGTTGTACAGGGGGTATGGCTCGTTGGTGAGGAGCGTGATCTCCCCTTCCGTGTCGGTCTTGCGAATCGTCTCGGCAGCGTAGGTGCCGGACGCACCATTGCCAATCAACAGGTAACGCTTGCGCGTAGTGGTGGCCAAGCAGCCGCGGGCCTCCGTTGGTAGTCTCGAAAGTCTACCATCGGACGAATCCGAACCCGATCCAACCTACCGGGCCACGCTCGACTGGATCTGGTCGTTTTCGGCGCGCACACGTACACCAGCCGAAATGGCCGCTCAGCGGGCGGTCAAGCTGGAACGCATGACGGCGTTGCTGGCCGCCCTTGGGCACCCAGAGCGTGAGTTTCCCTCGGTCCTGGTCGCAGGCACAAAAGGCAAGGGCAGCACCGTCGCGATGCTCAGCGCGTGTTTGGGTACGGCCGGATTCCGCACTGGCCGTTACACCTCGCCGCACCTGGTGAACTGGCGCGAACGCACGTGCATCAACGCTTCGCCTATCTCCACGACGGACGTGCTTGAACTGGCCAAGCCGATCCGACGCGCCGTGGAGCGGGTGCCCACATCCTTTGGACCCTTGACCACGTTCGAGGTGGGTACGGCATTCGCGTTCCTGTACTTCGCCCGCCGGGAGGTAGATGTCGCGGTCGTCGAGGTTGGTACGGGGGGACGGTTTGACGCAACCAACCTTGTGGATCCGACGGTCTCCGTCATAACTCCCGTGAGCTATGACCACACCCAGACGCTGGGCGACACGCTGAGCTCGATTGCCTGGCACAAGGCCGGCATCCTCCGCCGCGACCGTCCCGCCGTGAGTGCACCCCAAGTGGAGGAAGCGCGCATGGCCATCGAACATGAGGCGCAGCTGTTGAACGCCTCACTCGAAGAAGTCGGCCGTGAATGGCACTGGTCAGCAAGCGGTGCGGTTACTCACATTTCGTCCGTTCACGATGACTTTGCGACGCTAGACGTTGAGGTCAACCTGGTCGGAGATCATCAGCGCGACAACGCCACCACTGCCGCGGCGGCCCTGTACGCCGTGCGGGACCGGTTCGGGGTGTCGCCAGAGGCGATGCGCAAGGCCCTAAGGACGGTCGATTGGCCAGGCCGGCTCCAGGTCCTCGCTCGAGAACCGCTCGTGGTCCTGGATGGTGCCCACAATGCTGCCTCTGCCGAAGTCGTCCGACGCGCGCTCGAGGCCGATCTGGAGTTCGAGCAGTTGCACCTCGTGGTTGGCCTGACCGAGGGTAAGGACGCGCTGGGCGTACTAACCGCCCTCGCCCCGCGCGCAGATGCGGTGTATCTCACACGCTCGCGCCACGAGCGATCGGCGCCACCTGCCGAGTTGGAGCCACTGGTGCGGAGGACGACCCAGGCGCCGATCCGGACCTTTGCCGACGCACCAGCCGCGTTCGACGCCGCCCTCGCGCACGCGCATGCGCGTGACCTCGTGCTCGTGACCGGCTCGTTGTTCCTGGTCGGAGAGGCCCTGGAGTGGTGGCGCCGCTCGCCTCGGTGATCGTGCCGAGCTTCAACGGCGCGCACCTTCTGCCCCTCTGCCTGGATTCGCTGGCGCAGCAGTCCTATGGCCAGGTCGAGGTAGTCGTGGCGGATGGCGCTTCGACCGACGCCACTTCGGAGTTGCTTAGCCGTCGGTACCCGTCGGTGAGGCTCTTGAAGTTACAGCGCAACCGCGGCTTCGCGGGCAACGTCAATGCTGGTCTCCGAGCCGCCAGCGGCGACGTGCTTCTTCTACTGAACAACGATGCGCAGGCTGACCGGGATTGGGTTGCGGCCTCTGTCGAGACATTGGCGCTGCACCCGGAGGTCGGCTCCGTTGCCAGTAAGGTGCTGCGCGCCGATGCTCAGACGATCAGCAGCGCTGGCGACCTGCTGTGCCGTGATGGCGCGGCGCGGCAACGTGGCAATGGTCAGGCTGACTCACCTGAGTGGAGCTCGGCAACGCCTGTTTTCGGTGCCAGCGGCGGGGCTGCCGCCTACCGCCGGTCGATGCTGTACGACGTCGGCCTCCTGGACGAAGGCTTCTTCATGTATCTCGAGGACGTCGATCTTGCCTTTCGTGCCCAGCTGCGCGGATGGAGCTGCCTGTATGAACCCTCCGCACGTGCTGTTCACGTGGGCGGCGCCAGTGGCGGCGGCAAGCTCGAATCCTTTTACAACGGCCGCAATTTGATCCGGTTGCTGGCCAAGGACCTGCCCAGCGGACTCGTCCGGCGCATGCTGCCGGCAATCGTTCGCTTTCAGTTGGAACGCGCGCGTGATGCGTTGGCTGCGTGCCGTGGCGCCGCTGCGCAGGCGACTTTGCGTGGGCAACTTGTCGGGCTGATGGAGCTTCCGCAACACCTCGCCGACCGACGCGTGATTCAGCGATCGCGACGTGTCTCCGACCAGGCGATTTACGCCCTGCTGAGTCCGGCGCCGTGATGCCGAGGCTGTCCCTGGTGCTGCCAGCATTCAACGAGCAGGCACGTTTGCCATACACGCTTTCGGAGGTCGAGAGGTACGTGTGCGCGGAACAACTCGACTGTGAGGTCATCGTGGTCGACAACGGCTCGCGCGATGCCACCTCGGTCGTGGTCCAGCAAGCCGCGGCACGCTTCCCGAGATTGCGCCTGCTTCGCACCGATCGACGTGGCAAAGGACTGGCCGTGCGCACGGGAGTGCTGGCCGCGCAGGGTGACGTGGTGCTGTTCGCCGACGCGGACCTCAGCTGGTCTGTTTCTGACATACCCAGGTTCTGCTCGATGGTCGACGCCGATCGGCCAGTGGTGATTGGCTCGCGCGAAGGCTTTGGCGCGCGGCGCCTGGGCGAACCTGGCTACCGTCACCTGATGGGACGTGTATTCAACCGCGTCGTGCAGACACTTGCCGTCCCAGGCATCGAAGACTCGCAGTGTGGATTCAAGGCATTCACTCGCGAGGCTGCGCAGTCCCTCTTCCAGAGACAGCGTCTCGACGGGTGGGGCTTCGACGTGGAGGTGCTCTATCTCGCCCAACGTCTGGGGTATGCCATCACGGTGGTGCCGCTACGCTGGGAACATAAAGACGACAGTCGCGTAGTGCCTGTACGGGATGCGCTGTTGATGCTCGCCGACGTTGCGCGCGTGCGCGTGAACGCCTGGCGCGGCGTCTACGAGTGAGCGTTACCGACGGCCTGCTCGACCGTTCGCAGTAGGTCGTCAAGGTCGAACGGCTTGCGAATCAGCGCCAGCGCACCCAGTTCCTCCGCGCTGGTTTCTGCCGCCCAGGTACGGCCGGTGAGCAGAATGACGGGCAGGTACGAAGCCAGCTCCCGAATGTCCTCGCGATCGCTCTCTGGCAACGTTCGCTGGCTGCCGCCCCAGAAATCCGCGATCACGATGTCGGCCTCTTTGCGTCGAGCCGCTTCGCGGACATCGCCGAAGCTGTCGCAAATGCGCACGTCGATGTTTTCGCCGGCAAACGCCTCCAGGAGCAGGTCGCGCAGTGCTGCATCGTCCTCGAGCAGCAGCGCGCAAGGGCGTGCCATGAGAAATCGCGCCTATTCTGGCATGCCCCTTGCTTTTCTGCGGGCACATCCATGTCGGCGCCGCGCAACCATTCGCGGCCGGCCCTGGATAACTGGATAAAAGGACTGTGGAGAGACCAAACAGTCATGACAGTCGTCGAACAGCCAGCGCGTAGTCGCGCGTCTTCGCAGCGGGTGCGCAACGCCAAACAGCTTTTGCTGGATGGTGAGGCCAACACGCTGGTGCAATCCGTTCGGGACATCATCTGCGAGCCCACGCGCACGCAGATCGTGCGGGCGCTCACACCCGGGCCACTTTCAGTTGGGGAGATCGCCGCGATTCTAACTCGCAGCAAGTCGGCTACCAGCCAGCACTTGCGCGTGCTGCGCGATGCAGGGATCGTCTCAGCCCGAAGGCGTGGGCGCGTGGTCATGTACAGCCTCAGCACCGCGCCAATGATCGACGCGACGGTCCAGGTGCTGGAGCGCGCCGCCTCCCTCTCAGCCGCCTGAGCCAGTAGGGAGCTTGCACAGCGTCTGAGGGTCTACGGTGACCCCGAGCGCCTGCAAAGCCTGGAGGGTGGGACCGGCTTGCGCCGCGATCTGCGGCTGTAGCTGAGCGCACGCGCCGCGGACGCCACCGACCATCGTGTACTGATCCCACAGCTGGCTGGCCAGCCGCGCAAACGGCGCATTCGCGTCCTTTTGCTGCAGCGCCTGCAATTGGGTTTTGGCCTCGTCCTCGTGACCTGCGGCCAGGAGCGCAACCACGGCCTGAAAGCCCGCGAGGCCGTTGATGGCCGCGGTCTGCTCCGCGCTCTCGCCATTTGGAGGCGTGTTCAACACACGCTCGTAGAGTTGACTGGCATTGCCGAGGTCACCGCGGGTGAAGGCACTATTGGCCGCGTTGAGCACCTCAACGCGCGAGCTGCCCACGGGTGGAGCGGCCGCCGCGGCCGCGCTGGGACTCGGCGCCGCCACTGCCGACGGGCTGGGGCCGGCCACGGCCGCAGGAACCGAGGGACTCGGAACACCCGAGGGTTTCGTAGCTACGGTCACTTGCGCGGTTGGGACGTTCGTAGTTGTTGCTGGTGTTGCAGGTGCGGTTGGCTGGCACGCCGTAAGGGCGAGCAGCGCAACCACCGCGATGCGATGAATGACCGTGTTAGGCTCCAAGCGCGTAGGAGTATCAGAGCCGACCGCGTCGCAGGAACGCGAAGCGGCTCTTAAAGAATGGAACAACGGCACATCCGTAACTTTGTCATCATCGCGCATATCGATCACGGCAAATCCACTCTTGCCGATCGATTGCTCGAACGCACCGGCACGCTCGCCCAACGCGAGATGACCGCCCAGGTCCTCGATGCCATGGACCTGGAGCGCGAGAAGGGCATCACCATCAAAGCCAAGGCGGTGCGCATGCAGTACCGCGCCAGCGATGGTGAGCTGTATCAGTTGAACCTGATCGATACCCCCGGGCACGTCGACTTCACGTACGAAGTCTCGCGAGCGCTGGCTGCGTGCGAGGGCGCGCTGCTGGTCGTAGACGCGGCGCAGGGCGTCGAAGCCCAGACGCTGGCCAACGTGTACCTGGCGATCGAGCACGACCTCGAGATCATCCCGATCATCAACAAGATCGATCTGCCCAGCGCGGAGCCGGAGCTGGTGCGCGAAGAAATCGAGCGCGTGGTTGGCTTGCCAGGCGAGGACTGCATCCTGGCGTCGGCAAAGGAAGGCATTGGCGTCGACGACATCCTGGAAGCCATCGTGAAGAAGGTGCCGCCACCGCGGGGAGATCGCGACGCGCCGCTGCGGGCGCTGATCTTCGATTCACACTACGACGCCTACAAAGGCGTGATCGCGTACTGCCGTTTCATGGACGGCTCGGTGGCAACCAACGATGCCGTACGCATGATGCAAAACAGCGTGCGCGGCGAGGCGCTGGAAGTCGGCATCTTCCACCCGACCATGATGGCAATCGACTGCCTGGAGGCGGGCGAGGTGGGCTATATCGCGACGGGCCTGAAGGACGTGCGCGATGTCCGCGTGGGCGACACGATCACAGCGCTGGCCAAACCTGCCGCCGAGCCGTTACCTGGCTATCGCCCGGCCAAGTCCATGGTTTTTGCGGGCCTATATCCAACCAACGGCGACGAGTACCCGCTCCTGCGTGAAGCACTCGAACGCTTGAAGTTGAACGACGCGTCGTTGATCTATGAGCCAGAGAGCTCGGTCGCGTTAGGCTTCGGTTTCCGCTGCGGCTTCCTTGGCATGCTGCACATGGAGATCATCCGCGAGCGGCTCGAGCGCGAGTACAACCTGGAGCTCCTGATCACCGCTCCAAGCGTGGAATACCACGTCTACATGCACGACGGCTCGGTGCGAAATGTCGAGAATCCTGCCGAGCTGCCATCGCCAGGCACCTTCGATCGCGTCGAAGAGCCGTGGGTGGATCTCTCGGTCATCTCACCTAGCCGCTATATCGGCCCGATCATGGACCTGGTCCAGACGCGCCGCGGCACGTTCGGCAAGATGGAGTACGTCGACGAGCAACGTGTGCTGCTCACGTATCAGATGCCGCTCGCGGAGCTCATCGTCGACTTCTACGATCAGCTCAAAACGCGAACCCAGGGCTACGCGTCGCTCGACTATCACTTTGCTGAGTACCGCCCCGCGGACCTGGTCAAGCTGGACGTCCTGGTGAACGCGCAGCCGGTGGATGCCCTCAGCATGATCATTCATGCCGACAAGGCGTATCAGCAGGGCCGCAGCCTGATCGAAAAGCTGCGCCAATTGATTCCGCGCCAGATGTTCGACGTGCCACTGCAGGCTGCGATTGGCGGCAAGATCATTGCCCGGGAGACGATCCGTGCAATGCGCAAGAACGTGCTGGCCAAGTGCTACGGCGGCGACGTGACCCGAAAGCGCAAGCTGCTCGAAAAGCAGGCTGAAGGAAAAAAGCGCATGAAGCGGCTGGGCCAGGTGGAGATACCCCAGGAAGCCTTCATGGCGGTCCTGTCCCTGCGCGACTGAACGTGTCGCTCACCTCGGAACTGAAGTCGCGCGCCCGAGAAGTCGGCTTTCACCTGGTGGGTGTAACCAGTCCTGAGCCGTTCGATGCCGCCCAGACTGAAATGGAGCGGTGGTTAGCGCACGGCCACAACGCCGAGATGGCGTGGCTCAACGCCGCCCGCGCCCAATTGTCGACGCACCCGCGGGACCTCCTGGCAGATGCCCGCTCGCTGGTCGTCGTGGGCGTCTCCTACCGGACGGAAGAACCCGCGCAGGCGCCAGGAGGCCGCGTGGCTCGGTACGCCTGGGGTGGCGACTACCACGCCGCCATGAAATCGCGCCTCAAGGAGTTGGCGGCATGGCTCGGCGGCCGTTCACGCGTGTTCGTGGACGACGGTCCACTGGTCGAGCGTGACGCGGCCATCCGCGCCGGCCTCGGCTTTCGCGGCAAGAACACCAATGTGCTGACGCCGATCGGCTCGTTCGTTTTTCTCGGCGCGGTTCTGAGCGACGTGGAGCTGGACTTCGACCAGCCGGTGCAGAAGGATTGCGGCAGCTGCCGCCTGTGCATTGACGCCTGTCCCACAAACGCGCTGGATGACGCCTACCACCTGCAAGCGGAGCGCTGCATCGCCTACCTCACGATCGAGCATCGTGGCTCCGTCAGCGACGAGCTGCGGCCGTTAGTCGGCGACTGGGTCTTCGGCTGCGATATCTGCCAGGAGGTCTGCCCCTATAACGCCTCAACGCGCAATCGCCCGAGAGGCTGGCCCGAGTTCGAGCCCCGCTCAGGCACGCGGCTGGACCTCATAGAGCTGCTGCAGACCGATGAAACGGCGTTTCGCGAGCGATTTCACGGCTCGCCGATCAAGCGCACCAAACGCCGCGGCCTTGTGCGGAACGCGGCGTTGGCGCTCGGTAACCTCGGCGACGCCTCCAGTCGCGCCCACCTGGAGCGACTGGTCGCCGAGAACCCCGATCCCGTGGTGGGCGAGGCGGCGGGCTGGGCTCTCAGGCAGCTGCCGTTGAGCTGAGCTTCTGCCCCTGTTGGCGCAGGTGCTGCAGGTGAGCGGCGATGATCGCCCGCAGCTCCTGACTGTGCCTGGCCACGTCGATGAGCCGCCGCAGCACGACCGTTGTCGGCTCGTCGACCGGAAGTCGATAACTGGTCGACTCCTCTGGCGTGCTTGCGGTCAGCACATCAACAACCGAGTCAGCCACAAGCTCGTTCAGCGCCGTGGCAACCTCCTGTGTCGGGCGATGCGTCCCGCGGACCAATTGATCGTCGCGAATCCACGCGCCGTTCTGGTCGGCCAGTACGCGCAGCACTTCCCACTTAGCTGGTGAAGTGATGTGACATTTGACGAAGGCGAGCAGTGCCGGATCTGGCTCAACGGTGTCCAGGCCGGCCTGGTCAGGAGTCGGGGAAAGAAACATGTGTGCCTCACAACATCGTGAAGGGCTTGTCGCAATGGATGTCGGTCAGCGCCGACCGACAGGCTTCCACTGTATCGCACGACGAGTGCCAGGAAAACATTGTTTCCCGTTGGTGAGCGTTGCCGCCTGGTCAAGACGCGGTGGTGAAAATCCCCACACACGACCCGGACCTTTGGCCCTCCTACGGAAACGGTCCGCTCCTACCAGGGGAACAGTGCGAAATTACGGAGTGGGCGTTCCTAGCGTTGGGAGGGGCGTCCCTTCACCACTCACATCCGAAGTCGGCCCGGGCGTGCTGGTGGGTGGCGCGGGCGTTGGCGTTGGCGGTTGGTTCGGATCGGCCACGAGCCGTTCGAGATCGGTCTGGAACTGGTCCGCGATCACGTAGACGTCAGGCGCGTCCGATTTCTTCGCGTACGTGCCTGTCTGCACCGGCGTCTTGCTGCCGATATCGAGCTGGTACTTGGTGCCATCGTCCAGCGTCGCGATGGCCGATTCCTTGGGGTTATCAAGTCCGTACTGTGACAGATCTGTGCCAGGGTTATCGACGCCACGCGTCGCCTTGAGCTGGGCCATGCGAATGATAAGGCTCGTGAACGACGATTTGTTGGCCGCGGCGCCCGTCCCCGCGACGACCCAGTTGTCGCCCTGCTTATCAATGCGCACCGATTGGTCGTTCTGGTGCAGCTCGAACGCGGTCACCTTCGAGTCGTCGAACGAGAAGATCTGTGGCTGCTGGGCGGCCGTGGTGGTGGAGGTGGCATTGGCGTTCGCGGTGGCGGTTGGGCCGATGTTGAACTTGTCCAGGCCATAAACCAGGACAGCCAGCACGGCCGCGACGGCCAGGAAGCCGATAGTGACGCGATAGTTCATGAAGTGTGGGTGTTTAGCGCCGCGTCCACCAGACCGCTGCCCCGGCCGCGAGCACGGCCAGTGGCAGGAACAGGAAGCTGGAGTAGGCGACGAGGTTCATTTGTGAGCTGGTGAGGACGACCGTTCGAGGCGTGGTATCGGGCACGCGGACGTTGATCAGGTTGTCTTCGGAAGCCACCCAGTTGGCGGCGTTTTCGAAGAGTGTGCCGTTGCCGGGAACCTGCTGTAGCGAGTTGTCTGAGATCAGGTCAGGCGAGCCGAAGAGGACAATCCTCGCCGCGTTCGGCGTGGGTGTTGGTGTGGCGCCTGGCAGCGTGCTGCTGCCTTGCGAGGCGCCCGCGTCGATAGCGACTGCCAGGGCCAGTGGACCCTTCGGATCGCTGGGCTGTTGCTGAATCTGCTGCGGGTTCGTATTGCCCCAGCTCGACGATGACGATTGCGCCAGGGCAGTGATGGTCATCCCGGCCGGCGGCGTCGACGGATACGTGATATTAGTCGTGAGTGGGAAGAACGTGAGATCGCGCAGGTCTTGTGTGATCGCGTGCTGGGCGTAGCTGTCCACCACGACCACGCGCGGGTCCTGCGGTACGCTCTTGGCCGGGTCAATCACCACGTTGCCGCTGAAAGCCACCTGATAGTTCTGCAAGATGCTGCTCAGGTCGGCCTTCGAATTCGGGCCCATCAGCACGATCAGCTTGCCGCCACCGTCGACGTATGCCTTCAAGGCGTCGAGCTCTTCCTGGAGCAATGGGTTGGTTGGCCCGGCGACCACAACCGCCGCGGCGTCATCGGGTACCGCGCGCTGAGTGACCAGGTTCAACGGAGTAATCGTGAAGTTGTCGGTGGTCAAGTTTTGCTTGATCGTCCCGTAGTCCTGCGGCCCGGTGCTGTCCAGCGACCTTTCACCGTGACCGGTGGTGAAGTACAGCGTCTTCTGTGGTCGCGTCAGCTTGACCAAGGCCGTGTCCACGTCCTTTTCGGTGGTGCCGGTGCTGGTCTGCTTCTTGTCGCCCATCTGATAGACGATGGTCCCAGTTGACGTAATCCCAGCTGCGACGGCGTCCGCCGGGTGGGCCTCAGGATCGTTGAACTCGAACGTGAGCTTGCCGCCCGAATGCGCGGCATAGTCGGTCAGGAGAGTTTGAAAATCCTGCTTTCGGGAATCATTCGCCGTCAACCAGCCTGTGACATGCACGGGTTGAGGCAGCGCCTGCGCCAGCTGATAGCTCTGGTCGGAGAGCGTGAACTGCTTGTTCGCGGTCAAGTCGACCTTGGTCTGATAGCGCGAGCCGAGCACATTCAGCAGGCCCAGGATGAAGATCGCGGCTACGGCGATGGCGACCGTGTTGCCCGAGTAGAGCGCGCCGCGGCCAGTCAGCTTGCTCCAGACGTCTTCGGGATCGAGCGCGACGTAGATGCCGAGCAGCAGAACACCGGCTGCGATCAGGATGCGCGGAACGAGCCCGAAATCGCTTTGCACCAGCCATGCGCCGAGGCCAGCGAGCAAACCAAAGATGCCGAGTGCCGCCAGCGGGAAACGCAGGCTCTCCATCGAGAAACCGCCTCGCGGCGGGTTCAATCTCGAAGCCATACCTATCGAAACCTCCTGGACTGAAGCGACAGCGTGCTGAGCACGATGCCGGCCAGGATCAACGTCAAGTAGTAGACCACGTCGTTACTCTGGATCACGCCTTGTGGAAACGATTGGAAGTGATTGATCACACTCGTGTAGCTCACGATCGAGCCGACGGTGCCGCCAAGAAATTGTCCAAGGTTGTCGCTCAACCACAAAACCAGCAGTAAGGCAAAGGCAATGATGGCTGCCACAATCTGATTTTGGGTGAGACTCGAAGCCCACAAACCGACCGACAGGAATGCCGCGGCCTGCAGGAAAATACCAAGATAGCCAGTGATAATCGGCCCCGTGTCCGGACTGCCAAAAATGAACAGGAACAACGGGAACAACAGCGTCAAGCCGAGCATCACCAGCACGAGCAGGATCGAGCTGACAAACTTGCCCGTCACGATCTCCCATTCCTGAACGGGATTCGTGAGCAAAAGCTCGACGGTACCCGTGCGCTGTTCGTCGGCCAGCAAACGCATGCTGATGGCCGGAACAATGAACAGATACAGCACGCTCACGTTCTGCACCAGTCCGCGAATCGACGCCTCGCGACCGTTCGCCAGGATCAACGCAAATAAGTAGCCAGAAAGTGCAAGAAAGAGTGCGATAACAACGTACGCTAGCGGCGACAAGAAGTAGCTGCGCAGTTCGCGCGTGGCAACCGCCCAAACGTTTTTCACGCGGCGACCTCGTCAAGGGGTGCATCGGTCGTGGTGAGCTGCAAGAAGATCTCTTCAAGGCTCAGGTGGGCAGGTCTGAGCTCCATGAGCCCGAACCCACCGCTCACCACCGCTTTGGCAAGGGCTTCGCGAATATCCGCGCCGACTTCACTCTGAACAGTGAACGAGGCAAGTCCATTTGCGGATCGGCCATCGCCATCGACGTCCACACTGAGCACACGCGGGACTGATTTGAGCGCCTTCGTCACCTGCTCGCGTGGTCCGCGGATCGTCAGCGCGATACTCTCCGCGCCCTTGAGCCGCCGATCCAGGTTCTCGGGCGTGTCTTCGGCGACCACGCGGCCATTGGAGATGATCACGATGCGCGAGCACGTCGCCGCGACCTCGGGCAGAATGTGCGTGCTGAGGATGACCGTGTGTTCGCCGCCCAGCGACTTGATCAGGTTGCGCGTTTCGATGATTTGCTTCGGATCGAGACCGCTGGTCGGCTCATCGAGGATGAGCACGGGCGGGTCGCCAAGCAGCGCCTGGGCTAAGCCAACGCGTTGGCGCAAGCCTTTGGACAGTTTGCCGATCTGGTCGCTCGCACGATGGGCGATACGCGACTTCTCCATCGCGCGGTCCACTTCGTGGCGACGATCCTTGACGCCCTTGATTTTCCCCATGAAGTCTAGATACGAGCGCACGCTCATATCGGAATAGAGCGGCACCGTCTCGGGCAGGTAGCCGATGCTGGCGCGTGCCTGCAGCGACTGCGTGGCGACGTCGAAACCGGCGACTTCCGCGCTCCCGCCGGACGGTGGGAGATATCCCGTCAGAATGCGCATGGTCGTGGTCTTCCCAGCGCCATTGGGCCCGAGGAAGCCGAGCACTTCCCCTTTTTCTACGTTGAACGTCACGTCGGCCACGGCGACGCGAGGTCCGTAATTTTTGGTCAGGTGATCAACGCGAATCACACCGCGCCACCTTTGATTGATCGAGCTGTATCGGTTCTGGAATGCATGTTCGCGTGTTTTTCTACTACGCGGCGGGGAGTATAGGTTTGCCCTTCTGCGTGGGGCAACGAACCCACAGTAAGAGTAGCGTTAAGAGCGGAGGTCACCCTTCTGACTGATCAGTCGACCCCCACTGGCCCCCACCGGCTCGGGCCGCGTCTGGCGGTCTATGCAGGCGTCTTCGATCCCCCCACGATGGCACATCTCGAAATTATCGAGAGCGCCCTGCGCATTTTCGACGAGCTGGTCGTGGTGGTTAGCTTCAACCCGAACAAGGCCACCGCGCTGTTCACGCCCGAAGAGCGTGTGCAGATGCTCCAAGATTCACTCCCGCCCGAGCAGCGCGATGTCGTTCGGGTGACGGCCTATTCGGGGCTGACCGCGCCATTCGCCGAAAGCCTCGGCGCTTGCGCGCTGGTGCGTGGCATGCGGCCGTATGCCGATGCCGACGCCGAAATCGCGCTTTCCTTTATGAACGAGCGCCTGGCGCCGAACCTGCTGACGGTCTTATTTGTGACGAGCGCCAAGAACGTGTGGTTGTCGAGCACCTTCGTTCGCGAAGCCGCGACGGTTGGCAACCTCATCGTTTCGGGCGCGGTACCGCCGCCGGTTGAAGTTGCGCTTCGTAAACGATTTGCGCCGGATGAACCCGTAAACTGAGTAAATGACCTTCTCTCCGCCCGAGCGCGGTCCGGCCGTCACGATGAATGGCCGCGATCGATCGGACGGCCAGACTGGGCTCGACCCCGCCCATGGTGGACCCCTTCCCCAGGCCACGCTGATCGAGCTCGTTGGCCGACTGATCAACGACGTTTCTGATCTGGCCGACCGCCAGATCGATCTGGCGAAGCAGGAAATTGGTGAGGCGAAGGACGACGCGTTTCGCGCCGTTAAACGCATCGCCATTGGCGCCGGCATCGCCGCCGTGGTCGGCTTGCTGCTGATCATCTGGGCCTGGACCGCGTTCATCTGGTTCTTCAATTGGCTGTTCGGCCATATTGCATTTCCGACGCCGCTCGGTACGCAGTCACTGGCCTGGTTCGGCTGGTTGCTCGGCCTGGTCGTGCCAGCCGTCTTCGGATTCATCGCTTATCGTTTCATCCGCCGCGGCATCAGCGACGCGATGGCTATCTGGCCACCACTCCCGCGCACGCGTGACACGCTCAAGGAGGACCTCGAATGGGTGCAACACCTGAGGACACCGAACGCGAGATAGTCCGCCTGCGCGGCGACATGACCGCGGCGGTTGAAGAAGTCGAACGCCGCCTGCGCGGTGGTGTTCGGGGCATCGCCACCTCTGAGGCTCGAATTGGCAGCGCACGCGCCGGAGAGAACGCACTGTCACGCGCGCGAGAAAATCCAACACTCCTCGGTGTAGTCGGCGTCGTTGCCGCGGGTGCGGTGGCGTATGGCGTCTATGCGCTGATCAATGGCCGCCGGGAAAGCCAGAAGCCCCAGAACCGCTTGAAGCGCGGCGTCGCCGAACTCTCCGAACGAGTCACCGAAGGCGTCGAAAGCTCGCGCCACCAGCTCGAGCGCGCGCTGCCGCATGGTGTTCTGCTGAAGCTCGAGCCCGAGTCCGGCGGGTACATGCGCGTGAGCGATGCGCGGCTCGATGCGCCACCGGCAATCCGCAAAAAAAGGGGCCAATCGCTAGTGCTGAAGAGGTTCGTCTGGGCAGGCTTTCTGTCAGTGTTCCTGGCGGTCGCCAGCGTTCTGGCGAGACGTGTGGCTGACTCGGTCTGGCGCGCGATGGTCCATGAGGAGCCACCCACCGAAAAGGGCAAAGCGCCCTCGTAGTACGTGCTCTCCGGCGAAGACATCCGCCTTTCGGGGCTGCTGCCACCAGATCGAGGCCAGTACCAACCCAATGGGGTGGATTTATCCCTTGACACTGTCTGGTCTGTATCCGGTCCAGGCACTCTGGGCCGCTCCAACGCAGACCGCCTCCTGCCGGAGCGGGAACCACTCCGGTTCGACGACGATGGTTGGCTGCATCTGCCGCAAGGTGGCTACGGCGTTCGCTACGCCGAGTACGTGCAGGTTCCAACGGACTGCGGCGGTCTGTGCTTTCCACGCTCCAGCCTACTGCGCATGGGCGCCTACATCCCGACCGCGGTCTGGGACGCGGGCTACAACGGCCGTGGTGAGGGCTGGCTGGAAGTCCGAAATCCGTACGGTCTGCGGTTGCAACAAGGCGCACGCGTTGTGCAACTGGTGATCTTCCGTCTGACGGCCCCGGCCAGCGCAGGCTACGCCGGTGCGTATCAGGAGCGCTCAGGATCCTGAGCGAACCAGTTCGGCACCGCGGTCGCAGTAGGCGCACGGTGGCTTCGCTGCACTCTCCGCGGATAGTCCGAGCGCATTGAGGCCGGCGGCGACCGCGCACAAAGGCAACCCCACGACGTTGAGGTAGCACCCCTCGAGGCGTTCGACCGGCCGAAAAGCCTCGTCTTGAATCGCGTACCCACCAGCCTTGTCGAATGGCTCACCGCGCGCGATATACGCGTCGACCTCGCCAGCCTGGTAATCGCGCATCACCACACCCGTATCCACGACACCTGCCCAGCCGCGCACGGCAGTCCGCAGCACCACCCCCGTGAGGACGTGGTGCGCTCGCCCGCGCAAACGTTCCAGCATCTCGTGCGCGGCGGCAGCACCGGCAGGCTTGGCCAGCACGTCCGCGTCGACGACCACGAGCGTGTCGGCGGCCAGGACCACCTCATCGGGTTGCGCGCGAGTGGCGTGTGCCTTGGCGGTCGCAACGCTCACCGCGGCGACGACTGGCTCAGCCACCAGGTAGTCCTCCTCGACGACGTCCGCCGGGGCAACGCGCCAGGGCAGCCCCAGGAGTGCCACCAGCGCCTGACGCCGCGGCGATGCGGATGCGAGTACCAGCCGCGTCAGGAGGCTTTTGCTGTCAAAAGCAGCGTCGAAACCGCGTCGAGCGCCTGCTCGATGGAGGCGTCGTCGATGTGACGATGCGTCACCATACGCACCCCAGTCCCAGGTCCGCCCGAGATTCGCACGGCGTGTTGCCGCAGGCCGTCGGCAAAGTCGTTCGCGGTCAACTTCAGGCCCGCGATATCGAACCGCACGATGTTGCTCTGAACCGTCGTCAGGTCAATCGCGATGCCTGGATGCTGCGCGAGGCCTTCCGCCAGCCGGCGCGCACGACGGTGGTCGTCTGCGAGTCGTGCTACGCCGAGGTCCAATGCCACCAGGCCCGCGGCAGCAAGGACGCCAGCCTGGCGCATGCCGCCGCCGACCATCTTGCGATACCGCCGCGCCTCGTGGATGACCTCCTCGCTACCAACGAGCACCGACCCAACCGGCGCGGACAGCCCCTTCGACAAACAGAACGTGAGCGTATCGGCGTTCTGGGCCAACCGCCCGGGCTCGACGCCGAGTCCGACCGCGGCGTTGAAGATGCGAGCGCCGTCGATATGGAACTTCAGCCCGTATCGCTGCGCGACCTCGGCCAGTGCATCGATCTCATCTAACGAATAGATGGTCCCGCCCGCCGAGTTGTGGGTGTTCTCAATGCTCAGCAGGGTTGTTCGCGCGAAGTGGACGTTTTCGGGCCGGACCGTACGTACCACCTGTTCCGGCGAAATCTTCCCGCGTTCGCCGACGACCGGCCGCAGCGTCAGTCCACCCAGTCGCGCCGCGCCACCGACCTCGGAGTTCGCGATATGCGAGCTGGCCTCGGCAATCAATTCTTCGCCGGGTCGGGTCAAGCTCAACTGCGCCAGCAAGTTGCCCTGGGTCCCGCTGGCCACGAAGACCGCGGCTTCTTTGCCAAAGATCTCGGCGGCCCGCGTTTCCAGCGCGTTGATGCTCGGATCTTCGCCAAAAACGTCGTCGCCGACCTCGGCCGTTCGCATGGCCTCCCGCATCTCGGCCGTTGGCTGCGTGATCGTGTCGCTGCGGAAGTCGAGACGTAAGGCCGCCTCGATACGGTCCTGGGTTGGCGCAAAAACGGTGGCTGCCATGGGCTTGCCACGAGTGTAGCCCCCGAGCTGACGTTTTTCGCTTCAATCGCTGGAGTGGTAACCAGCCCTGAGCGCCGCTACGCGTTGGTTGTCCCTGCGCTGTGGACCTGCGCTGGCGGCCTCATAGCCATCTACCTGGTGCTCTTTGTGCTGTGCGCTGCTAACCGTCTTGCACAGCCACTCGAAGAATTGACGTACGGCGAATCCTGGCTGCTGGACGGCGCCCGACAGGTCGCCCGCGGTGGCGGTCTGTACGCGCCCGCGGACCGGCTGCCACTCATGCAGATCGCCTACACGCCGCTGTACTACCTGCTCGTCGCCGGGCTGCAGCGCGTGGTTGGGGACAGCGGCTACACGCTGGGCCGGCTGGTCTCGCTATTCGCCACGCTCACTGGCACGGCGGCGCTCGCCTCCAGCATTCGCCGCCTTACCGGCCGCTGGCGGTACGGCCTGCTCGCCGCGGGCCTGTTCCTGACTCAGAACCTCACGCTACTGCTCTGGTCCTCACAACACCGCGTGGACCCGCTCGCGCTGGGCCTGAGCCTGGTCGGCCTCGCGTTCTTCACGTACTCGCGTTCCACTACCGCGGCCGTGTTCTTCGTTCTGGCGTTCTTCACGAAGCAAACGTTCGTGGTGGCCCCCATTGCAGCAGCGATCACGCTGTGGCCGTGCCGTCCGGCGTTGCTGCGCTTCGGTGCAGTCATGCTGGGTGGTATTGCTGGGGGGATTGGCCTGGCCCAATGGCTGTCGCACGGCTGGTTCTGGTGGCACGTTGTGACGACCAACGCCAACGAGCCAGACTTGACGACGTTCGCGATCCTGATGGGCAGCTTCTTGCAGTTCAACGGTCTGCCCGCGATCACCGCGCTGGCGTCGCTACTCCTGCCGTCGGTGCAGGGCGAGCGCATCTGGCGCGTCTACTTCGTCGGCACGCTGCTTACTCTGGGAAGCATTGCGAAACTCGGCGCCTCCTCGAACTACTGGCTCGAGCTGACCGCCGCCACCGCCGTGCTCCTCGCGCTTGCCGCCTGGCACCTCACCCACTGGCCGGCAGCGCGACTGGTCGCGCCGACCTTTGTCCTTGGCGCGCTGCTCATCGCGGTGCCCGGCTACCAGGCGACTGCTGTCGAGGTGACCCAGGCGATCGGAGATCGACTGAACCCGCCGACACCGCGCTACCTTTCACTCGTCAGCGATGTGGGCGCCGCGGCCTACCGTGTCGACGCCGGCTTCGTGGACTTCGTCGCCCACCAGCCCGGTGAGCTGCTCACTGATAACTCCGGCTTGGCGGTGGCTGCCGGCAAACCTGTGATGTACGAATTCCAGATCTTCCAGCTCCTGCAAGCCGAAGGCCATTGGAGTGAGCAGCCGATCCTGGACGCGATCGCGGCCCGCCGCTTCTCACTCGTCGCGCTGATGCACCCGCTCGACGGGCCAACCGACGGTACGCGCTGGTCGCCACGGCTGCGGGGCGCCCTTGAAGCGGCCTATGCGCCGGATGGCGACCAGGCGGGATTCTGGCTGTACCGTCCCCGGTCCTGAGCACCACTGTGCAGCTTCGGTTGAGAATCGGTTGACTCCTGCGCGATGCGCTGGAATTACGCATGCACCACCCCTAAAACGATGCGGGCACGTAGTTGAATCGGGTGGTGGCACATAGGGAATGCGCGTAGTTCTGACTGGGCTCCTTGCGTCTGTGATTCTGGGTACGTCAGCAGTGGGCCTGAGCCCCCACGCGCGCGAGTTGCTGACCGGCATCTTTCAAGACGTCGGTTCGATCTTGAACTCGTTCACGGGCGGTCCTGACGATCCGCATAGCCCTGTCACGAATTCGGTCACACTCAAGCAGGATTCCGCCCGCTTCGATTCCGCAACGCAGAAGGCGCAGCAGCTCGCGACCGAGCTCGGCAAACTCGATAGGCAAACGAGCGACCGTGGCCATTAGCGGAGTGAGCCCGGACTACTACGCCGTCCTACAGGTCCATCCCGACGCCGATTTCGAGGTCATCGAGGCCGCCTATCGCCAGCTGATGAAGAAGCATCACCCGGACATGGCGGGTGATGACCCCGAGCGCATCGCGGCGCATCTCACCCGCGCGAAGGCGATCAACGAGGCGTGGCGCGTGCTGCGCGATCCCGAAGAGCGCCGCCGCTACGACATTGGGCGGATCATCAACGGCACGGTTCGGGCGAGACCTGCGCCGCCTCCGCCGCCACGTTCGCCGAGGTCTCCACAGCCGCCGGCTCCTCCCCGGTCGACGACCCCGCCGCCACGCTCGGCACCGCCTCCCGTTGGGTCCACCACGTCCGTTCCTGCTGGAGCTCAAGCGGCTGCCGTCGTGGTGACATCACCACCGGGACGGGCGCCTGGCTGGCTGCTCGCACCGTTCACCCTCTTGAGCGCGGCCTACTATCTGCTGCCCGGGCCGTACGAGTGGGAAGCCGGCAGCGGCCGCGAGATCCTGGCCGTGACGCTGCTACCGGTGCTGGGGCTCGCCAGTTACGCGCTGGCCAGCGGCCGCCTCGCCCCGTTTATTGGCCACTCGCTCACCACGAATATCGCCGCGTGGGCCATTCTCGCGTTGTTCGCGACGCTTTCGATGTGGGGCTCAGTCTTACGCATCGCCGCGGCCGGTGTGCCGAGCCTCGCCCTGCTGTCCGGCTTCCTGAACCCATTTCTAGACCAGGCGCACGTCCCGATCTGGCTCGCCTGGGGCTTCCTGAGTTGCCTGAGCCTGATCTTCGCCGCCCGCCTGTTCGTCTTCGGCGTGCTGCCCACCCTGGGCATCATCTGGTTTATCAGCCGCTGAGCGTGGCTACGCACTCGATGTGGTACGTCTGCGGAAACATGTCCAGTGGCTGGACCTCGTGCAGTTTGAAGCCGCCGTCGACCAGGATGCGCAGGTCGCGGGCGAGGGTGCTCGGGTCGCACGAGACGTAGACGATCCTCGGCGGGCGCACGTCGAGTAGCGCCCGCAAAACGCCTGGGTGGCAACCAACGCGTGCGGGATCGAGCACGACCGCATCAGGCCGTACGTCCAGGGCTGGCAATGCCTCTTCCGTTTTCGCCTGGATGAACCGCACATTGTCGACCTCACGCGCGTTGTGCTCGGCGTCACGTATGGCAGACCGCGCTTCCTCGATGCCAATCGCCTCGCGCACGAGCGGCGACAGCAGCAGCGCGAATGTACCGACGCCTGAATAGGCGTCTACGACGACGTCCGATTCGGATGGCTCCAGGCGGTCCAGCACGAGCAGCGCCAGCAGTTCCGCCATGCTCACGCCGTCATCCGGCAACGGCAACCATGTGCGCCGAACAGTGGCTGGTACTTCTCGCTTCTCGCGCAGCGTGTTGACCTGGAAAAAGGATGGCGGCTCCAGCCGAAACCGCCGCCCGAGAAGCTCCTCTTCGAGGTGGGGCTGGCCTGTTTCGAGTTCCGGCACTTCAGGCAGCGCAGGCGAGATCAGCACCTGGCCGGTATTGGCGCCAACTCGGACTGAAACCTGGTGAATGCGGCGGCCCAGATCCGCGAGCCGACCCTGCATCACCTCCAGCGCCGTATTGATGTGCGGATGAACAATCCAGCAGTGCTCCACGCGCAACAAACGATGTGAAGCGCGATAGGTGAAGCACAGCTCACCAAAGCGACGCCCCACCGTGAAGCGCGCCTGATTGCGGTAGTGCCAGGGCTCGAGCATCGCCAGTGGCGGTCGAACCAGCTCTTCGGCATCCGGGAATCGGCCGATGCGGCGTAGCTGCTCGACAACAATCGACTGCTTCAACTGCAGCTGCAAGGCATAGTCGGCGTGCTGCCAGCTGCAACCGCCACAGCCTTCGCGATAATGCGTACACGGCGGCTCAATGCGCCCACGAGCGCTGCGCTCCAGGCTGACCACGTCGCCGCGCACGAAATCGCGGCGTTCCTCCTGGACTGCTACCAGCGCCTGCTCACCCGGCAGACCCCGCGCGGCGAAGACGACTCGCCCATCTGTCAGGTGCCCGATCGCGTCGCCGCCAAACGCGGCATCCGTCAGTTCGACGGAGACCGGCGCCTGGGCTAGCTCGCCTTGCGGGTGCCGAGCCTTGCGACCTCTTCGGCGACGAGCTGGCGCCGCAGCACCTTGCCCACCATGCTCTTGGGCAGCTCCTTCCGGAACTCCACCAGCTTGGGCACTTTGTAACGAGCCATCCGCGAGTGGCAATAGTCCAAGATCTCCTGTTCGGTGGCCGTCTGACCGTCTCGAAGCACTATGTATACCTTGACGGCCTCCCCCCAGCGCTCGTCGGGAACCCCAACGGCCACCGCTTCGCGGACCTTGGGATGCGCATAGAGCGGCTCTTCGACATCGCGCGGGTAGACGTTCATCCCGCCGGTGATGATCATGTCCTTTTTGCGGTCGACGATGCTGAAGAAGCCGTCGGCATCCTCGCGGGCGATGTCGCCGGTGAAGAGCCAACCGTCGCGCAGCACCTGGGCAGTTTCTTCGGGTCGGTTCCAGTAGCCCTGCATGATTTGCGGCCCACGCACGGCGAGCTCACCAACCTCACCGGGGGGCAGTTGCCTGGTGCCCGTTTCCTGGTCGAACACGGCCGCATCCGTGCTCGGCAAGGGAACGCCGATGCTCCCAGGTGCGTGACCGCGTCCGAGTGGGACACAGTGCGTAACGGGACTCGCCTCGGTGAGGCCATAGCCCTCGATGAGGCGTGCACCAGTGAGCTCTTCGAACCTGCGTTGGACGTCCAGCGGGAGCGGCGCCGCGCCACTGATGGCGCCCTTCAGCGACCGAAGGTTGTAGTGCGCGAGATGCTTTGCGTTGTTGATGGCCATGTACATAGTCGGCACGCCGGGCAGCAACTGCGCCCGCTCGCGCTGAATCGCCTTCAGCACATCGTCCACGACAAAGCGCGGCTGCAGCACCATTGTGCCGCCGCCGTAGACGGAGAAATTCATGATGGTGGTCATCGCGTAGATGTGAAACAGCGGCAGGACCCCGAGAACGATGTCCGAACCGTCGGGGTTGGCCAGTGGCCCGAACCAGGCGCGCACCTGCAGTGTGTTAGCGACCAGGTTGCGATGGGTGAGCATGGCGCCCTTGGCTACGCCGGTCGTGCCGCCGGTGTATTGCAACAGTGCGAGGTCGTTCGCCGAAACGGTCACACCCGGGTCGGAACCCCCCGCGCGCGCCAGCAAAGTCTTGAGCCAGAACGTGCGGCCGTCACGCGGAAGTCTGGCGCGATGCCCATCACGTCGCTCGCGCGTAAGGGAGAAGAGCACGCGCAAGCGGGTTGGGAAGAAGTCTTTGATGTTGGTCACGATGACCTGCCGCAAGTCGGGAAGATGCGGGCGTACCGACTGAACCCGTCCAAACAGCGCTGATAAACAGATCACCACACTCGCGCCGGAGTCAGCGAGTTGATGCTCCACCTCAGATTCCACGTAGAGCGGACTGGTGGGCACCATTACCGCGCCCGCTCGCAGGCCACCGTAGTACGCCAGGACCATCTGCGGACAATTGGGCATCAGCAGTGCGACCCGCTCCCCAGGTCTGACGCCGAGGCCAATCAGGGCATTGGCAAAGCGATTGGCCAGCGCATCGAGCTCGCGGTACGTGACGGATCGGCCGTAGAAACGAATTGCCACCCGCTCCGGATACGCCTGGGCGGCGCGCCCCAGCCCGACATGGAGCGGCTCGTCGGGGACGTCCACATCGGCTGGGACGCCTGGGTCATAACTGGAAATCCACGTGCGCGTCATTGGGCACCTGCAACGAGATTGTAAGTTTCGTTACATAACACCGACGCGGTTTCGCGACGGTCGAGTCGCGGTATCGACTCCCTATAATCTGAGCTCAGGCCAGCCACATTGCCCGCCATCCTCACGCCACCCGCGGGCATGCGCCCAGGCATACGCCAGAAGCCGCGTGCCGTTTCGGTCCGAGAGCTGCGCGCCCTTCGCTCATCGTTCTTCGACGACCTGGCAACCGACGACCTGGCAGCCCTCGGCGCGGTGATGTTTCAGCGCCAGTACCCCGCGGGCCAGATCGTTCTGCTGGAAGGCGCCGCCTCATCGGTGCTGTACGTGGTCCAGGCGGGCCGTCTCAAGCTGTTCAAGACCTCGGCTCGCGGTCGTGAGCAGGTGCTGCGGTTGCTTCGACCCGGCGACATGTTCAACGAGGTCGCGGTCTTCGACGAAGGGCCGAATCCGGCAAGTGCCCAGGCCATCGAGGATTGCACGCTGTACCTGCTCCGCCGCAGGGACCTGATGCGGTTTGTCGCCGAGCGACCGGGCATCGCGCTCGCCGTGACGCGAACCTTCGCCCGCCGCTTACGCGAGGCACTTGCGCTGGTCGAGGATCTCGCCTTCCGTGACGTGACCTCTAGACTGGCCAAGATCCTTCTGGAGGGCGGTGACAGTGGCGATGGCGCGCCGCGGCTCACTCAGGAGCTCCTGGCCGCGATGGCTGGCTCACGTCGCGAAGTGGTCGGCCGAGCCCTCAAGGCGCTCAGTCAGGAAGGCGCGGTCAAACTCGAACGCGGCAAGATCCACGTGCGCGATCGCAAGGTGCTCGAGCGCCTCGCGTAGCAACACCACTGAATGTGACTCAAGTCACAGTCGCTGCGGGCTGGCTCTCGGAATAATCTGGCCATGACCTACGTAATCGTGGAGCCGTGCATCGGCACCAAAAACGCCAGCTGTGTGGACGTGTGCCCCGTCTCGTGTATCTACGAGGCCGAAGACATGTACTACATCAACCCCGACGAGTGCATCGAGTGCGGTGCGTGCGAGCCTGAGTGCCCCGTCAACGCCATCTTCCACGAGAGCGCCGTGCCCGACGAGTGGAAGAGCTTTACGCAGAAGAACCGCGAGCTCTCAGGGCTGGCCTAGCGGGTTTAGGAGCCGCCAGAGACCGCTGGCAGAATCCATACTTCCACGCCGGGCGCCACAGGCGTTTGCACACCCAATGGCGAACCGGCACGAATGCTTTGACCGTCTACGAACACGTTCACATGGGGGCGAATGCGCCCTTGTTCGTCAAGGGCGCGCTCCACGACACCGGGTGCCACCACGCGTAGTCGCTCCAGTACCTCCCCAAGGGTCAACGCGTCGGCACACTCCACCACGAGCTGGCGCTGGCCGCGAGCGTACTGGCGCAGTGAGGCGGGCACATTGACGGTGACCTGCATCACTCAGATCGTGGCGGCGCGCACCATCAACACAGGCGGCAAGTGTTCCGCCAGCGTTTCCCACGTTTCACCGTCGTCCGTCGACGCATAGAGCTCGCCACTGCGCGTTCCAAAATACAGGCCCGCGGGATCGGCCCGATCGGACGTGAAGGCATCGCGCAGTACCGTGATATACGCGTCCTTCTGCGGAAGGCCACGCGTCAATCCCTGCCAGGTCGCGCCACAGTCCGAGGTGCGATAGACGCGGCACTTGGCCTCAGGCGTCCATCGATTGAACGCCGAGCCGTTCGGGATTACGAAGGCCGTGCCCGATTTGCGCGGATGCGCCACCATCGGGAACCCGAAATCCGACGGCACGCCTGCGCCAATGTCATTCCAGGTGGTGCCGTTGTCATCCGAACGGTAGATGCCGCCATGGTTCTGCAGAAAAAGTCGGTCCGGGTTGCCTGCGTCTCGCGCAACCTTGTGAACGCACTGCCCGTACTCGGGAAAACGCTGATCCTCGGGCATGAAGTCGGCGCGGATGCCCGAGTTGGATGGTCGCCACGTTATGCCCCGATCCTCAGACCTGTACACCCCGCCCGTGCCCCAGAAGAAGCTGGTCTTGCCAGCCAGCATTCGTCGATTGCGCGCGTCAAATGCCACCGACGGTACCGATGCCCCATTGGCGATTGGCTGCCGCACCTCGCCTGATCCATCCAGCAGAAATAGACCCTTGGTGGTGCCAACGAGCAACACCACGTCGTTGCGTACCGGCACGCGCCCTCCTCCTTATACGTGACTTATCGGTCACACATTACGCGGGACGCGGTGGCTCGTCAAGCCCCCGCGCTCTCGATGTAGCCCGTTGAGCGCGCTGCGGCGCTTTGCCATACTCACGTCGCCGTGGACGCTCCGATCAGCCCGCTCCTGTTCCTCACTGCGCTCGCAGCGGGCATGGTGTCGTTCGCGTCGCCCTGCGTGCTGCCGCTGGTGCCGGCCTATCTGGGGTTCATCACGGGCCGCTCGGCCGAAGAGCTGGTACAGGCGCGCGGCAAAGTGCGTGTGACGATCCTGACCCAGGGCGCGGCCTTCGTGTTTGGGCTGGCCATGATCTTTGCCCTGCTCGGAGCTTCCGCCAGCGTGCTCGGCCAGACGCTGCTACAGAACCAGGAACGCCTGTATCAGATCGGTGGCGTGATCGTGGTGATCTTCGGTTTGCAAATGCTCGGGATTGCGCAGATCCCGCTGCTGGCGCGGACGGCACGGATCGCCGACGTCACGCCCAACGTGAAGCGCAGTCACCTGGGCGCTTTTGCCATGGGGTTGGCCTTCGGCGCCGGCTGGACACCGTGCGTCGGACCATTTCTCGCAGGGCTACTCGGCCTCGCCTCGCAGCAGCAGACCGTCGGGGCCGGCGTGTTGCTGTTGCTGGTGTACGCCCTTGGCCTGGGGATTCCCTTCCTGCTGGCGGGCCTTGCCGTGGACCGATCGTTGAGCGTGATGCGCAGCGTTCGGCCACATATGCGCACCATCGAACGTTTCAGCGGTGCGCTGCTGATCGGAATGGGTGTGCTGCTGTTTACCGAGCAACTGACGCGGATCACGTCGATGCTGACGCGCGTCTTCGGGACCGGGTTTGCCCTCTGACCTCTTGAAGACGCCGCTGAACGCGGCCCACCGCCGCCTCAATGCGAGGATGGTGGATTTCGCGGGTTGGGAGATGCCGGTTCAGTACCCGACCGGCATCCTTGCTGAACACGCCGCGGTGCGTGACGGCTGCGGCATCTTCGACCTTTCGCACATGGGCCGCGTCTCTGTCCGCGGTCCCGATGCGTTGGCATTGGCCCAGGCGTGCTGCACCCGCGACCTATCGCGCATCACGCCCGGCGAGGCAGCCTACTCGCTGCTATGCCAGGAGGACGGCGGCATCGTTGACGACGTCATCGGCTACAACCTGGGTCCCACCGAACTGCTGTTCGTGTTCAACGCGTCCAATCGCGTCGCCGACACGGAGTTCTTCGCGCAACAACGTGATCATCTCGGTTTGGGTGCCGATCTCGAGGACCGCACTTCGGAGACCGCTCTCATTGGCGTCCAGGGCCCCTCCGCCCAGGCGCTCCTGCAACCACTGTCCTCGGTCGAGTTGGAACCGCTCCACGGATACGCCTCCACCCAGGGAACCGTATGCGGTGCACCCGCGCTAATTGCGCGCACGGGCTATACCGGTGAGGACGGCTTCGAAATCATGGTGGATGGGCCCGCCGCCGAAAACGTGTGGTCCGCGCTCGCGCAAGATGCAACGCCGTGCGGTCTCGGCGCCCGGGACACGCTACGCACCGAGGCCGGGTTCGCGCTGTACGGCCATGAGATCGATCGCTCCACGAAGCCGTACGAAGCCCGCCTGGGTTGGGTGGTGTCCCTTTCGAAGCCGAGCTTCGTGGGCCGCGACGCCCTTGCGCGGCTGAAAACCGAAGGCCTGCAGCGCCGGCTGGTCGGCCTTCTCGTGGCGGCGGGCGGTGTACCCCGGGCTGGTTCCACCATCCTTGACCGAGACACACCAGTTGGCCAGGTCACCAGCGGGACCTTCTCGCCAACGCTCCGTCGCAATATCGCTCTGGGCTACGTCCCGCCGCGGTCGAGCGAACCAGGACAGCACCTCGCTATTGACGTTCGCGGTAAGCCGACGGATGCCGAAGTGGTCACGTTGCCGTTTGTGCCGCACCGATCGCGGCCGCGCGCCAAAATGTAGCCATGTCAGGTGGAGGGTCGGGGGAAGCCGCCGGTTCTGGATCCGGATTAAATCCTGCCGACCGGCGTTATACGACCGAGCACGAATGGATCAAGCCCGAAGGTGATCACTACGTTGTGGGCATCACCGCGTTCGCCCAGGACCAACTCGGCGACATCGTCTACGTCGAACTGCCCAAGGTCGGCGATCAGATCGAGGCAGGTAAGGCGTTCGGCGTGATCGAGTCGGTGAAAACCGCTTCGGACCTTTATGCGCCCGTCTCGGGTGAAGTCATCGAGGTCAACGGCGAACTGGTGGATCAGCCGCAAAGCGTCAACGACGATCCCTACGATCGCGGCTGGATGCTGAAGGTGCGTGCTGCCAACAGCTCCGAAGTCGACCAACTGCTTACGGCGGACCAGTACGCGGAGCAAACAGGCGAGTAGTGCCGAGCTTCACACAACTGACGCCTGACGATCGCCAGGCGATGCTGCGCACCATCGGCGTTGATGGAGTCGAGCAGCTTTTTCAGGACGTGCCCGCGGCGGCGCGCTACCCCAGGTTGGACCTGCCGCCCGGGTTGACCGAACTGGAAGCCAGTCGCTACATGGCTCAACTAGCGTCAGAAAACGTGTCGGTCAAGGACTGGCCGTGCTTCATCGGCGGCGGCGCCTATAACCACTACTCGCCTTCGGCAGTGGCTCACATCATGGGCCAACCGCAGTTCTACACGGCGTATACGCCGTACCAGCCCGAAGTGAGCCAGGGCACCCTGCAGGCCTCGTTCGAGTTCCAGTCGCTCGTATCCGAGCTACTGGGCCTGGATATCGCCAACGACTCGGTCTACGACGGCGCGTCCGCGGTCGGCGAGGCGGTGCTGATGGCGCAGCGCATCACCCGCCATGACCGCGTGATTCTCTCGGGCAGCGTGCATCCGCAGTGGCGTGACGTGGTCCGCTCGTATGAGGCCGCGCGCGACGTGGAGCTTCTGACCACCCAAGTGAGCGTGACGCCATCCGGCCTCCAAGAGCAGCGCATCACGGACGCCCTCGACGACAACACCGCCTGTGTTGTCGTCCAGCAGCCCGACGTGTTTGGCCACGTGCGTGACCTCAATGGTCTGGCTGAATCCGTCCATGCTCGGGGCGCGCTCCTCATCATGTGCGTAGCCGATCCGACGAGTCTCGGGATGCTCAAGTCACCTGGAGAATGGGGCGCGGACATCGCCACTGCAGAAGGACAACCGCTTGGTCTGCCGCTCCAATTCGGCGGCCCCTGGGCTGGCCTCATGGCGTGCAAGTCCGAATTCGTGCGTCAGCTGCCCGGTCGTATCTCTGGCCAAACGACGGACCACGAGGGTCGCCGCGGCTTCGTACTGACCCTTCAGGCGCGTGAGCAGCACATCCGACGGGAAAAGGCCAC
>JAFAZN010000088.1 GCA_019239775.1 Chloroflexota bacterium
CGAGCTGAGCGCAAACCCGCACGGCGCGGTGCATGCCAACGGCCGACGCGTGGCCGTGGACGCGGAGCCAGCCACAGATTCCGGCACGGTCGCCCGCGTGAGCGACCTGCTGCGTGAGAAATACAACAGCCGCTGGCCCGGCCCAACAGCCAGTATGCTCCGCGAAGAGACCCTGCCCACCACCCTCCGCCTGACCGCCGCTGAGTAGCCCACCGGCCAACGGCTCTAACCCTACGAAGGTTGATCCGCCGGACGTATATCCCCACGGACGTGCAACCCACGGAGTGATGAGCCACGGACTGAGAACCCACGGAGTGATTGCCGTCAGTTAACGCTCCGCTAACAGACGCGCGTCTACGCTCGGTCGCATGCCATTTCGATCGCGTGCCGCGGGCATCGCCGCGCGTGCGCTGGCTGTTGCCGCTCTCACCGCACCGCTGGTGCAAGGCGTTTCGGCCAGTGAAGAACATCCAGACCGAGATGCCCGCCATGTGCTGCTCATCAGCGTCGACGGACTGCACGAGTTCGACCGCCACCAGTGGGTCGAAGCCCACCCAGACTCCACGTTGGCCCGCCTGAGCCGTCAGGGCACCACCTACACCAACGCCGAGACCTCGAAACCGTCCGATTCCTTCCCGGGCCTCATGTCCCAGCTCACCGGCGGCACGCCGAAAACAATGGGCGTCTTCTATGACGACTCCTACTCGCGCACCCTCTGGGCGCCTGCCTCCAAGTGCGCCGGCGCACCGGGCGCCGAGACCACCTACGCCGAAAACCTCGACACCACCGTCAACGGACTGATACCGCTCTTCCCGCATCCGCCGATCGATCCGGCGAACCTGCCTCTTGGCATGGTCGATGGAAAGTGCACTCCCATCTACCCGCACAGTTTCCTGGAGACCAACACGATCTTCAACGTCGCCCACGCGGGAGGCCTGTACACCGCGTGGTCCGACAAGCACCCGGCCTACGAAATTGTCCGCGGCCCGCTCAACATCGGTGCCGACGATCTGTTCACTCCCGAGATCAATACCAGCCAGATTCCAGATCCAACGACTGTCAGTGTCAAAGCAACCGCGGCCTACGATCAGCTGAAAGTCGCCGCTGTGCTCAACGAGATCAACGGCAAAAGCTCTGACGGCAGCCAGCAGCGCCCGGTGCCGGCCATTTTCGGCATGAACTTCCAGAGTGTGAGCGTAGGCCAGAAGCTCGTGGATCCGGTGCTTTCATGCCAGCGGAATCCGCAGCCCAGCAACTGCGACCCGAACTACTTCCCGGGCGGCTACGAACCCGGCACGCTGCGCTTCACGCCTCAGATGAATGAGGCGCTGCGGTACGTCGATGGCGCACTTCGCTCCATGGTGGACGAGCTCCAGGAACGCGGACTTCTGGACTCCACCGAAATTATCGTGAGCGCCAAGCACGGCCAATCACCCATCGACCCCGCCAAGCTCGAGAAGATCGGCGATCCTGTCTCGCCGTTGTTGACCAATGCTGGCGTGACCATCGGCCAGAACACCGAGGACGACATTTCGCTCATCTGGCTCAAGAATCAGAACCAGACGGCCACCGCCGTAAAAGCGCTCGAGGCAGATAAGAACGGCGCGAACACCGCACGCATTCAGACGATCATCTCAGGTGATGCACTGGCCGATACGTTTGGCGATCCGCGCACCAACAGCCGTACTCCGGACATCATTGTCCAGCCGATTCCCGGCACGATTTACACCGGCAGTAAGGCCAAGGTTGCAGAACACGGCGGATTCTCTGAAGACGATACGCACGTGGCGCTGATCGTTTTCAGCGGACGGGACTCTAATGAGCGGGAACGCGTGGGGGCCCACGTCGAAACGCGCCAGATCGCCCCGACCATCCTGCGCTTCCTCGGTCTCGATCCCGAGGCGCTGCGTTCAGTCCGCCTGGAGGGCACGCGCGCGCTACCATCCTCCTAAATGGACCTTGCGGTCGAGTTCTTCAAGCACAATTCAATGATGAATGAGCGGCTGCTGGAGACCTGCCGGCAGCTCTCACCTGAACAGCTCGGCGCCACTGCTGTCGGTACGTACGGCAGCATTGGCGCCACGCTGGTGCACATCGCCAACTCGCAGATGGGCTACTCGCGCCGGCTGCTGGACGCGGAGCTGACCCGACCACTGAGCGAGGACCCGTTTCCGGGTATGGACCTGCTGGCGGAACGGCTCAGTCTCGGCAATGCGCGACTGGAACAGGCGGCGAAACTCGCTGCGCGCGACCTCCAGGTGAAAGTCACCGGCGACGATCCACCTGGTACCTGGTGGATGCCAGTATCGCTGTATTTGCTGCAGGCGGTGAACCACGGCACCGAGCATCGCAGCCAGATCGCCACGATCCTCACGCAGCTCGGCATTGAGCCGCCCCCAATGGACGGTTGGACCTTCTTCATGGACGCCGGCCACATGCGGCCGATATAGGTAGAACCTGCTGCACCAACGTGGTCTATCACCGGAGTTGCCCTGGGCGATGTTCACGTTGCGTCGAATAAGTTGCAATGCTTGCTGCGCGTTAACCCACCGCTAACCTAACCGCTCTTACGCTCGGAACATGAGTCTTCCAGGCGCACTGACTCGCCGCGCCCTGCTTCAGCGGACCACCTTTGGCGTTCTTAGCGGCGCACTACTCGCGTCAACCGCGCGACCGTCCATCGGGTTCGCCACGGTTCGTCAGGCACAGGCCTCGTCTCCGACCGGCGAGCTGCGCATCGCCGTGGCGTCATTCCCGAACTCCATGGATGCGCTGAAAGAAACCAACGTGCTGCGCTTCGGTGTCGGCGAAACGTTGATGCGGCTCACTCCAACGTACGCGCTCGAACCCTGGCTGGCCGATCACATCGAGAACGTGGATCCACTGACCTGGCACGTGTTTCTGCGCCCCAATGCCCGGTTTCACGACGGCTCTCCGGTTACCGCCGCCGATGTGGTCGACGCATTTCGTCGCAACTATCAGACCTACCCGGACGGCAGCGCGCTCATCAGCAAGGATTCCCAGATCACTGCCATCGATATGACAACCGTCGAGTTCAAGACGCCGCAGCCGACCGGTGTCTTTCCCAACGCGCTGACCTCGTCAAACTTCATTATTCACAAGCCGGCCACTCCAGGTGGGAGCGACGGCTCGATTCTCACCGGCCCCTATCGTGCAACGCAGTTGAGCGTCGACACCGATCTGACGCTAGAGCCATTCACGGACCACTGGGCCGGGGTTCCACCAATCGGACGCATCACCATCAAGAAGGTGCAAGACCCAAATACCGAGGTGCTGGCTCTCCAAGCTGGCGAGACGGATCTCATCTATCGTGTTCCGCCGGACGTTGTGCAAGGTCTCGGTGACGGATTTGCGGTCGCCTCCATTCCGTCTGGCATCGTGGACTCGATCCAGCTAAACCTCGCGCGACCACCGCTGGACGATCCGGCCGTCCGCCAGGCGCTTGCGTGGGGCATCGATCGGAACGTGCTGGTCACTGAAGCGCTGAATGGACAGGGCAGCGTGGCTACGGGTGTGTTTCCACCTGGTATCAGCGTCGACTCCGTCGACGTTCAGGGCTTCGACATGCAAAAGGCAGCGGGAGCGCTTGACGGCGCCGGCTGGATAATGGGCTCCGACGGGGTGCGCACGCGCAACGGGAAGCGCCTGGCCTTCACGTTGCTCGATCCGGATGCTACTCAGGCGGAGCTCGTTTCGATGAGTGTATCCATCCAGGAACAACTGAAGCCGCTCGGCTTCGATGTCGGGTTCCAGCAGACGCAGGACTACGCCGGAGTGATCAAGAGCCATGACTTCGACGCGTTAATGGTCTCCTTCAATTCAGTCCAGACGGGTGACCCGCTGTTCCAGCTGGCTAGGACGCTGGGCTCAACTGGCGGGTTGAACTGGGGCAGTTACGCGAATTCACAGGTTGATGTTCTGCTGACGCGGCTGCGCGGTGAGCTTGATCCAGGCAATCGACAGATGCTGTCGCGGCAGATACAACAGCTCGCGGGCAACGATGTGCCCAGTGTGCACCTGGCGGTGGTGCCCATTGTGAGTGCCTATCGTGCCGGCGGCCTCACCGGTTTTACTCCGCACCCGGATGACACCTACTTGATTGACAGCAACCTCAAAGTGACTGGCTAGCCGCCTGGCGCACGACTACGCGCGGAGTGGACTTGCGGCTTTGGCGCGCAGTCCGCCTCCGCATTCGTGGATCCAGCGCATCCCGCAAGGCGTCGCCAAGCAGGTTCACGGCAAGCACGGTCAACAGAATGCACAGTCCCGGAGCGATCATCTGCCAGGGATGGCTCTGAAAGTAGCCCCGCGCTTCGTTGATCATCGCCCCCCACTCGGGCGTAGGCGGTTGCATCCCCAGTCCAAGAAATGACAGGGCCGCCAGGCCCAGGATGACTTTGCCAAAGTCGCTGGTTGCCAGCACCACCGCTGGCCCGAGCACGTTCGGCAGAATATGTCGCGTCACAATGCGCACCTGGCCCGCGCCCGCCGCGACCGCACCTTCAACATAGTTCTGGTTGCGCTCCTTGAGAATGAGCGCACGAGACAATCGCGCGTAACTCGGCCAACTCGTCGCGACCAGCGCAAAAATCAGGTTCCCAAACGACGGACCTAGCACCGACGACAATGCCAGAGCCATCACCAGCCCTGGCATCGCCAGCAGCGCCTCGACGGTACGTCCAATCGCATCGTCGGTAGTCCGGTTACCAGTTGCCGCCAGCGCACCAACCGCAAAACCCACCACCGCGGTGCCGCCGCACACAATCGCGGCGCCCAGCAGCGACCAGCGCGCACCCACCACCAGCCGAGCCAGCAAGTCGCGTCCGAAATTGTCGGTGCCCAGGGGGTGCGCCAGCGAAGGGTCCAACAAGCGTATCGCCGGATTCTGGGCGTAGGGATCGCTGCCCCAGAATCGCTGGCCAACAAGCGCGGCGAGAAACAGCAGTGCCAAAACGATCACGGCCGCATATCGGCGCGTCATTGCGCGGCAATACGCCGGTCGAGCGCTGCGACAAACATGTCCACGAGCAGATTCATGCCGACGTAGATCAACCCTGCGGCCACCGCGAAACCAACCACTACAGGAGTGTCGCGCAGGAGTGCTGCGTCGACGGCCATCTTGCCAATGCCAGGCCATGCGAACACGTACTCCACCACCGCGGCGCCGGTCATGAGACTGGCAGCTTCCAATCCCAGGAGCGTAACGACCGGCACAAGCGCGTTCGGCAAAACATGCCGCAACGCCACTCCACTCCACGTGAGCCCCTTGGCCCGCGCGACCGTGACGAATTCCTGGCCCAGAATATCCAGCACAGCTGCACGCGTGAGACGCGTCAATGTCGGAATGGTCGAGAGCGACAGCACAATTGCCGGCAGCACGATGCCCTTCGGATTCGGCGCGCCAAATACCGGTAACAACCGCCACTGTGCCGACAGAAAGAAGATGAACACCAGGGCAATCCAGAACCCAGGCACGGCGGAGCCCACCACCGCCACAACCTGGGCAAGCCTATCAGTTGCACCGCCATGTCGGCACGCCGCAAGTGTCCCAAGGGGCAGCGCTAGTACGACTCCAATCAACACCGCAACGAGGGCGAGCAGCGCGGTATTGCCAATGCGTTCGCCGTACAGCTGGGTGACGGGCGTGTACGACCGAAAGGACCGGCCGAAATCTCCACGGAGCGCACTGCCGAGCCAGGTGAGATAGCGCACCGGCAGCGGATCATCCAGGTGGAGCTCCGCTCGCTTGGCAGCCAGGTCTTCTGTCGTGATGTTCTGGCGCCCGGCTGCCTGCAGCAGCAAATAGGCGGGATCGCCTGGAGTTACCGCGTCGAGCGCGAATGCTAGCAGCGAAATCACCAGCAGAACCGGCACTACCGCGAGCAGACGTCTGGCCAGATACGCGGACATGCACCCTGTGTAGCACGGCGCCCGTCCCGTCTTCGCACCGGCGCTCCGCGCCACCTGGGTTTTGCGCGATTCGTTAACGCCTTCGCGATCTGGCGGGTTGACATTCGCCGCCGTGAGCCGCACCATTCGCGCAATGCAGTCGGGAGCGGTTCCAGTTTTAGGCGAGCCGGGCGAGGCCGAGTTCGAGCTGCCAGCAGCCACCTCCGCGGATGTCTTTCCGTCCGATTTCACCTGGGGCGCCTCGACGTCGGCCTACCAGGTTGAGGGCGCTGCCGCGGCCGATGGCCGCCTGCCATCCATCTGGGATACGTTCAGCCACACGCCCGGCGCGATTCTGAACGGGGACAACGGCGACGTAGCCTGCGATCACTATCACCGCTGGCGCGAGGACGTTGCGCTGCTCGCCCAGCTGGGCACTGGCGCGTACCGCTTCTCGGTGAGCTGGCCAAGGATCCTGCCCAACGGCACTGGCCCCGTCAACGCGAAGGGCCTCGACTGGTACGAGCGCCTCGTGGACGGCCTGCTCGAGTGCGGCATCCAACCCTGGCTCACGCTGTATCACTGGGACCTGCCCCAGCCGCTCGAGGACGCCGGCGGTTGGCCAAACCGTGCCACCGCCGATGCCTTTGTTCGCTTCGCCGAAGTCGTGGCCAGCCGCCTGGGCGACCGAATCCACACGTGGATGACCTTGAACGAGCCCTGGTGCAGCGCGTTCCTGGGTTACCAGCTCGGCATGCACGCCCCCGGCCGCCGCGACGATGCCCTGGCTCTCCGGGCGGCACATACCCTCTTGCTGGCGCACGGCCGCGCGACCCAAGCGCTGCGCGGGATCGTCACAGGTGCCCGTGTAGGCATCGTGCTGAACCCGACACCAGTTCAGCCGGCGACCCCCACTGAAGCCGATGCAGCCGCTGCGCGTCGAGCCGACGGCTACTTCAACCGCTGGTTTCTGGATCCGCTCTTCGGGCGTGGCTACCCCGCGGACATGCTCGAAGCAGTAGCGCCGCTGTTCACACCGCCCTCGGACAGTGACCTGCGCAGCATTGGCACCCACATCGACGTACTCGGAATCAACTACTACCGCCCGACTGTCGTACGTGCAAAACCAGGTGCGTATCTGGGGTTCGAAGAGGCGCCGCCGGATGCTGAGCCCGTCACGGCGATGGACTGGGTTGTTCGCCCAGAGGGCCTGCGCGAGCTGCTGGTGCGGATCAACCACGACTATCCCGTACCGCCCATGGCCATCACCGAAAACGGCGCGGCCTACACCGACGCAGCTCCCACGGATGGGCAGCTGCACGATCCCGAACGTATTCGCTATCTGGCCGGCCACGTCGACGCCGTCGCCCAGGCGATCTCCGCCGGCGTGCCCGTCACGGGCTATTTCGTGTGGTCATTTCTCGACAACTTCGAGTGGGCCTGGGGCTACGGCAGTCGGTTCGGGCTGGTCCACGTCGACTACGCCACTCAGCAGCGCACGATCAAAGACAGCGGCCGCTGGTACCAGCGCCTGATTGCTCAACAGACCGCTTGACACGCCTGGCAGACCCGCCTACGATCACGCCAGTGAATTCGGGATCGGTTCCAGTTTTTGCGGTCATCTCCTTTGGATTGACCCAACGAACGCTGAGGTTCGGGAACGGTCCCAGATGTCCCTGACCATCAAGGACATCGCCACCCTGGCCGGCGTCTCGCGCTCAACCGTCTCGCGTGTGCTCAACAATCGCTACGGCGTCAAGCCTGCCGTTCGCGAGCACGTGCTCAGTGTCATCCGCGAGCACAACTACTCACCCCAGGCAGCCGCGCGTAACCTCGCCAGCGCTCGATCCGACTGCATCGGCCTGCTCATCCCGCGCAGCGCCTCGGTTAGCTTCGGAGATCCGTTCATCGCCACGATGATCCAGGCGCTGGTGGAAGCCGCCGCCCAACAGGGCTACTTCGCGATGCTGGCGATGGTCACCACCGAGCGTGAGGCCGGCTTTTACGACCGCATCGTTCGTGGTCGGCACTTCGACGGCGTGATCATGTTCTCGAGCGACATCGATGATCCGATCCTGCCGCTGCTAATCAAGGACGGCAGTCCCCTCGTGCTGATTGGCCGCCATCCATATTTCACCGAGGTAGCGTCGGTGGACGTCGAAAATCGACAGGGCGCGCGCGATGCGGTGGCGCACCTGATTCAGCGAGGCCACCGCCGGATCGGCCTCATCAACGGCGAGCTCCAGATGGAGGCTGCCCTGGCGAGGCGAGACGGCTACAAGCAAGCGCTGCTGGAAGCAGGCTTGCCAATCGACGCCGATTTGATGGTCGAGGGCTTCTACTCGCACAGTGGCGCGTACGAAGCCATGCAAACATTGCTGAAGTCGCAGAATCCACCAACCGCCGTGTTCGCCGCGAGCGACCGGATGGCAGTGGGCGCCCTCGAGGCGGTCCGCAATTCGGGCTTGCGCGTGCCGGAGGATGTTGCCATCGTCGGCTTCGACGACCTGGTGCTGGCGGTGAGCGCTACTCCGCCACTTAGCAGCGTGGCGCAACCCATCGGCATAATGGCGACCGAAGCCATCCAGTTGTTGATCGAGCAAATCAGGGGCGAAAGCGCGCCGCGGTCGGTGCGCTTGTTCGGGCAGCTGGTGGTGCGCGAATCCAGTGGTGGTTCAGAAAGAAGCCAACCCAATCCGAAAGGAGGCTCAGTCCTGGTCAGCGGGCGCTGACGTTTTCGCCTGGCGATTTTTTCACACTTCGTGGGAGGACACGATGCTCAAACGCACCGCGCTCAGGTGGGGAGCCTCGCTACTTGCGCTGGCGCTCCTTGGCTCCAGTGCCTTGTCGGCCGAGGCCCAGACGACAATTCCCCCGACGCCGACTCCGGTAGCTCTCGATACGTTCGATCCGAATGCGGCCAGTGGCCGCACGGTTGTGAAGTGGTACGTCGGTCTGGGAACCGGCGGAAATCCAGCACAGATTGCCACACAGCGTGCGGTGGTAGACGCGTTCAACAAATCACAGAATTCGATTTATCTGACGTTGCAGATTGTTGATAACCGTGTCGCGTCGACGACGCTTGCAACGCAGATTGCCGCGGGCAATGTCCCCGACATCGTCGGACCGGTTGGTACGGTCGGCCGCGCTACGTTCGATGGCAACTGGCTGGACCTGTCGCCACTCATTCAGGCGAACAACTACGACATGAGCGTGTACGACCAGTCCGTCGTGCAAAACTACAACCTGCCCGGTCAGGGTCTGATCGGTATTCCATTCGCTGTCTATCCGTCGTTCGTGTACTTCAACAAGGATCTATTCGACGAGGCCGGCCTGCCTTATCCGCCGCAGCATTTCGGCGACACGTACATGGGCAAGGAATGGAACTTCGACACACTCCGCGATCTGGCCATGAAGCTCACGGTCGACGACAAGGGCAATGACGCGACCGAGGCTGGCTTCCAACCGGATCACATCGTGCAGTTTGGCTTCGATCTGCAGTACAAGACCGATCCGCGCGCAATGGGCACGCTGTTTGGCGCCGATCGCATGGCGACCAACGAAGGCGTGGCGGTAATTCCGCCGCAATGGTTGGCTGCCTGGAACTTCTTCTATGGCGGCATGTTCGTTGACCACTGGATGCCCAATGACGCGTATCGCAACAGCGATCTGTTCGGACAGGGCAACGTGTTCAACTCCGGCAACCTGGCGATGGCCTACACGCACATGTGGTACACGGGCACCATTGACCCGGTCAGCACGGGCGGCAAGGTCAAGAACTGGGACATTGCCGTCGTTCCGTCGTACCAGGGGAAGACCACCGCGGAGCTGCACGCCGATACCTTCGGCATCATGAAGGCAACCACCCATCCGAACGAAGCCTTCCAGGCCTACAAGTACCTGATCACCAATAAGGACCTGCTGCAGGTCTACGGTGCCATGCCGGCAATCAAGGGCATGCAGAGCGACTTCTTTGGCGGGCTGGACCAGAAATTTGCGCCAGTCAAGGTTGACTGGCAGGTGGCCCAGGACAGCCTCGCCTACATCGACGTGCCGAATCACGAAGAAGGCCTGCCCAACTTCTTGAAGGCGCGCCAGGCAACTACCGACTTCCAGACCCTGATCGACACGACACCAGGGCTGGACATCAACGCCGAGGCGCAGCGGCTACAAGCCACCCTGCAGGCGATCTATGATGAGGTTCGCCACTGAGGTCTAGTTCAAAGGTCCTGAACAGGAACACCTGAGCGTGATGCGTCCAATGGGCACTTCACTCGGTCGCAAGGAGAGCATGTGGGGGCTGCTCTTCCTTGCGCCCTGGCTCCTGGGGTTTGTCCTCTTCTTCGCGGGCCCCATGCTGGTGTCGTTGGGCGCATCGTTCACCGACCTGGTGCTCGTGCGCTCCGACCAGGTGCGCTTCATCGGCCTGGAGAACTGGAGCCACCTGCTCACTGACCAGCTCGTCACCAAGTCACTGCTGGTGACCGGCAATTTCTTGCTGATCGCACTCCCGATCATGCTGGCATTGCCGCTGGTGATGGCGCTGTTGTTGAACTCCAACCGGTTGATTGCCAAGCCACTGTTCCGTGCGCTGTTCTTCCTGCCGGTGCTTATTCCGGGCGTCGCCGCGGCGGCCATCTGGCAGGGTGTGCTCAACCTCCACACGGGTTGGCTGGACCTCTCGCTGGAAGCTTTCGGGCTACCGGCGCCGGACTGGCTGAACGATCCGCAATGGGTGATTCCGGCGCTGGCGTTGATTAGCACCTGGAGCGTTGGCAACTACATGGTCATCATGTTGGCAGGACTCCAGGGTGTCCCGTCGGAGTTGTACGACGCGGCCAAAGTCGACGGTGCCGGTCCGTTCTACCGTTTCTTTCGCATCAGCCTGCCGATGATCTCGCCGGTCATCTTTTACTGTCTGGTGCTCGCGGTCATTCAGATTCTTCAATATTTTCTCACCGCCTACGTGCTCTTCCAGAATACGGCAGGCCCGAATAACTCCGCGCTGTTCTACATGATGAACCTCTACAAGGAAGCGTTCGTGTACTACCACATGGGCTATGCCTCAGCTCTGGCATGGGCGCTGTTCGTGGTCGGGTTGATCGTGACATTGGGTCTGTTCGCTGGTGCACGGCGCTGGGTCTATTACGCGAGCGGAGACCGTTAGCATGGCCGCGGTTACTGGCGTTGCAACCAAACCCGGGTATGACGTGGCTCGCTCCACGCCAGTGCTGTCACGCCAGCTGCGCGGGATGATGCTCGCCGGCACGCTCTCGCTTTTCGCGATCATGCTGGTGAGCGTGTACCTCATGCCGCTCGCCTATGCGGCGGCACTCTCACTACGCACCGCGACGATCGAGTCCGGTCAGCCGTTCTGGCCATCGGAGCCGGCGCACTTCACGTATGAGGATCAGACCTACGATCTGTACAACGTGCCGATCGATGGCACGATGCGCCAGCTCGCGCTCTACAAACCGGGTCGCGAGGCAAGCACCTTCCTGGATCCGAAGGATCCCTCTCAGCCAATTGACTGGCAGGGCCGCTGGCGCACGCTCGACAAGGTCTGGACCTTCGCACCGCGCTGGTCCAATTTCGTCGAGGCCTGGAATATCACCAACTTTGGACGGCTGTTCTTCAATACCATCGCCATCGCGGTCATCGGCACCATTGGCGCGGTTTGTTCGGCAACCGTCGTTGCGTACGGCTTTTCACGTTTTCACGTGCCGGGCAAACAGATCCTGTTCATGGTGCTGGTGTGCACGATCATCCTGCCTCAGCAAGTGACGATTGTGCCCACCTACACGCTGTTCAACCGCATTGGCTGGGTTGGCACCTGGTTGCCGCTGCTGGTGCCACATTTCTTCGGCAACGCCTATAACGTGTTTTTGCTACGCCAGTTTTTCATGAGCATTCCGCGTGACCTGGACGAGGCCGCGATGATGGACGGCGCAGGTCCAATTCGCACGTTGCTGTCGGTCATCGTGCCGCAGGCGTGGCCGGGCATTGTCACGGTGTGTCTGTTCCACTTCTTTTTCGCATGGAACGACTTCTTTGCGCCGCTGGTGTACCTGGTCGGACATGAGGAGCTCTGGCCGATTTCAGTCGGCATGTCCTATTTCACTGGCCAGTTCGTGCAGCTGCCGCAGCTAATCCAGGCGACCGCGCTCATGGCCCTGGCACTGCCCGTCACCGTGTTCCTGCTGGCGCAGCGCGTCTTCGTTCAGGGCGTGGTAGTCACGGGCGTAGAGAAATAGCTCGGCGGGATGCGGAGTGCAGCGGACCAAGCTGCACTCCTCGCCCATAATGTCCGTACATATGGTGTACCACTGTGCGCGGGGCGCGTCAAGCGGCGCGCGACAGCGACCCGCCTAGCTCGAGCCGCCAGGTGCGCGCCCAGCGCGCCAGCGCTTCTGGCCCCACTGGCCGACTCACGTAATATCCCTGGACCTCGTCGCACCCCATGTCCTTGAGCAACACCAGCGAGTCTGCGTCCTCGACGCCTTCGGCCACGACGCACAGGCCGAGCGTGTGTCCCAGGTCGATTGTGGCACGAACCAGCGCGGCATCGCGCACGTCAGAGGCCACGTCGCGCAGGAACGACCGGTCGATCTTCAACTCGTCCAGCGGCAATCGCTTCAAATACGCCAGGCTCGAATAGCCGGTCCCAAAATCGTCAACGGCAACGCGCACGCCCATTCCGCGCAAGCTCGCCAACAAGCTGCGAGCGCGCGCCGGATCGCTCATCAGCATGCTTTCCGTAAGCTCCAGCTCGAATCCAGCATGGCAGTCCGGATGCGCAATCAGCACATCCCGAACCGTTTCCAGCAGGTTGGAGTCTCGCAACGACTGCGCCGACAGATTCACCGCCATACTCAGCTGCAGTCCCGCCGACTGCCACTGCGCCTGTTGTGCGCGAGCGGCCCGCAAGACCCAGTACGTCAATGGCTCGATAAGACCGGCCTGCTCAGCTACCGAAATAAACTGGTCCGGTCGCAACAATCCGCGCGTTGGATGCTCCCATCGTACCAGCGCCTCGACGCCGATAACGCGTCCATCACTGAGAGCGACTTTCGGCTGATAGTGCAGCACGAGCTGGTTGCGTTCGATGGCTGCGCGCAGCTCTCCAGTCAGTCCGAGACGTTCGGCGTTATCGCGATCGAGGTCGGGAGTAAACAGACTGATGCCCTCGCCGGCGCGCTTGGCCGCGTACATCGCAAGATCCGCGCGACGCAACAAGGTTGCCGGATCCTGACCGTGTTCCGGCCCGAGCGCTACGCCAATGCTGGCGCCGACATCCAGGGTCAGCCCGCCGAGCGCGATTGGTTCTGCCAGCGCGGCCCGCACGCGGTGAGAAACCTGCAAGGCCGTGCCTTCGTCAGCATCAACCAGGAGAACGGCGAACTCGTCGCCACCCAACCGCGCAATCGTATCGTTGCTTCGCACCGCATCTCGCAGCCGTTCTGCCACTTCTTGCAAGACCGCGTCGCCGACGCCATGTCCAAGCGCATCATTGACTTCCTTGAAGCGGTCGAGGTCCAGCAGCACCAATGCAAGCGGAGTCCGGCGCGCATTCAAACGGTCGATCGCCACATCCAGCCGCTCCTGGAGCAGCATCCGATTCGGCAGTCCGGTCAATGCGTCGTGGCGCGCCTGACGCGCCAGCGCTTCCTCCGCCTGCTTTCGCTCGCTGATGTCACGCGCAATGGACGCGGCACCGATGACGTTGCCAGCATGGTCGCGAATAGGCGATACCGTCGCCGAAACGTGAACCCGCCGCCCATCGCTGCCAATGCGCTCCGCTTCGTGGATCTCCACGTGCTCGCCAAGCGCAACACGCGCCATCACGACGTCGGATACGGACTTTTGCTCCGACGGAACCAGCACCTGGATGTGCTGGCCAATTGCCTCCTCGGCCGTGTAGCCGTACAACCGTTCCGCCCCGCGATTCCAACTCGTGATTGTTCCATCAAGCGTGCGGCTGATAATGGCGTCCTGCGATGACTCCACGATCGCCGCGAGTCGACGACGTTCCTCTTCCGCCGCGAACCGCTCCGTGACATCGCGCACAAACGCCTGCAAGCCAACCACCTGCCCTCCGTCGCGAATGAGACTGACGTTTGCCTCCACCCAGCGCACTTCCCTATTCCGGCGGACGATGCGCATTGGATAATTGATCGGCACGTCGCCACCGGCTACGCGTTTGCGCATGTTGGCCATCACTGCCGGTCGATCGTCAGGGTGGATTAGATCGGCCACCGACATCTGCAGCGCCTGCTCGACCGTGTAGCCGCTGAGCGCTTCCCAGCGCTGATTCGCAAAAGTCAGGCGACCGCGCGTGTCATAGGCGATGACGACATCGTTGGCGTTGTCGATCAGCAGCCGATTCTGCTCGAGCACTGAGCGCATGCGTTGCTCGCTGGCGTGCAGTGCGGCTTCGGTCCGTTTCCGGTCGGTAACGTCGCGACTGATTGCCAGCGCCGCAATGATCTCACCGGTTTCGTCGCGGAGGGGCACCACGTTGCTCTCCAGCGAGCGGCGCGCCCCGCGCAGTCCGATCGTGTCGAATTCGCCACTGGCGGACTCGCCGTGAAAGGCCGAGTCGGTCAGGCTCTCAAACGCCTTTCGATGCTCTGGCACCACGATCGAGCTCGCCTGCGCACCCATGACTTCGGTCAGGCTCTCCGCTTCAATCATCGCCAGACCAGCCGGATTCATGTCGAGCAACCGGCCGTCGCGGTCGAGCAGCTTGACGCAGTCCGGGGCGGCGTTCACGATCGCCCGGAGCCGGGCCTCGCTCGACTGCAATGCCGTCTCCGCGAGTTTGCGTTCCGTAATGTCGCGCACGGTTCCGACCATTCGCAGCGGTCGGCCCGTGCTGTCCAGGTGCATCCGGCCAATACTGGTCAGATAGCGGATTTTGCCATCAGGCTCCACGGTTCGGAACTGGCAATTGAACTCTTCGCCAGTCTCGCTCGCCACGGCGAACGCGTTGGACACCGCGTCTTTGTCATCCGGGTGTACACGCCCGACGAAGGTCGCCAGACCCGCCGGCGCGTCCTCGCTCACACCAACGATCGCGCGCGCCAGGGCAGACCACACCGTTTGCCCCGTGGTGAAATCGTGCTCCCAGATGCCGGTGGTTGCGCTCTCGAGGGCAAGGCGTAGGCGTTCCTCACTGCCGCGCAGCGCCGCGTAGGCAGCCCGCCGTGAGGTGATGTCGCGAGCGATGCCTTGCAGCCGACCGTCCGAAAGCAGCCGCGTGCTGACCTCGACCGGGACCAGACTGCCATCGGATCGGACCAGCTCGCGCTCGCTCAAGAGCGTCTCGCCGGCGCGCAGCGCTGCCATGCGCTCTTTGCCTCCCGCGGCGCCTTCGGGCGTCAGCACATCGCCGATGTTGCGACCCAGCAGCGCGGTGCGACTGTAGCCCAGCAACTCGCAGGCGCGCGCGTTGACGTCGACGAACCTGCCGTCCGGGCTGGCCAGAAAGATGGCGTCCGCGGCCTGCTCGAGCAGCTCACGATGAGCTCGCCTCGCGGCCAGCACAGCGCGCAGCCCGGTGAGGGATATGCGGCTGAGGCGGGGGCGCATCAGTCAAGGATCGACCGAAGCGCCCCCGAACTTGAGCGGCGCTACTCGAGGACCTGGATGGTGCCCGCCATGCCCTCATGCAGCACGCAGATGTAGTCGTACGTGCCCGGGTTGTTGAAATGCACCGTGAACGTGGGTGTCGGCTGGCCTGGCATCGGCTGCAAGAACCCCGAGTTGAGGAAACTGCCGCCGTTCCAGTTGGTCGGATCACCACTCGGCGCCAGCACCATCGGGTTGAGCTGCAGCTTGGGCGGGCCATTGGGCTGCGGCTGTGGCACGACCACGTCAGGCACAGGCCCACCCGACAGGAAGGTCACAGTGTGCGGCGTGTCCTGCGTCTTCCACACCCACGTCACCGAGTCGCCCGCGTGAATCACCGCGCGCGGTGGGAAGAAGCGCTGCACGTCGGTCGGCCCGTTCTGCGCTCCGGCGACCACACCAATGGTCGAGCCTTCGGTCGGCAGCTCGCCCTGGTTGGTCATGATCGTTGGCACGCCTTTGCTGTCGATCTCACTGCCGACCTGTGCGGCCTTGCGCGCATCGATCGCGTCCTGGGTATCAACGGTCTGTCCCGGCGCCTGGACCTGAACGGTACCCACCATGCCCTGGTGGATCGCACAGTAATAGGTATAGGTGCCGGCCTTGGAGAATGTCAGGCTGTAGGTCTGGCCCTTGTTGAGCAGGCCGCTGCCAGCGACGCCGCTGCCGTCGTATGAGGTGCCACCTTGTGGCATGGCGACGAGTGGATTGATAAAGACGCCGTCTGGCCCTGGCTGGACGAAGTCAGGCGGCTGTCCTCCACCCGTGAAAATCACGTCGTGAAACTCGGTCGAATCGAGGCTCCACGTCACGGTGTCGCCCGTATTGATGGTGACGTTGACTGGAGCAAACTCCAGCAACTGGACGTCTCCACCGGGTGACTCGGCGCCAGCCGAGACTTTGACGGTCTGCGCCGCCCGCGCAACCGGTGCGGCCATCAGCGGCCCTGCACACAGTGCGCCTGCGAAAGCGAGTCGCACAAGACGGGTAGGTATGGATAGAACCATTCTTCCCTCCACAGATTTTGAGCGCACCGTGCTCACTGGGTCAGGTGCGCCCGCCATAGTACGGGACGGACGTCAAGTCCGGATCAGTCGAGTGTGTTTGACAACCCGGGACCCCCCCAATATGCTCGGCTCAGGCCTTGATTCCGTTACAAACCTGGTCACAAAGGCAAAGCACTTCGGTCCAATCCGCGGAGGTGGCTGTCCATGATCGAACGATCACTTAACCGCAGGCTATTCTTGCGGGCCGCGGTCCTCGGGGGAACGGCGGCATTGCTTGCAGCGTGCACGCCCGCCGCACCGCCAGCCGCCTCGACCGCTGCGCCAGCGGCGGCTCCAACCACCGCCCCAGCCGCGGCGCCGACCACGGCGCCAGCAGCCGCGAAACCCACGACCGCGCCTGCCGCGGCACCAACAACCGCGCCTACGGCCGCGGCGCAGACCGCTCCAGCGCAGGTCGCGCAGGTGCCGCGCAACAAACAGTTGGTCCTCATGTGGTCGGGGCGCGACGGCAAGTACGTGGATTACGAGCTCTGGAATCCGTATTCGCCAGATGCCAACCACCAGAACGGGCCTGGCATTTTCTACGAACCGCTGTACTTCTACAGCGCGTTTGCGAACAAAGAGATTCCGTGGCTGGCCGAGAGTTATCAGTTCAGCCCGGACTACAAGTCGCTCACCATCAAGACACGCTCCGGGATCAACTGGAGCGACGGTCAGCCATTCAGCGCGAAGGATGTCGCCTTCACCATCACCGAGTCGGCACGTCAGGGAGCCAAAATCAAATTCGGCGCCCAGATCGCTCAATTCCTCGACAACGCCACCGCCCAGGACGACAACACCGTCCTCGTAAACTTCAAAATCCCCTCGCCGAAGTTCATGTACATGATGATGTACCGCTACGACCTGGGGCTCTACATGGTGCCGCAGCACATCTTCAGCCAGTCCGACGACTGGTCGAAGTTCACCGCCTTCGACCTTTCGAAAGATTGGCCGGTGACCACCGGACCGTGGAAGGTCGTCGCATCCTCCGCTGATCAGAAGGTCATCGATCTCCGGTCGGATTGGTGGGCCGTCAAAGCCGGGCTGGTCAAAGCCATGCCGGCCGTCCAGCGCATTGTGTATCTGCCATATCCAGGTGAAACGCAGACCGCGCAGGCCCACATCAGCAATGCCATTGACTGTTCGGTCGACTTGCGGCCCAACACCATCAAGCAGGTGCTGGCGCAGAATCCGAAGATCCAGGGGTGGGCCGGCAAGGATCCACCCTACGGGTACACCGACTGGTGGCCGACTTCGTTGTACGTCGACACCACCAAGCCTCCGTTTACGGACAAGGACGTGCGCTGGGCGCTCAGCTATTCGCTGGACCGCCAGCAACTCATCGATGTCGCGTTCGGCGGCGCCAGCACGCCGGATCAGCTGCCATTCCCAAGCCCGGACAGCTATGTCGGTTTGAAACCGTTCGTCGACGAGATCAAGGACCTCCTGGATCAATACCCAACCAACGAGTACAACCTCGACAAGGCTGCCGCGCTGCTCAAGGGCAAGGGCTACACGATGGGCAGCGATGGATTCTGGGCGGACTCCAACGGACATCTTTCATTGGAGATCGGCGGTATTCCTGGACTGTTCGACGATATCGGCCCGGTAATGGCGGAAATGCTCAAAAAAGGTGGCATTGACACGACGTTTGTGCATCCGCCGGACGAGGACGTTCGCTTTACGACCGGGGATTACATCGGTGCGCTGTACGGTCACGGCGGCAGTGTCAACTCCGATCCGTACGACACCATGTTCCTGTACCAGAGCCAATCCGTGGCGATCCCTGGGTCGCACGCCTCCAACTTCTCGAAGTGGAAGAACGCGGACTACGACAAGATCGTCGACGAGATGGCGGTGACGCCCGCCTCGGACCAGGCGAAACTGTTGGACCAGTTCAAACGGGCTATGGCCATCTGGCTACCCGAGCTGCCGGATATTCCGATCCAGAACTGGTATCACCGCATTCCGTACAACAACACCAACTGGACGGGATGGCCAAACAAGGACAATCCGTACGTCAATGGCGCGTTCTGGCACTTGACGTTCCAGTTGATCCTCAACGAGCTGAAACCCGCGGGAGGCTAGCGGAGCGCACGTCCCGTGGCGGCAACAACATCCTAATCCAATGAGACTCGATTACCTCCTCAAGAGGCTGGCGCTCTTCGTGCTCGTGGTATGGGTTGCCGCCACCATCAATTTCGTCCTCCCGCGCCTTTCAGGCGGCAACGCCATCCGGGAAGCGCTGCTGCAACAGGCCGCGGCTGGCGGCTACGTGCAGTCCAACATTGACCAGATGGTCCACGAGTTCGACGCCGAATTCGGCCTCGACAAACCCCTCTGGCAGCAATACCTCACGTACCTGTGGAACATCTCGCACCTGGACTTCGGCTTCTCGATGGCCAATTACCCGACGCGGGTAAGCACGCTGATGCTGGATGCCCTCCCCTGGACGCTGGCCCTGCTCGGCATCTCGACAGCCATCGCCTTCAGCGTGGGCATCTTCCTCGGCGGCTTGCTGGCGTGGCCAAAAACACCCAAATTCGTCGTCAACGTCCTCTTGCCGCCATTCCTCACACTTTCGGCCGTGCCGTACTACATGCTGGGCCTGATCCTTCTCTGGATCCTGAGCTTCCAGACCCACTGGTTCCCGCTGTTCGGCGCGTACACCCCGGGCACGATCCCCAACTGGTCCGACCCGGAGTTCCTCAAGGACGTCGCCTGGCACAGCATCCTCCCCGGACTCTCTATCATTCTGTCCTCCATCGGCTTCTGGGCCCTCGGCATGCGGGCAATGATGGTGAGCGTGCAGCACGACGATTTCGTGCAGTACGCCGAGGCCAAAGGCCTCAAAGACCGAACCGTCTTTTTCCGCTACGCCGGCCGCAATGCCATGCTCCCACAGCTCACAGCCCTCGGTCTCACGATCGGCCACATCCTCTCGGGCGCCCTTCTGGTCGAGATCGTGTTCAGTTACCCTGGCATCGGCAATGTGCTGTATCACTCCATCAAGGCGTATGACTATTTCGCCATCGAAGGCATCGTTTTTGGCGTGATCGTTTCCATCACCGTGGCGACGCTCGTGCTTGATCTCATTTATCCGAAAATCGATCCGCGAATCACCTATGCGCGCGCCTGAAGTTTGGAGGCACTGAGCACGTGGGCATCGCGGTAGGTCAGGCTGCTCCCACCGTCCAGACGCCTGTTGAGAGCCAGTTCCGTGGCCAGGCGCGCAGCGGACTCCAGTACATTGCTCGCAATCAGCAGTTGCTGATTGGTCTGATCATGCTTGGCGCACTTGCCCTCTTCGTCATTTTGGGCCACCTGCTCTACAAAGTTGACCTGTACAAACCCTTGTCAGTCCCCGCCGGACGGCCCCCGTCAGCCCAGTTTCCGCTCGGCACGGACAGCCAGGGTCGCGACCTGTTGGCGGTGATGATTTCTGGGATTCCGCTGACCCTGTTCATTGGCCTCGCCGCCGGACTGCTCGGCGTTGCCATTGGAACCATCCTCGCCTTTGCCGGTGCGTACTACGGTGGGCTGCTGGATGCGTTCGTACGCGGCCTGGTGGATGTCGGACTCACGATTCCGACCTTCCTGGTGCTCATCATTGTGGCAATCTCGATCCACAGTGCCATGACCGTTCCGCAAATGGCACTGGTTGTGGCGGCGTTAGGTTGGCTGTGGCCTACTCGCACCATTCGCGCGCAGGTGCTCACTATGCGCGAGCGAGCCTACGTGCACGTGGCACGACTTTCTGGCGCAAGCAATTTGCGAATTATCTTTCTGGAGCTGATGCCGAACCTCTTGCCCTATTTGGCGGCATCATTGGTTGCCGCGGTTGCCTCCGCCATCCTTGCCTCTCTGGGCCTCGAAGCCTTAGGCCTTGGCGCCGTGGACTCGCCCACCATTGGGATGACGATCTACTGGGTCATCTTTTACGGCGCATTGCTCCAGGGCATGTGGTGGTGGTTCCTGCCACCGATCATCGTCGTGATCATGCTGTTCATGGGTCTCTTCGGCCTCTCAGCCGGACTCGACGAATGGGCAAACCCGCGGACGAGAAGGTCACTTTAATTTGGAGCGGGCACGCGCATGCGCGTACCCGTCCAGGCGGAGCATGCTCCGCCTGGCGGCGCCGATCATGATCGGCGCCGACGCTGCGCTTGGCACGCCGCTGCGCGGCGAAGGGGCTCCGCCCCTTTTATCCCCGGGCCTTCGGCCGATGCCTGGCGTTCCAACTGCACGTGCGCACAGAACCCCAAGCCTTAGGAGGCGCGCTGCCAACAATGGCGCATGAGCGCGCTCCGACCATCGTGGCAGAAGTGCCCGCCGTGCGGGAGTCTCGGCGCTCGACCGGCGGGGTCCAGGGGCGCGTAGCCCCTGGGGAGAAAGACCGCAGTCTTTCGACTGCCAAAGAAAACTCGTCCTAGACTGAGCCTTTCGACTGCTGAATCTAGAACACCTCGCCCAATTGTTCTGAGCTCAGGACTTCCCTGTCGCGGTAGAGAAAACACGTCGCCACGCGGCCTTGGTCGATACGAAACAGCGGTGGCGGATTCTCACGGCATATGGCCATCACGTGCGGACAGCGATCCGCGAATGGACAGCCAGTCAGCAGATGGCCTCCGCGAGCTTTCGCGGCCGCCGAAACCGCCGCGGCCGTGGGCACCAGACCGACCGCGCCGCCAACCTCCACCTGCATGGTCCCGTTCGAAACGTCAGCCGTCTCAGCTCGAATGTCCGTCGAGCCCCATGCCAGAGAGGGATTCGGCTGCGGCACGGACTGAATGAGCAGCTGCGTGTACGGATGCTTTGGCTCCCGCACAACCAGGTCCACCGTCCCGGCCTCGGCAACTGAGCCACGGTACAGCACAATGATGTTGTCGCTGATCTGGTACGCCGTCGTCAGGTCGTGCGTAATGTAGATGATGGACATCCCATAGTCTCGATTGAGCTGACTGAGACTCTCCAGGATGGTGGCTCGCAGGGAGGCGTCGACCATCGACACGGGCTCGTCGGCAATAATCAATCGAGGTCGCATCAGCACCGCACGCGCGACCATAATCCGCTGCCGTTGTCCACCACTGAGCTGGTGCGGATAGCGCCCAAGCGTTTCGTCGGGCCGCAACCCGACCGCGCGAAGCGACTCCTGGATCAGCGCGCGGCGCGCCTGTGGTGAACTGGCGAGCTTGAACTCCGCGATCGGTGTTTCCAGGACATGTTCGACGCGATAAAACGGGTTGTAGACCTCGTACGGATCCTGAAAAATCATTTGCACGTCGCGTAGAAATGCGCGGCGTTGCTCTCCAGTGAGGTGGCGGAGGTCGTGCCCGTCGTAGAGCACTTGCCCGGTCGTCGGGCTGATGAGGCCCAATAGCAGCCGCGCCAGCGTGGTCTTGCCGCTGCCACTTTCGCCGACCACTGCCGTAACGCGTGGATTCTCCTCGATCGCAAACGAAAAATCGTCGAGAGCGACGGTCACGCGTTTATCGAGCAGGCCGCCACCGAAGGCCTTGGTGACTTTGCGCGCTTCCAGTAACGCGGTCATGGTGTTACTGAGGATGCATCGTAAAGGTGGCAGGCCACCCAGCGGCCCGGCCGGACCTCCGTTAGCGACGGGTCCTCAATCGAGCAGCGTGGCATCGCGTGCGGGCAGCGCGGGTGGAACGAGCATCCGCTCGGTCGATCGAGCAGTGATGGTGCAAGGCCAGGAATGCCGCGAAACGTGCCCTTGTGTTCGAATGATGGCAAGCTAGCGATGAGCAGCTGCGTATACGGATGCAGTGGCTCGGCGAACACGTCGTTCACCGGCGACACTTCTACCAGGCGACCTGCGTACATCACACCGAGTCGATCCACGAACTGGGCCATCAAACCCATGTCGTGGCCGACCAACACCACGGATGCATTGAGCATCTCCTGAACGCGCTCTAGCGTTTCCATCACCTGGCGTTGGACGACCACGTCTAGCGCGCTGGTGGGCTCATCGGCAATGATGACTTTCGGTCGTAAGCAGATCGCAATTGCGATGCATACGCGCTGCTTCATCCCACCGCTCAGCTCGTGTGGGAATCGGTCAGCCACCTCCGGTCGTAGCCCAACCTGGTCGAGCAGCGAAATCACGCGCTCGTTGGCGGCGCGCGCCGGGAGGTGCTCGTCGTGATCGTGCATGGCGTCGACGATTTGCTCGCGCACGCGAACGACGGGGTTGAGCGAATTCATGGCGCCTTGCGCCACGAGGGCAAGTGTCGCAAGACGCAGGCGGCGCATGTGCTCCTCGGAAACCTCGAGCACGTCGACGCCATCCAGCCGAATGCTGCCACTTTCAATTTTGCCCGGTGGGCGGATCAACCGCATCAGCGCAAGCGCGATGGTTGACTTACCTGAGCCTGACTCGCCGACGAGACCGAGCCGTTCCTCCGAGATCACGTCGAAGGTGACGCCATCGACCGCTTTTACAGGACCTCGGCCGGTGTGATACCAGACGCGCAGGTCATCAACTCGAAGGACTGGCGCAGCCACCGGCTGGCAATGGTAGCCTACCCGTTGATCGGGGCGTAAATGACCGGTGGTTCCCTCGGCCGTGTTCAACCCACCGACCTTGTCGGCACGAGGTTCGGCGGCGTCTCACCTGCTACGGTGCGTCTGCGGCACCTTCTCGGAAGGGATTGGGCCACCGCGTGGCTCTTCCTGGCGCCATGCCTGCTGGTGCTGGTTGGCCTGATCGGGTATCCGTTCTTCTCGGCCATTCTGCTGAGCTTCCAGGCCAAGCTGGTTGGCAGTCCGGCGGTCTGGGTTGGCCTCGGCAATTACCAGGACCTGTTCACCGGCCGCGACCTGAGCGGACAGTTCTGGCAGTCGGTACGGGTCACGCTGCTCTTCACGCTTTCGGCGCTCGTGTGCAAGTTCGTGCTCGGCCTGGCCATGGCCCTCCTCCTGAACGAGAATTTCCGGGGTCGCAGCGTGCTACGCGCGCTGTTCTTCCTACCGTGGGCAGTGCCGAGTCTGATCGTTGGCCTGACCTGGAAATGGATGTACGACGGCAGCGCGGAAGGATTGCTCAATCTGCTCGCATTGCGCCTCGGACTGACGCACGATCTCATTCAGTGGCTCGCCAACTACGACCTTGCGCTGTGGGCGGTGGTGGTCGCGGTGGTGTGGGCGAGTACGCCCTTCTGGGCGATGATGTTCCTGGCGGGACTGCAGGCGATCCCTGGCGAGTTGTACGAAGCAGCCGAAATCGACGGCGCGGACGTGTTCGGGCGGTTTCTCCACATCACGCTGCCAGGCCTCGGCAACATCATTCTCATCACCGCGATGCTGTCCTCGATCTGGACCGCGACCAGCATCAACTTCGTCTACGTACTGACCAATGGCGGCCCAGCCGGTGCAACCATGACATTTCCGATGCTCGCTTATCAAGTGGGTGTGGCCGGTGCCCAGCGACTCGGCATGGGTGCAACAATCTCACTCGTCTTCACACCGGTGTTCATGGTGCTGATTTACTTTCTCACCAAACGCATGCTGGCATCCGACCGGTGACACGCTCTCGCGGTCGACTCCTCCGCACCTTGGTTCGCACGGCGGGCCTGCTGCTATTCGGCATCTGGACGGTCGTACCGCTTTACTGGATCATCGTTACTGCGATCAAACCCAACTTGCTCATTTATCGCGAAGCATCGCTGTTTCCGAGCCAGATCACCGGCGACCATTTCGCATTCGTGCTCACGCAGACGCCATTCCTGCACTACATCCAGAACAGCCTGGTGGTGACGCTGGTGACCACGACCCTGGCGATGGCTATTGGCACGCTGGCCGCGTACGCCATCGTACGGCTGGCCTTTACCGGTCGCCCATGGGTGGCCCGAGCAGTCGTGGTCACGTACCTGGTGCCCGGCTCGCTCCTGTTTATTCCGATGTTCCAGGTCATCTACTCGCTGGGACTCATTGACAATATCGTCGGATTGATGGTCACGTACCTGACATTCACGGTGCCATTCGCGACATGGATGATGATTGGCTACTTCCGCAATGTGCCGTCGGAACTCGAAGACGCGGCATTGATTGACGGGTGCTCGCGCGTCCAGGCGCTTGCGCGCATCATGGTTCCAATTGCCTTGCCTGCGCTCGCGGTCGTCGCGCTGTTTGCATTCACGCTTTCATGGAACGAATTCCTGTATGCACTGGTGTTCATCGGCAGCGACTCGCAAAAGACGTTGACTGTCGGACTCATTGGTCTGGTCCGAGGCGATACCTTTCCCTGGGGACCAATGATGGCGGCTTCGCTCATGGGCACAATTCCACCCGCACTCGTGTATGTCATCTCACAACGTTGGGTGGTATCCGGTCTCGCCGCCGGAAGCGTGAAGGGCTAATGCCACACAAGAGAGGTTTCACAAAGGAACTTTCCTGGTACTTTGTCCGTCCACGGTTGTCGGCACCAGAAGCCATGCAACAGGAGGCAAAAATGGAACGCCGTGAATTTCTCCGATACCTCGGTGTCTCCGCAGGTCTAGCGCTGACGGCTGCGTGCGCTCCGGCGACAGCGCCAGCACCAACCACCGCACCCGCGGCCGCGCCGGCGGGCGGGACGCCTGGAGCCGCGAAGTCCAACGGCAGCAAGCTCACTGTGTGGGGCTGGCAATCCTTCACCCCGGACGGCGACAAACTTCTGGGCGATCAGATCACCCAGTGGGGCGCAGCCAACAACACCCAGGTCGAATACGTGGTCGTGGAGAACGCCCAGTTCCCCCAGAAGCTCGCCGCGGCTATCGAGGCCAAAGCTCCACCTGACGTGGTGATGCTGACGGCAGCCTCCAACGTGGTGGACTACGCCAGCCGCCAGCTCTTCGCCGACGTATCCGACGTCTGGAAAGCGACCAGCACGCAGGCGGGCGGCTTCTGGAGCTACGTCGATCCACTCTACAAAATCGGTAGCACGTATTACGGCATTCCGTTCGAGGCGGACACGTCGCCGATGTTTGCGCGCACGGACCTGATCAAGCAAGCCAGCGGCTCAACCGATCCGCCGAAAACGCTCGACGACCTGACCACGATGTGCCAGAAGATCAACGATCCTCCCAACGTGTACGCGTTCGGCTTCACGCTGGGTCGAACGCCGGACTGCTTCGGCAACACCGTGGCGATCATCTGGAACGACGGCGGCACCCTGGTCGACAAGAGTGGCAAAGTCGCACTGAACAGTCCTGAAACGGTGATGGCGATCAATCGCATCAAGGGCTGGTGGGACGCCAAGATCATCCCGCCAGATTCTCCGACCTGGGACGACACCGGCAACAACGCGGCGTTCCAGAAAAAACAAGCCGCGTTCGTGCTCAATCCACCGTCAATTTATGGCTGGATGGTCGACAACGACAAGGACCTGCTCAACAATGCGACGATGGCCGCGATACCAGCCGGTAAATCCGGCTCGTACAGCGGCTCCGGTTCGTGGTCCTGGTCGGTGTTCCAGAGCAGCAAGAACGTGGATGGTAGCAAAGACCTGATCCACTATCTGCTGGACCCGGCGCGACTGCAAGCGTTGTACAGCAAGGTCGGCGGCCGCTGGTATCCGATTTATCAGGACGGCACCAAAGACGAATTCTGGACCAGCAAACCCCAGTTCCAGTTCTATCCGGACTTGCTCAAGGGTGGCCGTGACATCAGCTATCCCGCGCCGCCGGACCCGAACCTCTTCGCGGCGCTGGGTGAGATCCAGACTCGCTTGATCATCCCCGACATGGTCCAGAACGTCATCGTCAAGGGTATGGGCGTCCAGGATGCGGTGCAGCAGGCCCACGACGCCATGGTGGAGGTCTTCAAGGCTCACGGCGCGAACGCATGATCGAGCTTGCGGAGGTGTTACCACCGACGCCGACGCCGTTGTGGACCTTGTGTCGGCAGATGGGCGTGGACTACGTCGTCGGCCAGCTGCCTCTCGATGATCCGCTCAACGGCTCCGACATGCCCTGGGATTTCATGCCCCTGCTGCGGCTGAAGCAGCGCTACGAAAGCGCTGGCTTCAAGCTGGCGGTGCTGGAGTCGCGGCCACCGTACAACCTGGTGAAACGCGGATTGCCCGGGCGCGACGAGGAGATCGCAGGCATCTGCACCCTCATCGAAAACATGGGGCGGCTCGGCATTCCGGTGTGGTGCTACGAGTGGATGACGGACTTCAATTGGCTCCGCACCAATACCAACACACCGTCGCGCGGCGGCTCGATTGTCACAAGCTTCGATGCCTCATTGCTCCGCGATGCACCACCTACCGAGAACGGGCCCATTTCCGAGGATGAGCTGTGGGCCAACCTGGAGTATTTTCTGCGCAAGGTGGTGCCAGTTGCTGAACGCGCAGGTGTGAAGCTTGCGATGCACCCGGATGATCCGCCACTATCACCAATCCGTGGCGTGGGCCGCATCATGCGCAGCGTGGAGAACTACCAACGCCTGATTGACCTCTTACCCAGTGAGGTGAACGGCATCACCTTGTGCCAGGGCAACTTCACGCTGATGACGGATGACCTGCCCTCGGTCATCCGCCACTTTGGCCAACAGAAAAAGATCTTCTTCGTGCACTTTCGCGACGTACGCGGAACAGCTGACAAGTTCGAAGAGACCTGGCATGACGACGGCAAGACCGACCTACTGGCGTGCATGGAGGCGTATCGCGACGTCGGTTTCGACGGCGTTTTACGCCCCGATCACGTCCCAACCGTGGAAGGCGACAGCAACGACCGGCCAAGCTATTCAGCCTACGGCCGGCTGTACGCCATCGGTTACATCCGCGGGCTGCGCGAAGCGGCCTTCCACTCCTCGTACTCCGCACGTGCCGCGTCGGTGAGCGGATAGTACTTCCGCAAATCGCCACCTTCAGACAGCCGCAGGCGCGAAAACTCCTCCCACTCCACGTGTTCTGACGCCTTCTTTGCAAGCTCGGCCGCGAGTCCAGTTGGCACCACCACGGCCCCGTCGTCGTCGGCGACGATGATGTCTCCAGGCAAAACGGTCACGCCGCCACAAGCAATTGGCACGTTCACCGCAAACGGGAAAATCGCAGTTTGCGTATGGAAGTTTGGCGTAACGCCGCGCAACCAGAGTCCCAGCCCCAAGTGCTTGATCTCGGCTGAGTCGCGAATGCAGCCGTCGATCACCACACCGAGCCCGCCGCGGCCGCGAAAGTAGGTCATCATCATCTCACCGAAGACGCCGCTGCTCATGTCGCCGCGTGCGTCGACCACGACCACGTCACCAGGTTGGGTGTGGTACAGCACGTGTCGATGCAACTGCTGTTCGGGTTCAACGTACTCGGCCTCCGGATAGAGGTCCTCGCGTTTTGGCATGAATTGCAGCGTCAACGCCGGTCCAACCATTGAAACGCCAGGCGTCATGCTCACCGGTCCCTGGATAAATGCGCTGCGGATGCCGAGGCGTTTCAGCTCACTGGTCGCCGTGGCGCTGCCGATATGCTGCAGCGAGTCAATGAGTGCACGAGGCGGGCGTGTGATGTCCGAGGTCTCAATGGGCCCGTTCTGGCTTGGCATGTCAACACTCTATCTCGGTACCATCCATGATCAATGTCAAGTCATGACTCAGGCGTTAGTCGCCGTTCGTTTCTAAAGTGGGGGCTCGCGGCCGGCGGCGGCCTGGCGGCGATGCCGCTCATCGAGGCATGCACCAGCCGCAGCGCGCAACAGGCCGCCGCGCCGACCAGCCCGCCTGCCGCTGCCCCGACCAGCGCCCCCGCCGCGGCGCCCACTTCCGCGGCCGCGCCCACTTCCGGCGCCAGTGCGCCAACAGCCAGCGGCACCACTGGGACACGCACGGGCATCACCTCGAACGAGTGGAACCCGGACAGCATCCGCGCCCAGGCCGGCACCCTGAACGTCGACACCAAGGCCGAAGTCGCCAAGGTCACCCCACTGGACTACAAGGGCCAGATCAGCTACTGGTACGTCGGGCCGAATCAAGCCTCGCCCCAGATCGAGGTGGACAACGACGCCAAGCTCTGGGACGCGTGGAAGGCAACCTATCCCAACATTCCGATGAACATGGGCGATAACGTCCAGAACCTGGACTACAACCAGATGCTAGACAAGCTCCGCACGGCCGCGGCCGGCAATGCCGCGCCGGATGTCGCGCGCTTGCCGATTCTCTGGGGCGCCGAGTTTGCCGCAAAAGGTCAGCTGGCTGAGATCCAGCTCGAGGAATTCGGCTTCAAGGAAACAGACTTCTGGAGTGGCGCGCTCAAGTCCGTCATGTGGAACGGCAAGATCTACGGCATCCCCACCAATAATGAAACGATGGCCTTCATCTGGAACAAAGATATTTTCCAGAAGGCTGGACTCGATCCGAACACACCGCCCGCAACCTGGGATGATGTCGTCAAGTTTTCGGCGCAGATCAAGAAGGCCACGGGCAAGGCTGGCTACGGGATGGTTGGTCGCGTCAACGCTGGGAATACGCCGTTCCGCGTGATGCCCGTGCTGTGGGCGTACGGCAGCGGTGCCCTCGACGAAGCGGAACCCAATCCGACCTATCAGAAGGTGCTCATCAACAACGACGGCGGTATTGCCGCGTTGCAGGCGCACTACGACATGTACGTACGCGACAAATCAGTTCCGACCTCTGCACTGACCAATACGCAGACCGAGAACGGCGATTTGTTTATCAGCGGCCAGATTGCCATGGAAATCGCGCATCCCAGCGAGTACGCGGCCATGATGGATAAGGCCAGCAAGGCCACTGGCGCCGACAAGGACATTGCCGACCAGGTCGTCGGCAACATGGCATACGGGCTCATGCCGAGCGGTCCGGTGCGGCGCGCCGTCGTCTTTGGTGGATCCAACATTCACATCTACGGCGACCAGTACGCTGGCCATCAGGTGGACCGCAAGGCGGCTGACGCCTTTATCGCCTTTACCTGCGGGCCAGAGTGGTCGGTCAAGAATTCGGGCAACTGGACGGGATCGAATCCTGGGAATTTGCAGGGATTCAAAACTGACGGCATGAAGCAGCGGCTGGACTCCATCAAGTTCCTCGACGTCACCACCTCCATGCTGCCCTACGGTGTGCCATTCCCCGTCATTCCAGAGTCGACGGACATCATGAACAACATCGTCCCCAACATGTTGCAGAACGCCCTCACCGGAAAAATGGGAGTAAAAGAATCCGCCGACGATGCGGCGGAGCAAATCAAAACCCTCATCGCCCAGCGCAAGGCCTAACTCGCGCGTGCTGCGGGAAATCATTCGGCATCGCACCGATTACCTCTGGGTCGCGCCTGCGCTGTTGGTGATGCTCTTGGTGATCGGCTACCCGTTCGTCTACACCATCGACCTGTCGTTCTACGACACGCCTCCCAGCTCGCCAAACTGGTATTTCGATGGCGTAGACAACTACACGCAGATTCTGAGAGACCCGTCCTTCTGGGCCATCACCCTCAATACGTTCTACTGGTCTGTCGGCTCCACGATTCTGGCGTTCCTAATCGGTCTCGGCGCCGCACTCGTCGTGCAACGAGAATTCATCGGCCGTGGCATCATCAGAGGTCTGCTGATGATCCCCTACGTCATCAGCTACGTCGCTGCCGCCTACGTGTGGCGCTGGCTCTACCACAGCGACTACGGCCTGATCAGCGGCATGCTGTACGACCGTTACCTCATCGACGCACCGATCAATTTCCTCGACTCCACGACCAACGTGATGCCCTCGTTGATTGTCGCCAACGTGTGGAAAGAGTTTCCGTTCGCGATGATCATGATGCTCGCAGGCCTGCAAACGGTGTCCCAGCAACTGCTAAACGCCGCACGCGTGGATGGAGCGAACGCGTGGAACCGCTTCTGGCATGTCACCGTTCCAAGCCTGCGCGGCGTAATCATCATCACGTCAATTCTGCTGTTCGTGGGCAACCTGAACTCGTTCGGACTGGTCTGGATTATGACCGGTGGCGGCCCAGCGAATGCGTCGCAAATCTGGATCACCGAGGTGTATACGCTGGCATTCCAGGCGCTGCAGTATGGCCGCGCCTCGGCCTATTCGGTGATCCTGTTCATTGTGATGCTGCTGCTCGGCTACTTCTACGTGCGTGCGCTGACAAGTGGCAGCCGCAACCGAGAGGCACGCGAATGACGACTGTTTCCGCTGCGCGCCCCACCGTCCGCGCGAGGACTCGTGGTTGGTCCCGACCCCGGATCAATGCATTAGATGTCGTGGGCGCAGTCTGGCTCGTCATCCTACTCGCGTTCGCGGTGATTCCGATGTTGTGGATGCTCTCCACCTCGCTCAAAGGCCAGTTCGCGGCGCTGCAGCAACCGCCCCAGTGGATCCCCAGCAATCCTACGCTCCAGCAGTACCAGACTCTGCTGTCACCGACCGGCACCGTCGGTCCAGTGTTCCTGCGCTATTTTTTCAATAGCATTCTGGTCTCCACCACCACCACCGTACTCGGTGTGCTGGTGGCCGTCCCAGCAGCCTACGCGTTTTCGCGATTCAAATTCCCTGGCCGCGACCTGCTGTTCTTCGCGGTATTGATCCGCAACATGTTCCCGGTGGTTGTATTTCTCATCCCGCTGTTCATCCTGATGCGATCGCTCCACCTGGTGAACACGTACTGGTCGCTGATTCTCACGTACATGACCTTTGGGCTTCCGCTGTCCATCTGGCTGCTCAAGAGCTTCTACGACAACATTCCCGAGGAGTTGGAACGTGCGGCGCGCATTGACGGCGCATCGCGCTTCAAGGCTTTCTGGTTGATCATCATGCCCCTGTCGTCGCCGGGCATCGTGGCCACTGCGATCTACGCCTTCATCGCGGCGTGGAACGAATACGTGTACGCGCTCACGTTCCTCAACAGCGAGAGCCTCCTCACGTTGCCCGTCGGACTCCAGCACTTCTTCACGGAATTTGCCACCAATTGGCCGGGACTTATGGCGGCGGCGTTTATCATGTCGGTTCCCGTGGTGATCATGTTCATGGTGCTTCAGAAGCAGTTCGTGCGCGCGCTCACCGAAGGAGCCGTCAAGTCATAACCGATGGCTAACGTTGTTCTCGACGACGTGGTGAAGTCATTCGGCGATGTCGTCGCCGTCGATCACGTCAACCTGGAGATCGAAGACGGCGAGTTCATGGCTCTTGTCGGTCCATCAGGCTGCGGAAAAACAACCACACTGAACATGGTTGCGGGCCTGATCGAGCTCACCTCTGGCACGATTGCGATTGGCGGCAAGGTCGTCAACGACCTCGATCCAAAAGACCGCGACATCGCCATGGTGTTCCAGAATTACGCGCTGTACCCGAACAAGTCCGTCGCCGAGAACCTGGCGTTCCCGCTCCAGATGCGCAAAGTCAGCAAATCCGATATTGAGGTGAGGGTAAAGCGAGCCGCCGAAATCCTGAGCATCAGCCATTTGCTCAACCGCAAACCGCGCCAGCTGTCGGGTGGCCAGCAACAGCGCGTTGCGCTAGGTCGGGCGCTCGTGCGCGACCCGAAGGCCTTTCTCATGGACGAGCCGCTGTCAAACCTCGATGCCATGCTGCGCGTCCAGATGCGCTCGGAGCTCAAGCGCTTGCACCAGCAGTTTTCGACCACCGTGATCTACGTCACTCACGACCAGATGGAAGCCATGACGATGGCGGACCGCATCGCCGTCATGTCTGGCGGCGTGCTCCAGCAGGTTGGCACACCCGATGACATCTACAACCGGCCTGCCAACACGTTCGTGGCGGGGTTCGTCGGTAGTCCCGCGATGAACTTCCTCAGCGGAAACGTCACGACCAGCAACGACGAGACCGCGATCCAGGGTTCGGGCTGGACACTCCCGCTCAGCCAGAGAAACATCTCCCGAGTGGGAGGGAGTACTACCTCCGAGGTCATCGTGGGTGCGCGACACACCAATCTGACTGTCCTGCCGGAGGACGCGACCAGCGGCCTGCCCGCGCGTGTGTACACGATTGAACCGACTGGTGACCTGACGTTTGTGCACGTCTGGTTGGGCGAGCAACTTGTCGTTGCCAGTACGCCCGGCACCTACCATGGCGTCGCGGACCAGCCAATCCGCCTCGAGTTCGACCAGGACCGTCTGTATCTGTTCGACGCGGAAACGAAGCGCGCGTTATAGGAGGCAAAGATGTCGCTTGGAGTTGCAATCTTCGGCGCAGGACGCGCCGGCCATGGCCACGCTCGCGCAATCACACAGGTTGCTGGCGCGAACCTGGTCGCCGTATTCGACGCGGATTCCTCACGCGCCGCGGCGTTCGCGGAAACACACGGCTGTGAGGCATACACCACCTCCGACGAAGTCCTGAAACGCGACGACGTCCAGGTCGTTATGGTTGCGCTGCCCAACTTCCTCCATGAGCGGGCGACCATCGAGGCAGCCTCCGCGAGAAAGCACGTTTTTCTGGAAAAGCCAATGGCCGACACGCTCGAAGAGTGTGATCGCATGCTCAAAGCAGTGCAACGGGCCGGCGTCCAACTGCTGGTCGCGCACAGCCAGCGCTACTTCGCCTCGACCATTCGAGCGCGCGAAATGCTCCAGGGAGGAGAGATCGGCGAGCCGGTGTTCGCGACCGACACCTGGTACAAGAATTTCGGGGTGGAAATACGACTGCCCTGGTTCCTCGACCGCGCAACCGGCGGCGGCATGTGGTTGATGAATGGCGCCCACATGATCGACCGCACAAGTTGGGTGCTCGACACGGAGGTAGCTTCGGTCCGCGCGTGGATCGGCTCTCCATTCCACAACCTCTCAGCGGACGACGCGAATATGGCCTTCCTCCAGCTGCGCAACGGCAAGCACGCTACAATCGTGCACGCCGGCTACAAAACGCGTGGCGTCGACCGCTGCGAAGTCGAAATCACGTGTACCAATGGAATGCTTCGTTTCGACTCGTATTCCAACCAGCTCGCGGTCGATCGAGACGGTGCGTACGTACCGATCGAAGTGGATCGCAAAGAACCGTTCGCCGAGGAGCTCGCCAACCTGGTGGCGACCATCAACGGCATCGAAGAGCTGCGTGTGCCGCCCGTGTGGGGCCGCCATATCGTGGAGGTTCTGCTTGCCGCCGAAGAATCCTCCCGCACGGGCCGCGAAGTCTCAGTGAGCCCGACGGGCCTCAATCAAAGAAGTCCGAGTCCTCTGGCCGCAGGTGGGCCTTCGCTGCATCAGTCCTGAACTCGACGCCCATCCCTGGCAGCTTCCACGCATCGATGTCGATAAACCCGTTCGAAACGATGGGGTCGGGTACCCCTTCGACGATGTCGTACCACCAGTCGGGCTTGCCGACCGGATACTCGAAGGCGATGTAGTTCTGCGGCAATGTGGCGCACACCTGCACGAGCGCCGCCAGTCCCAGCACACCATCGCCCGTCCCGTGTGGCGCCATCAAGATGCCGTGCAGGTCGGCATACTCCGCGATCCACTTCAATTCGGCAATTCCGCCGACGTCCGCTGGATCCGGACCCACCACATTCACGGCGTGGTTCTCGATCAGGCCCTTGAAGTTGTTGCGCAAATAGATTTGCTCGCCCGTATGGATGGGCGTCGACGTGCTCGTGGTTACCTCGCGGTAGAGGTCGGGATCCACAAAAGGGGTGTAGTCGCCGGTGATCATATCTTCTAGCCAGGTGATGTTGAGCGGCTCCACGGCGCGCGCAAACCGAATGGCATCCGGCACAGTCCAGCCCGGGCCGCAGTCCAGCGCCAGACCAATCGAGTCACCCAGCACATCTTTCATCGCTTTTACACACGCGACAACATGCTTCAGGCCTTTCTCGGTCAGCAGGCCCCGCTCGCGATTGCCGTGGCGCGCTTCACGCGAACGCTCGCCATAGAAGAAATCCGGGATCTCGCGCGCCATCGGACTATGAAAGCTGATGCCTTGTTTGATCAGCGTGAAGCCCTCGGGCGCAGCCTTCATCCGGGCCATGTTCTCGGCATAGTCTTCTGGCGAATAGCCCGTCATCGGAAACCGCACCGCGCCGTTATAGACCCGTACGCGGTCGCGGACCCTTCCTCCGAGCAGCCGATGGACCGGCAGACCGGCTGCTTTGCCAGCCACGTCCCACAATGCCATTTCGATCGCACTGACCGCGCTGCCCCACGGTTTGAATGCGCCGCGGTGGCGAATCTGCAGCATCACGCGCTCGACCTGAGTTGGATCCAGCCCAAGGATGAACGGCTTGTAATAGAGCACGTGCGGCTTCAGGTAGGGCTTGTACGACTCCGCGGCGCCGTAGCCGCTCAGTCCTTCATCCGTGACGATCCGCACAATTGGGTAGTCGCCAATGATCGCGCATTTCAAATCCGTGATTATCATGCTTCGCGGAGCACTCCCGCACGCGGATCGACGTACGGCAACACGCGCGTTTCCGTTGCGATGCTGCTCACGTCGTCCTCGGGTGTAAAGCCTAGCTCCTCCCGCGCAGTCGTCAGGTCCCAATGCCGCTGCGGGTTGTTAGACGTGGCGTTGTAAATCCCGAACCGCCGTGGGGTCTCGAGGCTGAGCCGCACGATTTGCGCCAGATCCCGTGCGCTAATCCACAGCGGATTCTGACTGGCCACTGACGGATTGTTCACGGTGAACCAGCCAATTCTGAGGCAGATCACGGAAAGTCCAAAGGCATCGCTGTAGTACTGTCCAAGCGCTTCTCCAAATGCCTTACTGACGCCATAGAGACTGTCCGGCCTCACCGCTGAATGCGTGGTGACCGGCCACATCTGGTCCAGGTTGTAGAACCCCATGACGTGGTTGGTAGATGCAAAGACAATCTTGTTTGCACCCTGGCGGCGTGCCGCCTCGAACACGTTGCGCGTGCCTACGATGTTGTTGGGCAGCACCGAGTCCCAGGTACCTTGCGTGCTCGGGTTCGCCGCCAGGTGAACGACCGCGTCGGCGCCGTCGAGCGCGGATTCCATCTCCTCCAGGTTGGCGACGTTCACCATTCGGAATTCATCACCCGCCAGGTCAGAGGCCGGCTCACGCACATCTAGCAGCCGAAGCTGATAGTGCTCGCGCAGCAATGGTCGGATCGCGGTGCTGATGTTGCCTGCGCCGCCCGTGATCGCGACCAACGTCATGGACGAATCACCGTTCCGTCCAATCGTCGAATCGCCGGCCACGCGCCATTGAGCGGATGTTCCGGGAACGGATATTTTGCCGCGAGGCTTTCATCCAGGTCGATGCCCAGCCCGGGCCGTTCATTTGACCAGAGTGCGCCGTCGCGGATTTGGGGCGTGCCCGGGAAGACTTCGCGCGTGCGTTCGCCAAACTCGTGCTGCTCCTGGATGCCGAAGTTGTGACACGCCAGGTCCAACTGCAAGTTGGCTGCGTGACCTACCGGGGATACGTCTCCCGGCCCGTGCCAGGCCGTGCGCACGCCGAAGAACTCGCACATGGCAGCGAGCTTCCGTGCCATGCTTAGGCCGCCGATATCCGAAATGTGGACGCGGATAAAGTCAATCAGCCGGTCCTTGATCAACGGCACGTACTCTGCCTGATTCACGAAGAGCTCGCCCATCGCGAGAGGTGTACTGGTTTGCTGCCGCACAATGCGGAAGTATTCGTTGTCCTCCGGCGCAAACAGGTCTTCGAGGAAGAACAAACGGTATTGCTCCAGCTCCTTGGCCAGTCCAATCGCCTGGATGGCCGGGACGCGTTCGTGCACGTCGTGCAGAAGCTCCACCTCGTCGCCCAGTTGGACGCGCAGGTGTTCGAACATCTTCGGCACCTGTCGGCAGTAAGGCCCCGGCTCCCACGGCGCCTGCTCCAGCTGCAGGTGGGGCGGTGTTTTCTCAGCCGAAAGCGTCCACGCGCCCGAGCCATACGTGGAGTAGCCGCGCACCGCCATCTGGCATCGCACGTACCGATAGCCACGCTCCATGTACTTGCGCGCGTTCTCTTCCAGCTCCTGGAGATCGCGCCCCGACGCGTGTGCATACAGTGGCGCCGACGTACGACACTTGCCGCCGAGCAGCTGATACACCGGCATTCCGGCTTGCTTGCCTTTGATGTCCCACAGCGCTTCGTCAACACCACTCAGTGCGTTGTTGAGCACCGGACCGCTGCGCCAGTAGGAGCTGACGTACGCGGCCTGGTAGATATCCTCGATATCTTCGGAATTGCGTCCGATCAGGAACGGTGCAAGGTACTCCTGAACAGCGGTAACGACCGCGAGCGGTCGCTGCGTGAACGTAGCGCAGCCGAGCCCGTACAGCTCGGGCTCATCAGTTTCGACTTTGACAATGACCAGGCGAATGCCATCTGGCGCCGTACAGATCGTCCGCACGGCGGTGATACGGGGCATACCACAAGTGTAAAGAGTTGATTTGGAAGTCGAAAGCTCAGGAGCAGACGAGTTTTTTCGTCATCAGTTCCTTGCGTGCTCCAGTAGGCCGGAGAGCGCGGGGATCACCTCGGAAGCGAAGAGCTGTAGCGAATTGAGCGTTTGCGCGGAGGTCAAGCTCCCAAACGAGAAGCAACCCACCACGTAGTTGGCTCCCGACTGCCTTAGCATCTCCTGTAGCGTATTCCGCACCGTTTCGGGCGAGCCGACCAGGATGCTTGTCCGCCCAATCTCGTGCTCGAAGTTGCGTCGATCGGCGTAGCGCTCCGGTTGCCCGCGTCGAACGTAGCGATAGCTGAAGTTGTGCGCGAACAGCTCATACGCGGGCTTCGCCTGCTCCAGCGCGAGCGCATCCGTCTCGGCCACATGGATGTGCACCATGAAGCCCACCTTCGGATCCGGAACGTGCGCATTCAATCGGCCCGGGTGGTCCGCATGCGCGTCCAGCTCACTCCAGTAGCGCTGCACCATTTCTGCCACTCGCTCAAAGTTCGGCGCCAGGTGTACGGAGAACACGGCGTTTAGCCCCTGACCGGCGACCCACGGAACCGATCCAACGTTCGAAGTGGGATACCACAACGGAGGATATGGACGTTGCACCGGCCTGAGGCGCGTGATCACCTTCGCGAAGGAATAATGCGACCCCTGAAAGTCGATCTCTCCGGTCGAGATGCCACCCAGCATCACCTGGAGCCCCTCGTTGAACATCGCGCGCGCTTTTTCGGGATCGCCTTCGATGTGCTCGCCAAACGATCCGCGACTGAGCCCCAGCTCGACCCTGCCGCCGCTCAGCTGGTCGAGCATGCAAATCTCTTCCAGCAGACGTACCGGGTCATAGAGCGGCAGGATGTAACTGAGCGACCCGAAGCGTAGTCGCTCCGTACGCTGTGCGACCGCCGACAGGAACACATTGGGTGAAGGCACCGTCGACAATTCGGTGGCGTGGTGCTCGGCCAGGTGATACGCATAAAAACCCAGACGGTCCGCGAGCTCCAGCATGCGCAGCCGTTCCTCGTAGGTCTCGCCCTGGCCGCGGCCCGATTCGTCGAGCCAATCAAAGAGTCCAAAACGTACGGGCGCCCGCTCGTGTTCAGTCATTGTTCTCAGTGCACCTTATCAAGTCCGAGTGCTACAGCCTTTTGAACATAGGAGGAATCGATGTACTTCGAGATGTCCAAACCAACCACTTTTGGATTCTTCTCACCCAACAAACTGATGCTGTCCGCAAACTGGTTCGGTGCGGCCAGCGGCACACTGGGTACGACTGAGCCGGCGAAGAAGTCATAGGTCGCCGAAGCAACGGTATCGTCGTCGAGCTGGAGCTGCTCCTTTAACACGGGCAAGGCGGCATTCTTGTCGGCCTTCATGACCGCAATGCCTTCGACCAGCGCGTTGATGAAGCCCTGCACTACCTGCGGGTTCGCCTTTACGTAGTCTTGCTTCGCGGCGATCACGCCCTGTGCGTTGGGCAAACCTTCGGTGGTGAGGTCGAATAAGACATGAAAGCCGGCCTTTTCCAGTTCGAGGCGGTCGGAGACCTGCGCGACCGTGCAGCAAATCTGGCCATTCTGAAGTGCCGCCATGCGCGCACCCGGCTGTTCCACGGCCAGGATCGTCACGTCGGTGTCCGGGTCCAGGCCCTCCTTCTTGAGCACGACCCGTGTAGCAATGTCCGTTGCATCGCCCACCGCGCGGATAGCGATGGTCTTACCTTTCAGATCTTCCTTGGTGGTGATGTCTTTTGAAACCTCGAAGACGTAGGGGTAGCTTGGAGTGAGCGTGGCAAGCACCTCGACATTGGCGTCCTGCGCATCGGCGGTGACGATTTCCGATCCTGTGATGTCGACCATTTGAACGTCACCCCCGAGAAGGGCTGCCGTTGCAACCGAACCGCCGCCCAGTGGCCGGAGGTCCACATCCAGGCCGTACTTGTTGAAGATGCCCTTGTCCCGAGCGATGAACAGCGGCAGGTGCGCGCCGCCATCGGGATAGGACACCGCGATTTTCGAGAGCTGCGCGGGCGTGGGCGCCACGGTGGGCGCGGGCGCAGCCGTGGGCGCGGGCGCAGCCGTGGGCGCGGCGGGTGCAGCAGTGGGCGCGGCGGGTGCAGCCGTGGGCGCGGCGGCTGCAGCCGTGGGCGCGGCGGGCGCAGCCGTACACGCCACTGTGACGAGAACCACGAAGGTCGCCAGCAGGGTCCATCCGCGATGCATCCGAATCACCAATCTCACGTCCTTTCCCAAACAAGCAGTCCCCAACCTTGACGCGGCTCGAACCTCAGCCCTAGACTCGCGCATTGTCAGACAAACTGATAATGAGTGTCAATCCGCCAGCGAGTCAGGTCCTCAAGCGCGAGACCCTGGCCGACCGTGTCCTGGCTCAGCTCCGCCGCCAGATCCTCTCGGGCGCGCTCGCGCCTGGCCAGCGCCTGCCTTCCGAGCAGGATTTGAGTGTGGCATTCGGGGTCGGCCGGACCACCATTCGGGAAGCGCTGGGTGGTCTCATCGCCAGCGGCCTGGCGCGCCGACAACGCAACCGCCTGGTCGTGACGGAGCATGCGCTGCTCGGCACGGAGGACGTCACATACGCCACACTTGCGGCCAGAATATCGGTCCGCGACGTGTACGAAGTCCGCAAGCTGTTCGAAGTGAAAGCGGCGGAGCTCGCCGCCGAGCACTGGACTCCGGGTGATCTGGCGGAGGTCCAATCGATCCTCGAAGAAATGCGCGCCGCCGAC
>JAFAZN010000423.1 GCA_019239775.1 Chloroflexota bacterium
TCGAATCAGCGATTGCGACGACGCTCTGCACTCGTTGGCCATGACGAGGCAGCCTGATCCGGGCGGGCTGATTGCGGACCGCTTCGCGGGCGAGATTGCAGGCGTCAATATGGTGCGTGAGCAGGGCTCATGGTGATCTCGTCCCACCGTCATGCTGGAATCATCAATACGGTGCGGTACGCGCAACAGGTCACCGGTGTGATTCGCCTGCATGCCGTGGTCGGCGGTTGCCACCTTACCGAGGGGGCGGACGACGTGATTAGCCGGACTCTCGATGCGTTGGTGAACTCAATCCGACGTGTTCATCCCGATGCAGTGCACGGGGTTCTCGATGACGGCGAGACTGCAGCAGGCGATGCCGGCCCGCGCAATCGAGCAGGCAGTCGGCACGCGCGTTCGCGAGCCTGCCGTCCGCCTGAACGGCGATCAGGTGGCATTGCGGCTTCCAGATTCTCGAGCGATGAAAACGCCGCGCACAAAACCAAAGCGCGCCGCCTCAAGGCATTCGCCCATACACCCGCGCGAGTCCCGGCGGTTCAGCCATCGCCGGACGGGCATCCACCGGCCGGTACAGATTGCGTTTGCTGGTCCGCGCGCCCGCGCGCGCAAGTGCACCAACCATGACCACGCCAGCCCAGACGGGATCGACCACCGGTACACCGCATGCGGCCGCCACCGACTCCTGCAGGCCGGCCATGCCGGCACAGCCGAGCACAATCACTTCGGCGTGGTCCTGCTCCACTGCCTTTTGCGCCTCATCGGTCAACCGTTTGTGGATGATCTCATCTGGCAGGCGTTCAAGGTCGAGCACTGCGAGTCCTGAGCTGCGGACTGAAGCGCATCGATCCGCGACGCCGAGCAGATGGAGGCCTTCCTCCAGCATTGGCTGCCAGCGAGGTGATGTGGTGACGATGCTGAAGCGTGCTGCCAGCGGCAGCGCATACAGGATTGAGGCTTCCATAATTCCAAGCGTCGGCACGCTGATCGCTTCGCGAATACCGCCAATCACCGGATGAGGGCCAAAGCACGCGACGACCATTCCGTCATACTCGTCGGCTTTCTGCATCGCACAATCCAAGGTCCAGTAAGCGCTGACGATTTCATCGAAGCGACTCTCGATTGACTCCGGCCCATTTGGCGGACAGAGCGTGTCGCACTCGACGCCCATGGCTCGTGCGGCTAACGCGGCAGAGTTGCCAATCGTGCGCGTCATCACGTCACTTGTGTTCGGGTTGAGAACCAGCAAACGCGCCATCATCGCTACGTGGGAATGGACTCTATGAAGTCCATCCGCAATCTCAGATGTGCACTTCCGACGAGATTCTTACCACGCAGTTCGTGCACTTTGCCCCAGCTCTGCGCTCCCCGGGGTTCACTGAGACGCAGAAGCTTGTGCTTGGAGGAGTGCGATTGTTGCAATGCGGTTGGCGGCCGCGTGCTCATATGCCAGCATCGCTGCCCGAGCGGAGTCGTGCTCCGAAATCGCCGCGAATAGCGCCGCATGCTCGGCACACATGAAGCCTAGCTCGAGGTCATGCGCCAGGCGGAATTTCCACCGAAGTCGAAGGCTGAGCGGCCGCATCAGTGAGGACAGTAGCGAGTTGCCCGCCGTTTCGACGATGTCCTGGTGAAAGCCAGCGTTTTCACGCGCGATGGCATCCTCGGCGCGCCTGGCCACTGCCGCTTCGGCCGCGCGCAGATGCGTCTGCAAACGGGCGAGGTCCGCTGGCGTGGCGCGCTGCGCGGCCAACCGCGCAGCGACTGGCTCGAGCGCCTCGCGGATGTCGAAGAAATCCTCCATCTCTTTGAGTGAGAAACGGGCCACGAACGTCCCGCGTCGAGGCAGGATCGTCACGAGACCTTCGCTCTCCAACTGCAACAGGGCTTCGCGTAGGGGGATCCGCGAGACCTCGAAGCGTTCGGACAGTTGGCGCTCCACGATGCGCTGGCCCGGCTGGAGCTGTTGATTGATGATGAGCTCACGCAGCTCGTCGACAACAGCCGTTCGTAGCGAGCGATGACGCTGCCCCAGGCTCAACGGCGGCTCGGCGTGTTGACGTTCGGCTGGCATACGGCGTACTGTATACCAAATTCGGTGCGCCTGGAAACGGGGGCCCATCTCACTCAGGCTTTGCGCACTTTGTTCAGGCCAGGTATTCGCCTGGATATTTGCCGTTAAGTTAGTTCATCATCCAGTGCATTTTTGGCGAACTAAGCTGCCTGCGTAGTGCTTCTTTCGCCGGTCCGGATGTACGAAGCCACGCGTGAAAGTCTGTGCACATAGTCCATCGGACCCGCCCACGCTGCCATCCTAAGCTGCGGCTCGGCAACTGGAGTAAGGCCCTTGAAAGATCACTTCCGAATCTCGGCCACAGGTAGCTCAGCCAACTATCTGCCCGAATATGTCGCCCGCGAACTGGGCTTCATGGCTGATGAGGGCATCGAGGTCGACAGCTGGGTTCCCAATCCCTGGACGGGCGTGCTTCAGGACATCAACTCGTCCGCGGCGGAGGCAGCCCTCGGTGGGATCTGGGTCCCGGCCATGCTGTTCAATCGGGTGCACAACTACCGCGTTTTTGCGCAGCTCAATGCGCGTTTCCCGATGGCGCTGCTCGGGCGCGAAGTTCTTCAGCCGTTCGACTGGCACCTGCTCGAGGAAAAAGTCGTCCTCGTGCCTGGCTCCGGCGGAGTTGCCCCGTTTCAGTTCCTGGCAGGCCTGCTTCGCGAGCACGGCATTCGGCTGCCGAGCATCACCTTCGTCCACGATCTGAGTGGCGATCTGCTGGCGCGAATGTTCGACGGCGGAACCGGCGATTTCCTGCTCCTGGACGAACTGACCGCCACCTCCCTTGCAAGACGCGGTGTTGGCCACGTAGTCGCGCATCTGGCCGAGACTGGCGGACCGATGCCAAACAGCGTCTACTACGCTCCGTCCACGTTGTTGGAGCGCGAAGACCGCCTCGCCTGGCGCTTCACCAATGCCTTGCGGCGCGCGATGGCGTGGCTCGCGGACCATCCAGCCCGCGACCTGGAGGATCTGCTACACCGCCGCTGGCCGGACGTGGAACTCGACATTGCCGTCGAAGTTGTGGATGGCTTCCGTCGAAGTGGGGTGTGGACCGGCGTTCTGGTGCAGCCGACTGCGTACATGCGCTGGCAGAACATGCTCATTGCCGGCGGAGTGATCGCCGCCCCCGTAAGTTACAGCGCACTGGTCGATACGCGACCTGCCGAAGCGGCACAGACCTCGAACGGAATGCCGCAACTCCACACTTGCGCGATTTCCTGAGCGTATCGACAAGCACTTCAGGTGAGGACTCACTATGACTGAAACTGATCGAGTTCACGTCTTTACCCGGCGTCGTGGCTTGCAGTTGTTGACGGCTGCCGCCGCTTCTGGCCTGCTGGCCGCCTCACAACAGGCCGCGCAAGTCGCGACCGCCGCGCCGATTGTCGTCTCAATGCCGTCGAGTCAGGCGTCCGCTGGTGGAGCGTTCGTTACCCAGTTGGGAGCAGATCCCACCATGAATCCGGTGGTCGGCCCCGACTACGCCAGCAACGTCGTCAATGCCGCCATCTTCAATCAGTTGACGCGGGTGGATAAAGACACACTTCAGCCTCGCCTGACCTGGCGCTGTCCTGGCAACCTGACGCAGATGGTCTTGGATGGACCTTCAACTTGCGATCCGACGTCAAATGGCACGATGGCCAGCCATTTACTGCCGACGACGTGAAGTACACGTTCGATCGCATTCTTGATCCAGCTACGAACACGCGCCTGCGCGGCGACTTTTCGGTCATCAGTGACGTGCAAGTGATCGATCCGGCGACCGTTCACTTCAGCCTCAAGCAACCATTTGCGCCGCTGCCCGTCTTCATGAGTTACACCGCCGGCATCGTTCCGAAGCACATCCTCGAGGGTCAGGACATCAATACCGCATCCGACTTCAACAATAAGCAGCCAATCGGCACCGGCGCATTTCGGATACAGGAGTACGTATCTGGCAGCCACGTGACGCTGGCGGCAAATCCGAGCTACTTCCGCGGCCGACCGAAGCTGGACACACTGACCTATAAGATCGTTCCAGACCTGAACTCAATTACTGCGCAACTCAACACGGGCGAACTGCAGTTCTCGGTGATCCAGCCATCCGTATTCGACGAGGTCAGCCATATTTCGGGCTTCGACGTGTACCCCGCCAACCTGATGAACTGGATGTACGTTGGTCCTAACCTGACCAACCCCATCTTTCAGGACAAACGGGTACGTCAGGCGATGGCCTACGGCATAGACCGCGTGTCGATCTCGAACGCGATCTCGCAGGGCATGTACACCGTCTCGGGCGGGCCCATCCCACCCTTCCTCAAGCCATGGCACAACGACAGCATCCAACCCTTTCCATACGACCCCGACAAAGCAGCGGCGCTATTCGCTGAGGCCGGCTGGACCCGCGGAGCTGACGGTAATCTCGCCAAAGACGGGCAACCGCTGAGCTTCAAATTCGCCTGGGGCAAAGGTCCGTACGTCGACGACGTGGCGGTGCTCGTACTGGAGTCGCTGAAAAAGATGGGCATGGACGCAACCGCCGATGCTCAGGAGTGGAACGCATACATCAAGCGTTTCGAGGATCGCGACTACGAGGTGTTGTTGGACGGATGGGTGGCTCCCTACGACCCGGACGTCTATTCGTACTTTCACTCCAAAGCTGCCAAAGGCGGCAAGAACATTACCCTCTACAACAACCCTGAGGTTGACTCGCTTCTGGAGCAAGGACGAGCGGAAACGGATACCACCAGGCGCCAGGACATCTACAACCGCTTGCAGGTGATACTCGCGGACGACCAACCAACAGTGTTCTTGTGGCATCCACCGGAGCTGCAGGCCCGCAGCCAGCAGATAACCGGCTTTCCACCCATCGCGCTGGCTTTGGGCGACCTGTACGACTACGCTGACGAATTCGCGCGCGTAGCCTGAGCAAAAACCTGACGGATGCTGCGCTACCTCTCCGTTCGACTGGGGCACTCCGGTTTGGTGCTGGTGATGCTGAGCGTCGTCACATTTACGCTGTTGCACCTGGCACCCGGCGGGCCTGCCATCCTCATGGGCACCGATATTTCGCCCGACGAGGCGGCCCGCATGCGCGCGAACCTCGGCCTGGACCAGCCGCTATACGTCCAGTACGCAAAGTGGGCGTCGGCGATGCTTCAGGGCAACTTCGGCCGTTCGTTTACGGATGGACGGCCTGTGACTGAACTGGTCGCGCAGCGCTTACCGAATACGCTGCTCCTGTCGGGTTCGGCACTCATGCTCGCTCTTGTCTTCGGAGTCAGCGGCGGAGTTGCCGCGGCGCTCGTGCGCGGCTCTGCTCTGGACCGACTCGTCATGCTCTTCGCCGTCATCGGCGAGTCTGTCCCTGTTTTCTGGTTGGCGATCTTGACTATTCTGTTGTTCGCCGTGCAGTTGCATGTGCTGCCCTCCTCGGGCATGCGCACGCTGAGCAGCAACGAGTCGGTCTGGGATCTGCTGCAACATCTGATTCTTCCGTCGCTCGTGCTCTCGACACTGCCCATGGCTCAACTGGCGAGATATAGCCGTTCCGGCTTGATCGGCGTACTCGGTCAGGATTTCGTGCGGACGGCACGCGCCAAAGGCTTACCGGAGCGGCTGGTGTTGTTCAGACACGCGCTCCGGAGTGCATTGATACCCCTGGTAACGGTGGTTGGTCTGGCGTTACCTGTTCTTGTGAGCGGCGCCGCCATCACCGAGACGATTTTCGGCTGGCCCGGCATGGGCCGACTCGCAGTGGACGCCGCACTGCGCCGCGACTATCCGCTGGTCATGGGCGTCACGATTACCGTCGTCGCCGCGGTCATTGTCATCAACCTCGCAATCGACGTCGTGTACCTGTACCTGGATCCGCGTGTGAAGCTTGGGTGACGACAATGGTTTCTGAAACGTCCAGCATCAGCCTGACGCCGATGGTGGCACGCGCGACCGTGCAGACCTCCGTGCGCAGCCGCAAACGTTCCAGAGTCCCCGCGACAGGAGCTGTTGCTTTCGCTTTCCTGGTGCTCGTGCATGCCACAGTCGTCTTCGGGCCATTGGTGGTGCGCACGTCGTCGCGGGATATCGACCCGGCACACGTTTTCGCGGCGCCATCGCCGTCACATTTGCTGGGCACTGATGAAGCTGGACGGGACGTACTTGCGCGTCTATTCGAAGGTGGTCGTTTGTCGCTCAGCGTGGCCCTTGCAGCGATGGTCATAGCGGTCACCGCCGGAACCCTTATCGGCGGCATGAGCGGCTATTTTGGTGGTGGGCTCGACAATATTCTGATGCGCCTGGCCGATGGCATGATGGCGCTGCCAACGTTCTTTTTGTTGCTGGTGGTAACCGCGCTCTTTGGAGGTGGGCCATTCATTCTGACGTTCATCATTGGGCTCACTGCCTGGATGGGAGTGGCGCGTGTGATACGCAGCGAATTCCTGCGCTGGCGTAGCCACGACTTCGTCGACGCTGCGCGATGTTTGGGCGCGAGTCACCGCCGGATCATGCTGCGCCATTTGTTGCCGCACGCTGTGCCATCGCTGTGCGTGGCGGCGACCATTGGTGTATCGGTGGCGATGCTCACGGAGTCAGGCCTGAGCTATCTGGGTCTGGGGATCGTGCCGCCAGCCGCGTCCTGGGGGAACCTGCTGATGAACGCGCAGAAGTATCTCTATCGCGATCCGCTGCTCGCGGTGTACCCGGGTGTGCTGATTCTCTCGGTCGTGCTCGCCTACAACTTCCTCGGTGACGGCCTGCGCGAGGCACTCGACCCCAAGACCGCACACCGCAACTAGACTTGCGAAAGGTGAAAGCAGTGGCATTCGGGGACGACTTTTATCGAATTGGTACGTGGCGCGAGTATGTCATGGAGGTTCCATGGCCCAGGGGTTCGGACTTTCAGCTGGAGCCAGCCAGGACCGCGCTCATCGTGGTGGACATGACACTGTCGCGATGCGACAAGGATGCACCGTCAGGTGTTTCCCATTCCCTCCACAAGGCAGGCGGCAAAGCCGCGGACTACTATCTCGACACCCAGAGCAAGGTGATACCCGTCATCCGTGAGTTGGCGAATGCCTGCCGCGAGCGCGGCGTGCTGGTGGTCTATCTCACGCTTGGGCCGTATTTTCCAGACGCCGGCGAGCTGCCCTTTTTTATGCGCAGCATGAACCAGGGCTCGGCTGCCGGGGGACACCACTTCGAAGTCATCCCAGAGTTGCGGCCGCAAGAGGGCGATCTGGTGATCCATAAGCTCACCGCGAGTGGCTTCATCGGCACCAATCTCGACGGGATTTTGCGCAACCTCGGTATTGACACCGTCATTCTTACCGGCGCAGCCACGCATGCCTGTGTGGAATCCACCGCCCGGACTGCCGCGGACTTCGGCTACCGTATTGTTCTCGTCGAAGACGGGTGTGTCACACAGTCGCCACTCTGGCACGACATGACAATGATGAACTGCGTACATTTCAACTGGGGCAAAGTGCTTCAGGGCACACAGGTCATCGACGAGCTCAGTGCAAGTCCGCGAGACTCACCACTCCGATAGTGTCGCGCGCAGCGCCCGGCCGTACTACTCCAGCTCGAGCGGGAGGCGTGCGGCGCCTTGGCATAATCACGCCGTCCTCAAACAGCGTGCTGGAGCCAACCACGATTGCAGTTACCAGCCCTCTTTATCCGCGCGTGTCCACGCACTACACCCGCATCGAGGTGAAGACCATATCTCTGGAAGCGGAAAGCCTCGCGCATTTTGAAGTGCAGCACTTCGTGCGCGCGGCGCAGCTGCTAGCCGATGCCAGAATGGATGTGATCGCCTGGAATGGCACTGCTGGGGCGTGGCAGGGCATCGCATCGGATACAGCCATGTGCGAGGCGATTACTCAGGCAACCGGTATACCTGCGACAACTTCAACGTTGGCGCAACTCCAGGCGTTCGAACAGTATGGAATCTCGCGCTGCGCACTGGCGGTACCCTATCTTACGTCGG
>JAFAZN010000031.1 GCA_019239775.1 Chloroflexota bacterium
TCGACCATGTTCCAGTAGTCGCTATTGCGTGCGATCTTGCCGTCTTTGAGCTCGCCGACCGAGACGCCGTGGATGATGTACGGCTTGCCCGTTGCCGGCATGAGTGGTCCTGTGCCGTCGTGCGTGCCGCGCATGACCCACTCGACGGCGTAGCCGTGTTCGGTGACGACCGATGGGCCTGCATCGAAGCGATAGTCGGACGAGAAGTCGCGCTCCAGGCTGGTAAAGAACTCGCGCATCGCCTCATTGCCAGCGTGCGATTGGCCGAGCGCCACGTCGGTGTACGTTGCGTTGGCCTCAAAGAACGTGAGCACGTCATCGATGGCGTGGCGGTTCCACGCGTCCAAGTAGCGAACAGGATCCATCATGCCCCTAATACGTTGGTGCCCCAGCCACAGATCACGTCTTCAGCTTGCTGGGTGGGCAACGTTCATGCCCTGCTTATGCGGCTTACCCGAGATGCGACACATAACCGCTTGCGCGACGAGGTACCGTCAGGCTGACGTCGGCGCCACACCCAACTGCGCCAGGATCGTCAGGGTGTCGAAATAGAGGTGGTAGCTTGTGACCCGTCCGTTCTCCAGCAGGGTGTAGCCGACGAACGGGGTATGCACTGATTTGCCCGTCGCCGGGATGTCACCGGCAGGCGTCCCGAATGGGCCGCTATGTGTCCCATCAAACACGGCCTCGACCGCCACGCCCTCGTCGCCGGCAATCAAGTTCGTGATGGTCAGCCGGTGTCCAGGGAAGCCTGTGTTCCACAAATCCCAGACCTGACGCCAGCCTGCGTGTCCCCTGAGGTTTTCGCCCGTGGCGACTGTAACCATCTCGGTCTCGGGGCTGATGAAGGTCGTGAACTTGTCCCAGTCTCGCTGGTTCCAGGTCTCGAACCACTCTTCCACCGTCACTTTATTCGTCTGCATCGTCATGTCCCTCGCCCCTTTCGACTAAACACCTACCGCCATCAGTACGTAGCCGCCCGATCGTCGGATCACTCAGTAGCACCTCGCATGCGTGCTGATAGTCGTCGCTGATGACCCTCGTTACCTCGTGAGCACCGCCACTGGCTATCTTCAGATGCGAGTTGGCCGACACAATGACGGCAGCCGCAGGCTCGACTATGAAATACCGATCACTGACAGTCACGACCACCTTGCCGAATCTCGCGCTGATCGCCTCGGTGGATGCTGACGGGCTCATAGGTGGTTGACGCGGCCGGCCACCGACGTTCCCATCGGGATGTCCAGATCTCGGAGAAGGGGGACCAACCGTTGGCCGAGGATTTGAGGATGGCTCTTATGGAGCTGTTGCGCAGGGCCGAACTCGCCAGCACTAGCGACGCCGCGGTGAGCGCGCTTTAGTCGCCGTGGGTTCATGAGCCTTCGTCAACGGCGTCAGCACGCGGCGTGTAGACGACCTGGTCAAGGCACTCGGCATAGCGGCATTTCAAAGAGCCAGGTCAGCCGGTTGTGTCAGGCTTTGGACGTGTCGGTAGAGCAGTTTGGGACACACAAGCTCGACGGCATCTACGCCAACGTTCAATTGGACGCGACGTTTGTGAAGGTGAGGCAGGAGCACCGCGTCGTGAACATGCCGAGTGTCATGGCTGCTGGCGTCAAGCTGGTGACCGGTGATGCGCATGAGGGTCTCAAGGCTGCCATCGCGGCCGTACTCCAGGGCGCGAGCTGGAAGCGGTGCCGCACGCACTTCATGCGTAATGCAATGGCGGTGGTGCCGTGGTTGGGGATCTTCGGCAATGAGCGTTCCATCATCCGACTCGTCGGCGGCGCCCTTGCCGAGCAAAAACGACGAGTCGGCGATCGCTCGCCGCTATTTCTGAGCCGAGTCGCTGGCGAAGCTCACGGAGACGGCATTGAAAGCCTCACCTACCGGGCTCGGCTGCCGCAGGACAGGTCCAGCCGGTTTGACCAAGGGGTCTGGACGCCAACACGGCCGCGGTGCTCAGCACGGCGGCCTTGTTGCTGCGGGTCAGCTCGGCTCTACGAGGGCTGAAGCGCTGCGAGAAGGGCTTGCTCGGCTTCAGCCTCAGTCTTCGTCACACGGTCGCGCTCGACACGGCTTCGATGATCGACTTCGCGGACGCTGTCGGCATGACTCGGTTCAACGACAGACCTGCACGCTCGAGCAGTTGACGATACTCCGTCGTGGTACGTTCGCGGCCTGGTACGAGCGCCATCATGACTACGTCGACGAGCTTGCCGATCGACGGCGCATCGCCGGGCGGTAGCAGGTCTTCGACGATGAGCACTCTGCCGGCGGGCGCAAGCGCCGTACGGCAGTTCTTCAGAATTGCCACGCTCTGGGCGTCGTCCCAATCGTGGATGATGCGCTTGAGAACATAGATATCGCCGCCCTCAGGTACGCCGCTGAAGAAGTCGCCGCCCGCGAGGGTAGCGCGGTGCGCCACATCGGCCGCTTCGAGCTGGGCGCGCGCGCTCTGCTCAACGCCGGGTCGATCGAACAGGATGCCCTTTAGAGACGGATTCGCCGCGAGAATCGCCGCGAGCAGCGCGCCTTGGCCGCCGCCGACATCGACCACCAAGCCGCTGGCTGGGAAGTTGTACGCCGCCGCTACAGCGTTGTTTTCAGCCGCGGCGCCGAGCGCGGTCATGGCCTCGTTGAACACGCGCGCGGCGTCGGGATGATCACCGAGGTACTGGAAGTACGTTGACTCGAAGGTTTGATCGAAGGCGCGCTCGCCTGATCGAACGGCCTGCAGCAGGCCGCCGAACGCGCGGTAGAGCTCGCCGCCCAGGTAGATGGGCACCATCCGGAAGGAGTTAGGCAGGTCGCTGCACATCGCCGCGGACATCGCTGTCGAGCCGAACTGCCCAGAATCGTCCTCACTGAAGACGCCCAGGCTTGCCAGCCCGCGCATGACGCGCTGCAGCGACGCGGCGTCGGTGCCGGTCGCTGACGCCAGTTGCTCGGCGCTCTTGGGTCCATCGATCAGCAGGTCGGCGATGCCCAGCGAGGCCGCAACGGCCAGCATCTGACTGGTAACCCCGCCGAGTGCGATCGCGAACAGGAAATCGCGGCCGG
>JAFAZN010000354.1 GCA_019239775.1 Chloroflexota bacterium
TGGCAGGTTGTTCGCCCCGAAGTTCGTGGTGTGGCCAGAAATAAACACGCGATTGCGCACCTCGACGCTCCCGATGGTGAGCGGTTGCCACAAGTGCTCAAAGGCCACGAGGCCAAGGCTACACGGCGACCGCGCACTACACGTGTGACCACGGACGGTGGTGCGCGGCGGGAGGCGAGCACGAACCGGGGTGCGCGGGTACCCTGGCGCAGGCGTCAGATGCGTTTTGCTCTTTACTTAAACCCCCAGACTCGCGGGCCTGAGGATGATGGCCTGATCATCGATCTCGTCACGAAGATGTCGCTCGAAGCCGACCAGCTTGGCTATTCCGCGGTCATGCTCACCGAGCACCACTTCACGGGCTACAACACGTTTTCCGATCCGTTTGTCTTCGGCGCCTACCTGGCGCCGCAGTTGAAGCAGGCCTGGATCGGATCGAGCATCGTCGTGGCGCCGCTGCACGATCCGCTCCGCTTCGCCGAGCACTGCAACCTGTTGGATCAGCTCAGCCATGGTCGGGCCATCATCGGTGTGGGCCCCGGCGGCAGTCCGATCGAATTCGCGGGCTTTGGACGCGATCACCGCGTGGCGCGCGACCTGACCGAGGACATCGTCCAGATCGCCCTCAAAGCCTGGGCGCACGAGTACGGCGATCCGCCGCTGGAGTTCGAAACGCCGTTCATGCGGGGTCGGCTCGACGGTCGCATCATGCCCGCATCGGTACGCAAGCCCCACCCACTGCTGGCACGCGCGTGCGTCAGCGATGCGAGTGTGATAACCAGCGCGAATCGCGGCTGGCCGATTTTCACAGGTCGGTTTCCGCCAGAGCGAACGGGGCATCAGTGGCAGCTGTATCGCGAGACTCTCGCGGCGGCGGGTCATCCGCCGTCGCTGGTCGAGGAATGTTTGGAGTGGTCCGCCGCGCTGAAAATGATTTACGTTGGCGAAACGGACGAACAAGCCTGGGCCGACGTCCAGGAGCCGGTCACAAACTATCTCCAGGCAGCCTGGGTTGCCAACTCAGCGGATTCGCTGGAGGCGGAGATCTCACGCAACAGCGACGGCCGCGTCGTGTACGCCACCAGCGTAGCGCCAGAAACACGCCAGACCATGATGGAGCGCGCCATGATCATCGGCGGCCCCGAGACGGTCGCGGCGACCTTGCGCGAGTACGCCGACGCGGGCATCGATCACATGATGTTGTGGTTCGTCTGGGGCTACAACGCACCCGAACGCGTGTGGCGTTCGTTCGAGCTGTTCAACCAGGAGGTGCGTCCGCGCCTGGCCTCGGTGCGTGAATGCGGCGCGCGTTCGCTACGCTGAACGACGGCAGGCATCAGGTCCACTACCGCTGCGAGGGCAGCGGCACGCCGGTGGTGTTGCTGCCGGCGGCGCCGGATTCTTCGGCGGCGGTGGACCTCACCTGGCCTGGCCGAAGGGCGATTGCGATCGATCTCCCGGGATGCGGCGACAGCGATCCACTCGCGATGACCGCCCCGTCTGTCGACGATTACGCCCAAGCCCTGTCCGAGACGTTCGATGCACTCGGCCTGGAGGAGCCATCTGAAGTCGTGGGCTGGGGTGCTGGTGCAAAGATCGCTGCGCGCTTCGCGGAGCAATTTGCGGAGCGCGTGACGTCGCTGACCCAGCATGAACCAGTCGAACTCGAGTGTCCCGCGCTGGAACCGGAGTGGGACGGCACACACCTGGTGCGCGCCTGGATGATTCGGCGCGATATGCACCTGTTTTCGCCCTGGTTTGCGCGGACGCCAGTGGCGCGCTTGCGCGCCGACCTCCCTCCGCCAGAGCAGCTGCAGGGCGAGTTCCTGGACTTTCTCAAAGCCACGTCGCCGATGGGCAGACCTCCAGCGTTTACGCGCGATTACGTGGACGCGTCGTTCGGGCAGGTGCACGTGTGGCGTTCGCGACCACGAGGTGGCACACCGCTGCTGATGCTGCACGCCAGCCCGGGGTCCAGTCGAGGCGTCTTGCCGTTGGCCTCCGGGTTGCAGCGCAGCATCATTGCCATGGACACACCTGGCTTTGGCGATTCCGATCCACTCACCAACGAGGACCCATCAATCGGCGACTTTGCCGACGCGGTGCTCGAAGTGATCGACGATATCGGCGAGCCGGAGGTCGATCTGTACGGGACCCATACCGGCGCCTCGATTGCGCTGGAGGCAGCAACCCGGAGTGCAACGCGCATCCGAAGGGTGGTTTTCGATGGCTTGCCCATGTTCTCCACCGGAGAGGGCGCCGATCACCTGGCCAACTACGTTCCGCCGTTCGAGATCCGCTGGGATGGGTCGCATGTCATGTGGGCCTGGAACTTCATTCGCAACATGTCACTGTTTTATCCGTGGTATCACATGGATGCTCAGCACTCCACCGGGCGCGCACCTGACACGGCCATGCTTCACCAGCGCGTGGTGGACTTGATGAAAGCTGGACCGCACTACGCCAAGGGCTACCGCGCGGTGTATCGCTACGATCCACGACCGGCATTGGCGCAGCTCGCAGTGCCTTCGATGCTGTGCGTCTCGCGCGAGGACGTGCTGGCGCCGCATGCCAAACGCGCGGGCCAGGCGCGACCGGACGTCCGTACCGAGTGGCTTCCATCCGAAGGGCGCGTCGAGGCCACTGCGGCCGCGATCGAAGCGTTCCTCGGGTGAGGAATTCGCGCAGCGCTGCAGCAACAACTACGGTCAGAGAACGGCGGTGTCACGTGGATGAGTGATGCATTGAGCGCTCCAGGCGCACAGACCACGGCGATCCGCCGCGAATTGGTCAGCACGCGGTTTGGACAGGTCCACGTGCGACTATCGGGACAATCGACATCACGGGCCCCAATCGTGCTGTTGCACATGAACCCCATGTCCGCTGCCATGTACGACCGGCTGCTGCCACTGTTTGGTCGCGACCGGCTGGCCATCGCTCCCGATCGCCTCGGCTTCGGCTTCTCCGACACTTCTCCCCGACCATTGAGCATGGCTGAGTATGCCCTCTCGAGCTTGGACGTGTTGGACCATCTTGGTGTGCAGCGATTCGATATTTATGGGACCCATACCGGTTCGGTGGAAGCCGTTGAACTTGCGGGCGAACATGCGGACCGGGTGCGCAGGGTGGTGCTGGTCAGCATTCCCGCGTACACGCCACAAGAGCTGGAAGAGCGCAAGTACCGCTTGGCCGGAGTGCCAGAACCGGCGGAGGACGGCTCGCACCTGCAGTGGCACTGGAGGCGCCGTTTTCTGCATCGACAAGCGCCACACGATCTGGCGCTGTTCCAGTGGAGGCTGCTCCAGGAGCTGCTGGCCGGACCGAATAGCTGGTGGCCGTACAAGGCGGTCTTCGACTATCCCATGGCCGAGCGGCTGGCTCGCCTGGAGCAACCGGTGCTGGTCCTCGCTCCGCACGACGACCTGTGGCAGCAAACCGTGCGCGTGTACTCCAGCGGTGGCCTTCCATCGCGAGCACGCTTTGTGGACCTGCCGCACCTCGGCCTGGATATCGCGTACTTCGCCACGGACGAGGTGGTTACGCTGGTGCGCGACTTCCTGGACCGGTGAGGGCCATCACGCCGTCGACGCGCTCGGCATGTTCGAGCCCCAACACGGCTTGCGTTACACGCGAAGTTGCCTCGGGCTCGAGCCACAGCCGCGCGTTGAGCTCGAACTTCTGTCGGACCTCGTCCTCGGTGAGGACACGGTTCTGCATGACACGGTGCTCCAACACGCGGCCGTCCTTCAGCTGAACTCGGAGGACAGCGGAGAATGCGCGTGGAAATGCTGCATCACACTCAGCATCGACAAAGGTGGACACGCGCGCGGCGAGGGCTAGTCGAGCAGGGTCGCGGGCCATCGCGTCGGTGAAATCGTCGAAGTAGACGCCCAGTCCACCACCGCCGAGCAATGCCGTGGCGACGGTAAACGGTCCGCTGAACTGGGCATGATAGCCGCTGCGCGGGCGGATCTTCTCTTCCCGCGGCTCGCCGATGGTGCGCAACGGTGATGCGGCCGCACCCAATTCGATCCGCGTGATCTGCGCCACGTCATCGATCTGGCTGCGTATGGCAAGTGCGGCGTCGATGCCGGCGTGCGTGTAATGGTTTGCGGGATACGGTTTGAACAGGATTCCGGGGATTTCCCAGCACTGGTCAATGCGCGTAATGGGAGTCGGGTCGAATTGACCTGAGAGAAAGGCTTCGAAAAGACCGAAGCGTCCTTCGAGCGCGGTGGGTGGGCCGCTCATGCCATGGTGTGCCAGAAGCGCCGCGGTCAAGCCGGCATGAGCCGCCCAACCGCAGTGCACCCGTTTGACGGTGCCGCCGGCGCGGTTGCCTTCGATCACACCGGAGCCGAAGCTGGCAGCGATGCCCACGGCGTTTGCGATGCCCTCTGCATCCAGTCCGAGGAGCTTTGCTCCGGCGACTGCCGCTCCAAGCGTGCCGCAGATGGAGGTGGCGTGCCAACCACGCTCGAAGTACACATTGCCCGCCTCCGGAAGGTAGCCGGCCATCCCAATGCGGACCGTTGTCTCGATGCCGGCTGTCGCGGCGAGAAGAGCCTCACGACCGCTTCGTCCGGTGCTTTGAGCCATAGCCAGAACTGCAGGCACGATGCTCGCGCTGGGATGGAGCACCGACGGCAAATGCGTATCGTCGAAGTCGAGGCTATGTGCGAGCGTGCCATTCACCAGTGCCGCGTTGGGGGCGGGGCATTGTTTGCCTCCGCCAACGACGTCGGACTCCGTGGTTCCACCCCACGAGTCGACCATTTGCTGGACGCCGTCCGCGAGACCGAAATGACGCGACGCCAGGCAAATACCGATGGTGTCCAGGAACCGGAGTTTCACGCTCTCGATCACTTCGGGCGGGAGGTGCTCGAACGACAGGTCCGCCGCGAAATCTGCGAGCGTTTGCGCGAGCGTGCGGCTCACAGCGCGACGGCGATCGGGCGGACTGGTGAGCCGGTGGCGCCGACGAATTTCAGCGGCAGGCACACGAACAGGAATTCGTACACGCGGTCCGCCGAAAGGTGCTCCATGTCGAGGTTCTCGATGATGTGGATGCCGTGCTCCACCAGCAAGATGCGATGGACTGGCAACAGCGCGTGGCCGGCACCGGCTGGCAGATGCTCGTAGGCCATGCTGTCGTGGCCGGTCACGCGCGGGTGTGCGGCCGCCATCCATTCCGCGGCGGAGGCATCGGGGCCTGGAACCCCGCTGTCGTATCCCAGGTACCTGTGCGGATCGTCCCAGTGGCGCGCCCAGCCGGAGCGGATCAAGATGGCTCCATCGCGTGGGAGCGATGTGCCCTGGTGCTGCGCCACGCGCGAAAGTTCATGCGCGGTGATCGGCTCACCTGCACCGACTGCATCGCCACGGCATGCGGCCACATCCAGCAGGACTCCACGACAGAAAATGGGTTCGACAGTGTCAATGCCGAATTTCGAAAAACGACCGCCAACCTGGGCCTCCGCTGCACTTACGCCGCCGTACAGCTTGCCATCGTGCGAGACGTGCGCGAGGGCATCCAGGTGCGTGCCCGTATGGCCGCCCAGCACGATCATCTCGTTCGAGGCGGAGCCGCCGTCGGCGCGCACCATGTCGCCGTGGCGGCGCAACAGGGCCATGCGGTAGCCCGGGTGATTTGGCGAGACCGGCATCGCCGGGTCCAGTGGATGCGCAAGATCGTAGACTCGGCCGCCGGCCACCGTATCAAGGTCTGTCACACCACACCTCGCGCACGCAGGTCCGCAACGCGCTCAGGGGGAATGCCGAGCTCACCCAGGATGGTGTCGGTGTCCTGGCCGATGCGGCGGCCGGACCACCGCACGCGACCTGGTGTGCCCAGCATGCGGAACAGCACGTTCTGCATTTTGAGCGGACCAAGCTCTTCGTCGGGAACCGTGATGATGCTTTCGAGGGCGGCGTACTGCGGATCTTTCAGGATGTCGGACGCATCGTAGATGGGCGCGACGGCCGCCTCCGCCTCTTCGAACGCGCGCACGACTTCATCCTGACTACGCTCGCGAATCCAGTCACCCACGTACGCATCCAGCTCGTCGCCGCGCTCGGCGCGTCGCACGCCGGATGCAAACCACGGCTCGTCGATGACCTCCGCATGACCGACCAGACGCATCACCCGTTCGGCGATAGACTGGCTGCTCGTGGAAATCGCGACCCATTTGCCATCGTTCGTGCGATACGTATTGCGTGGCGCGTTGTTGGCGGACCGGTTGCCGGTTCGCTGCTGCACAATTCCCAGCTGATCGAACACGCTCACCTGGGCACCCAGAATGGTGAGAATTGGCTCGATGATCGCGACGTCGATCACCTGGCCGGTCCCCCCGCGCGCATCCCGCGCATAGAGCGCAAACATCGTGGCGATGGCACCGGCCAGTCCGGCAATGCCGTCCGCCAGACCGAACGGAGGCAATGTCGGAGGTCCGTCGGGTTGGCCGGTGATCGCGGCGAATCCGGACAGGCTTTCGGCGATCGTCCCGAAACCGGGCCGTCGGGCGTACGGACCAAACTGACCGAACGCGGTCATTCGCAGCACCACGAGGCGGGGATTGCTGGCGCGGAGTGTGTCCGGACCGATGTTCCACTTCTCTAGCGTGCCCGGGCGGAAATTCTCGATCAGCACGTCGGCGCGTTGCGCCAACTCGCACAGGACGTTTTGCGCATCAGGCTTGCTCAGGTCCAGGCTCAGCATGCGCTTGTTGCGATTGATCATCTTTGCCCACAGGCCCGCGCCGTTTCTCGCCTGACCGTGTCCGCGGACCGGATCGCCGCGTGGATGCTCGACCTTGATGACGTCGGCACCGAAATCGCCGAGGAACGTTGCCACGAGCGGTCCGGCGAACAGTGTCGCCAGGTCCAGCACGCGTAGTCCGGCGAGCGGCGGAGTCGCCTCCGTCACGCGGTGACGGCCTGTGTTGTCGCCTGCCCGGTGCTCGCGTGGAGAGCATCGGGCCGTTTGAGGTACCGACCATCCGGAGGACCGACCACGTCTCCATTGGCGAATATGACGCGCCCCGCACGGATGGTGTGGGTCGGCCAACCCTTGAGCGAGTAGCCCTCGAAGGTGGTGTGATCCTGTGCAGAGAGCAACCGGTCACGGGTGACGGTCGCTTCGATGGACGGATCGATGACAGTCAGGTCCGCGTCGCGACCGACGGCGATAGTGCCCTTGCGCGGATACATCCCCACGGTCTGGGCTGGTTGCGCAGCGACCATTTCGGCGACGCGATGCAGTGGCAAACCGCGCTTGAAATGTCCTTCGCTTACAAGCACCGGATACAGCAGGGCGGTACCACCGAACCCCGGCTGGGCTTCCCAGGTGCCGCCGTGCTTGATTTCCTCCATACAACAGGCGTGGTCGGAGGCGACTTGGTGGATGTCTCCGCGTGCGATGCCACGCCACAGCGCCTCGTTGTCGGACGCGGCGCGGATCGGCGGATTGACTTTGCCCCACTCGATGCCGCCGCGTGCGGTGTCGTACGTGAGGCACAGGTGATGCAGCGTGGTTTCCAGGCGCACGTCGAGATCCGGATAGTCCAGTCGCGCCTTTCGACCACCATCGAGCGCCTCCGCACTGGAGAGATGAAGGAGATTGATTGGGCAACGCGTCTGATCTGCCAGCAGGACCGCTTCGGCAATTGCGAGCCGCTCTTGAAACGGTGGACGTGCGCGACTATACGCTGCCAGACCATCCAGGCCCTGGGCCTTCACCTCGTCGATCATCGTGCGGATGATCTCGGGCTGCTCGCAATGGATGCTGAGGCTAATACGCCCGGTCGGACTGGCGTAGCGCTGGCTGGCGGCGCTCACTGCTTGCATGAAGCGGTAGAGATGACCGAGATCGTAGACGTCGCTCATGGTGTAAGACGCGGCGTCGGTCGATGACGCGGCCAGATTGAGGCCTTTATAGAACATGTAGTACTTGAACGAGCCCACACCCATGTCACGCACCAACCAGTCAACCTCGTCGATTTGCTGACTGGTCATGATCGCGATGTGATAGCCGTAGTCGGTGAACGCGTGACCGTCAGTGGCTTTCAGCACCTCGGGGAAAATCTCGCGATACGGGCCGGTCCGATTCAAATAGTGAGAGCCGGTGCGGAAGTAACTGACGACGCTGGTGACACCACCGACCAGCGCGGAGCGCGTCTCACTCTCCGCGTCTTCGGACACGGGGCGATAGATCCCAATGTGGAAATGTGCGTCCACTCCGCCCGGAAATACCAGTTTCCCAGAGGCATCTACCTGTTCGTCCGCCCGGGATGCGTCAATCGTGTCGGCGATCTCGACGATCTTTCCGTCGCGTGCGCCAACGTCCGCGCGCAGGGTACCAAGGTAGGGAATGACGAGTGTGCCGTTGCGGACCGCGAGATCAAGTCGTGCCATGTCAGAACAGCCGCCCATTGTACGCTGGGCTGACTGATAGTCGTGTACGGAGTGTTGATCGCGCTGCACATTCTGCTGACCGTCAGCTGGCTTGGGGTTGATGCTGGTGTCTTCATCGGCTCACACATGATTCGCAACCGCGCCTACCCGCCTGATGCGCGCTTCGTGGTCAGCCGGCTCATGGGCTATCTCGACCTCGGGCCGCGGCTGAGCGTCCCCCTGCTGTTCGCGGTCGGATTGAACCTGGCATACCTGGGAACGTGGGCCTCTGTACCGGTGGGCGTGGTGATCGGGATGTGGCTCGTCGCCGTGGTGTGGTGTGCGGCCATCCTGTACACGTTCGTCCTGCAACATCGGCTTGAAGCCGTAGGCAAGCTGAGTCCGGGTGAGCACGCCTGGCTCCGAACGTACAGACGCGTCGATTTGTGGGCGCGCTGGATCTGGGTGGCTTGCATCGTTGGTGCGTTATTGGGTGGCGTGGTGGGTCTGGCCGTGTTCAAGACAACCTGGCTGTCACTCAAAGTCGCCCTGTTCGGGGTGGTCATCCTGGTTGGCAACGGACTGCGCTTGATGCCTGGGACCTCGAGTATGGCCCTGATGGCCGAGATACATCGCCAGGGCAGTACGCCAGAGCGAGAAGATGCGCTCTACCGCCGCCTCAGTTTGACGCACCCGATCGTGCTGACGATGTACGCGTGCGTCGTCGCCTCGGTGTTCCTGGGCGTGCTCAAGCCCGGGTGAGCACCACCCCGATCGGTTTGAGACTCGGGTTCCAGTCGAACTCCTGTTCCTCCTCCGTGTAGACCGTGCTCAGCGGACCGCCCACCGTGCGGAACAGCATCAGGCAGCCGGTCTTGCTGCCGTACGGGCCGTGCCAGACCTCGGGCGGACGCCAGAAGTAGGCGCCGTGTCGCATCACGCCTTGCGGTCCGATGAGCTCACCGGAGATCAGGTACATCTCTTCCACGACAGGGTGCTTCTCGGGTCGGCGTCCGTTGCGGAGTGGCAGCGTGCCAAGGATCCACGTCTCGTCGGTGGTGACGGAGTCGCGACGCAGCCATTTGCGACCCGCGCCGAGCGGAAATTGCGGGTGGAAGTTGCCTGTCCACGGCTGCTCGAACATGCTCAGGTAACCTACCAGCCGCTGCTCATCGTGAACGCCCGCACCAGGAACTGGCGCCGCGCCAGATGAGAGGAACCGCACGACGAGCGCCCCATTCTGTGAGTGCGCATCACGCTGCGTGAAGCCAGCAGGCAGGAAGCCATAGCAGTGCTCCGTGTAGGTGGTGCCAGAGATGGTCAGGTCACCCGAGAGGACGTAGAACTCGTCATCCGCTTCGTAGTGGATTGCCCCAGGGCGCCGCCAGTTCGTGGGGTAGCGCACCAGGCTGCTCGAAGCCCCGGTCTCGGCGTCGAAGCTCAGGCGCTTGAAATCGAGTCCGTCGGTCAGGGTTTCAAACGGGAGGTCCTGCTGTTGGACGAACTCGATGTGGGGCCGTGGCATATGTATGATGCAGCGTACCTAAAGACGAGAGGGACGGGAGAGCATGACATCTTCGAGCACGCGGCTGGTGACCCGCCGAACCTGCCTGCGAGTGCTGGGCCTGGCTAGCGCCGCGACGCTGCTCGCCGCGTGTTCTCCGAGCACCCCCGCGGCCGCGCCAACGAGCGTGCCTGCCGCTGCCTCTACCTCAGCGCCACCACCAACAGCCGCATCTCAGGCGAAACCGACCAGCGCGCCCGCCGCCACCACCGCGCCAGCCGCATCGACCGCGCAGCCGGCCGTGGCGCAGCCTACTACCGCGCCAGCACAGACGGGCACTGTGCCCACATTCCGCGTCGATGAACTCAGTGATGCGGCGTCACTCAATCCGTTGATTTTCAACTCCACGCCAACGCGCAGACGTGCCGTGCAATTATTCTCGAGTCTGTATCAGTACGACGCCTCGAACAACCTCGCACCGGACCTCGCGAGCGCGATGCCGCAAATGCCGGATCCGCAGACCTACGTGATTCCGCTTCGTTCTGGCGTGACGTTCCACTCCGGCAAGAAGATGACCGCGGACGATGTCAAGTTCACCTATGACACCCTGCTCAAACCAGACTACGGTGCAATCTGGCGATCTGCCGTTTCATCGGTGCTGGACTCGATCACCGTCCAGGACGCCAATACCGTGGTCTTCAAGCTCAACAAGCCGTTTGGTCCATTCATGACCAAGCTGGCGCTGATTCCTATTGTGAATTCGGAGCAATCTAAGGATCAGCTGAACCAGCAGCCGGATGGCACTGGTCCTTTCAAGTTCGTGGCATATGAGCAAGGCTCGGTTATGCAACTGGCGCGGAATGACGCGTATTATTTGGCGGATCTGAAGCCGAAAGTCGGCCAGCTCAGCATTTACGTCGTACCCGAAAACGCGACGCGGTACGCGAATCTTGCCAATGGTATTACGCAACTCGCACCCGAGCCTGCGTTCAACGATATTGAGCTGCTGAAGGGTAAAGGCGTCGCGATCAACTCGGTGCGCGCACCCGCCAGCACGTACGGCTACATCAATATGAAACGCCAGGACGGGCCAATGACCGATAAGAATCTGCGGCGCGCCCTGGCATTCGCGATGGATCGCTCCGCAATCGTCCAGAACATCTGGGCGGGTCAGGGCATTCCTGGCCAGGTGTTCATCCGACCGGAGCTCTGGGCCTTCGATCCAAACTACAAGCCGTTCTCCGACACACCGGATGTCACCAAGGCCAAAGCAGAGTTGGCGCAGTCGCAACGCGCCGGCGATCGTTTTGTCATCACCACCGCCAATGACGACGTGCTCAGCGCCACTGCCGTACTGATCCAGGCCTCAGCCAAAGCCGCCGGACTCAATGTCGACGTCGGCCAATTGGACCGCGCGGCCTTCGGTGCGGAACTGAGCAAGGACGACTGGGACATTCTGCTGACGGACTCGTACACCGGCTCGAACAGCGGCCTGGAGCCAGACTCGATCAACTCGCTGTTCGTCACGAATGCGTCGGCAAACTTTGGCAAATACTCAAATCCCGAAATGGACAAGGAAGTTGCCGCTGCCGTCTTCGCCGCTTCGCATGAGGAAGCCGCACCGCATTACAAGCGCGTCATGGAGATCGACGCCGAGGACATTCCAATCCTCACCGTGGCCTACCACAACTACCTCGAGGCGCTCAGCAGTAAGGTGCAGAACTATAAGACCTCACCGCTTGCGCAGTACGACCTTCGGACAGTGACACTGGGGTGACGGTACAGACTCCGGCGCCGGCCGGCGAAGACCGCGCGTACCTGGACTTCGTGCTCGGCTTGAAGCAGTACTTCGCCACCACGCTGTATGCGAAGTTGCACGACCAGTACGACGCCGCGGGCTCGCTGAATGAGCTACCCGCCTATCCGCTGTTCGAATGGCTCGAACGCAACACTCAGAAGATGATGTGGCGCCGACTCGAGGCCATGGTCCGCCCGCACGCGCCGGCGCTCGAAGCCTCACTTGACGCCTTGCCTCTGAACCCTTTGGGCTCACTCCACCTTGATCCGAACCTCGAGTTGCCGGAGTACTACACGGAAACAGAGTTTCACATTCAACCCGGTGGTGTGTGGTCTGGTGCCGCTAACACGTTCGTGTACGAGGTGGGCGCCAAGATCGTCATGCTTGGGCAGAATGACGACTATCGCTTTCACCGGCTTTTCGTGGAAACGGCCATTCCACCGGGGGACTATGGCGACATCCTCGATCTGGGGTGCGGCTTCGGCAAAAGCACCAGGCCATTTGTGGATGCCTTCCCCGGTGCTCGGGTTGTAGGCATTGACCTTTCGGCCCCGAACCTCAAACTGGCGCATCATCAGGCCGAGCGGCTCCATAAACGCATTGCGTTTTACCAGCGCAAAGCCGAGGCCACCGGATTCCCAGATGCAGCCTTTGACCTCGTGACGGCGACGATGCTGATTCACGAGCTGCCAATGCCGGTGCTGCGCCAGGTCCTGCAGGAGGCGCTGCGCGTGTTGCGTCCGGGCGGACTACTGGCGGTACTCGATTTCGCGCGCACCGGCGACGCGTTCCACGACGCGGTGATGGACGGTCATGGCCCGCGCAACAACGAGCCGTACATGGCGCACCTGTTCAAGATCGACGTGCCACGGCTGCTAACCGACGTGGGCTTCGTCGCCGCTGAGGTGCTGCCGTTCGACGAACGCGGTGGCGGGTTGCGTGAGGACTGCACATGGCCAGCGCGGTCAGACTGGCATTTCCCATGGGTCGTGATCCGCGCCACCAAACGCGAGGCGGCGTGAGTGCCGGACCTGACCTTTTTTCCAGATCCGAATGTCGATCGGGTGCTCGGCGTCGTGCTGGAGTTGGCCGCCGAGGTTTACACGCTGCGCGATCGGCTGCACACGGTCGAGGCACTGCTGGAGCGTGGCGGCGCGCTCGCCCGCTCCGATCTCGAAGCGTACGCACCCGGTGAACAAGAGCGCGCACAACGTCTGGCGGAGCGTGACGCGCTGATCGCGCGCATCCTCGCTCCGATGACGGCGGAATCGGACAGCCCTTCGCCGCCATTCGAACCTGTTTGACTTGAGAAAATGCTTCGGCTGATACTCGGGCGGTTAGCACTGGCGGTGCCGGTGCTCGTGTGTGTCTCAATTGTCGCGTTCGTCTTGCTGCGCCTTGCACCGGGCGATCCCGCCCAGTTGCAAGCTGGACTCAACGCGACGCCCGAAACGATCGAGGCGCTGCGCCACGAGATGGCCCTCGATCAGCCGCTTCCCGTGCAATATCTGGCGTGGGCGGGCAGAGTCTTGCAGGGCGACCTTGGCGTTTCGTACTCCACCCGCCAGCCGGTGACGGTCTTGATCGGACAACGCCTGCCAATTACCGCGCAGATCGCGGTGACGGCACTGCTGCTGATTGTGGTCATCGGCATGCCACTTGGCATCCTTTCGGCACTCCACAAGGACCGTGCGATGGACCAGACTGTCCGTGTGGTGTCGCTATTCGGGATTTCTGTTCCCAACTTTGTGATCGGCATCCTGCTGGTGTTGGTCTTCGGCTGGTATTTCCCGGGCATCATGCCGTACGAGGGCTTCGTTTCACTGCGCGATGATCCCTTGGGCAGCTTGAAGACCACCGCGTTGCCAGCACTGGCGCTGGCGCTCGCACAGGTCGGTATCGTCGCGCGGCTCACGCGCTCCAGCATGCTGGAGGTGGTGAACCAGGAATACATCACCGCGGCGCGCGCATTCGGCGTTTCGGAACGAGAGCTCATCTGGCGCGACGCTCTCCGCAATGCGCTGCTCCCCGTCCTCACGATCCTCGGGATCATCACCGGTTTTCTGCTGGGTGGTTCGGTCGTGGTCGAAAGCGTCTTCGGCATAGCGGGACTCGGCCGTTTGCTGGTGGAGTCGTTCGCATCACGCGATTATCCGGTCACCATTGGCGTCATGCTGTTTATTGCCTTCGTATTCGTGTTGGTCAACCTGGTTGTCGACGTGCTTTACGGCGTGGTTAACCCCAGAATTCGCTCGGGTTATGAGTCAGGTCAGGGCTGAGACTGCGCTCGCTTCGTGTGGCGTCGTCCTGCTGCTGGCGATCGCAGTCGTAGGGCCATTGCTGACTCCGTACGACCCCGCGGCTCCATCCGCCGCCCGACTCCAGCCGCCCAGTCCGCAGCACCTCATGGGCACCGAGAACCTGGGTCGGGATGTGCTCAGTCGATTTCTCTTCGGCACGCGCGTTTCGTTGTTCGTCGGACTTGGCGCCGTGCTGCTCGGTCTCGTGCTCGGAACCCTGCTGGGCATGCTTGCAGGGCTACGCGCCGGTAGCCTGTCCGACACACTGATCATGCGCGCAATGGATGTGGTCCTTGCATTCCCGCTGCTGGTGCTCGTACCAGTTTTGGCGGGGATTCTCCAGACCCGGACCATTCAGCTCGGTCCAATTGGGCTCAACAGCATCGCCGTGGTCGGCCTTGCAATTGGCCTGGTCAGCACTCCCGTATTTGCGCGTGTCGCGCGTGGGAGCGTGCTGGCCGAAATGCGTGAGGACTACATTATGGCGGCACGCTCGTTTGGGGCCCGCGGAGCTGACCTCTTGTTCGGCAATCTGCTGCCGAACATTCAGGCACCACTGATCGTCCAGGCGGCGTTCTCGCTGGCGATTGCGATCGCCGCCGAAGCGGCGGTGTCGTTTCTGGGACTGGGCGTGCAGCCGCCGGACTCCAGTTGGGGGAATATGCTGGCGGACGCCCGCCGATTCGTCATCGCCGGTGCCTGGTGGCTGGTGGTGTTCCCGTCCGCGGGGATCGCCCTCGCGGTGCTGTCATTCAATCTTCTGGGCGATGCGCTGAGGGACGCACTGGATCCGCGTGCTGGACAGCACTGACCGCTCCGCGTTACTCGACGTGCGCGGGCTGACCACGCGCTTCGCGACCGACCGTGGGCTGGTCCACGCAGTAGAAGATGTGTCCTTCAGCATTCGACCAGGTGAGGCGGTCGGCCTGGTTGGTGAAAGCGGATCAGGGAAGAGCACCGTGCTTCGTTCGTTGCTCGGTTTGATTCAAGCTCCAGGCCGCGTCAGCTCCGGCCAGGTGCTCTTTCGGGATCGCGATCTCCTCCAATTACCCGAACGCGAGATGCGCGGCGTGCGCGGCGGGCAGGTCTCGCTCATTTTTCAGGATCCGGTCAACGCGTTCAATCCATCGCTCACAATTGGCGATCAGTTGCGGCGCATGCTTCGCTTGCATCGCGCCGACGAACCATCGGACGGCTTCGATCGCGAAATCGTACGCATGCTTGCGCGTGTTGGTGTGGACGCCACCGGCAAGCTCAACGGATACGCATTCAACTTCAGTCAAGGGCAACTGCAACGAATTATGATCGCGGCTGCCTGCCTGGCCGGCACCCCGGCGTTATTGTTGGCCGACGAACCGACCACCAGCCTGGACGTCACCATCGAGGCGCAAGTGCTCCAACTCTTGCGTGACCTGCGTCAGGAGCTGGGTCTGGCTTTGATTCTGGTCACCCACAACCTGGCATTGGTAGCCGAACTGTGCGACCGCGTGCTGGTCATGTACGCCGGTCGTCTGGTAGAGGACGGCGACGTTTATTCGGTTTTCGAAGCGCCGAAACATCCGTACACTCGTCAGCTCTTGCAATCGTTACCGCGTTTTCCAGCATCCGGTGAACGACTCGAACCGATCGCGGGCAGCGTGCCGGACCTACTCTCTGTAGCACACGGTTGCGCGTTTGCGCCTCGCTGCGAGCAGTACATCGGCGCGATCTGCGACAGTGAGGTTCCGGCCCTCGTTCCAGCTAGCGCGTCGCAACGAGCCGCCTGTCACCTGTACGCATGACCTTGCTGCTCCAGGTGGTCCGGCTGAGTCAACACTTCCCCGTATCGGGTCCGTTGTTTGGCCCCAAACGCGTGGTGCACGCGGTGGATGAAGTGGATCTTGCGATCGAGCGGGGCGAGGCCCTTGGCTTGATCGGTGAGAGCGGATCTGGCAAGACGACTCTGGGTCGGACCATCTTGCAGCTCTATCCGCCGTCCGGTGGCCGGATCATGTTTGAGGATGTGGATGTCACCGGCGCGCGTGGTGCCACCCTGCGTCAGTTGCATCGGCGGATGCAGATGATCTTTCAGAATCCGTACTCGGCGGTCAATCGCCGAAAAAACATCGGCGAGATTATCAGCGAACCGCTGCGCGTCCACGGCGTTCGCAATGCGGCTGCGCGCACGCGTGAGCTCATGGAGCTCGTCGGCCTGCCCGCGGCATTTGTCTCTCGCTACCCGCACGAAGTTAGCGGCGGGCAGCTTCAACGCGTGGGTATCGCCCGGGCGCTGGCGTTGGAGCCAGACTTCATCATCGCCGATGAGCCAACCGCCAGTCTTGACATCAGTGTTCGTGCGCAGGTGATCAACCTGTTGGCCCACTTGCGCGAACGGCTGGGATTGACGCTACTGTTCATCAGCCATGACCTGAGCATCGTCTCGTATCTGTGTGAGCGTGTGGCCGTGATGTATCTGGGCAAAATCGTGGAAATAGGCCCGAAGGCAGATCTGGAGCAGCAGCCGCTGCATCCGTACACGCGGGCGCTGCTCAGCGCGATTCCGCGACCGAATCCGCGCGAGCGGCGCCTGCAAAGTGCGCCACTGGGCGAAATACCCAGCGCCGTGGAACGACCGAGCGGTTGCCATTATCATCCACGGTGTCCGCTCGCGATGGCAGTGTGCAAGGTCGACTATCCGCAGTTGGAGCTGAAGGCAATGGGACGTTGGGTTGCCTGCCACGCGGTGGAGAGTGCGAAATGAGCTTGCCGCCGATTCGGTCGTGGCTCTACGCGCCGGGCAATAACGCGAAGTTGCTCGAACGCGTTTTTACTGCCGGCGCGGACGCCGTCATTCTGGACCTCGAGGACGCGGTCCCGCCGGCGGAAAAGCTCCGCGCACGTTCGATGGTGGCATCGGTTGTGCGCGCGCACGCGCATACGCATGGCCCGTCATTGTTTGTGCGCGTGAATCACCCGGATACCGGCCTGGCGGAGGACGACGTCAAGGCCGTCATTGGGCCGGGACTGGATGGTCTGCGCATACCGAAAGTCGAGTCGGCTGAAACCGTAAGACTGATTGCACGATGGACGGGTGGGGGTGTGCCGTTGGTGTGCAACGTCGAAAGCGCGGCGGGCGTGTGGAATGCGCGTGAGATCGCGGCGGCATCTGCGGATGTGCTCACACTGGCCTTCGGATCGGCCGACTTTCTCCATGACGTCAATGGGGCCGCTACTGCAGATGCGCTGGAGACATTGCATGCACGGTCCCAACTCGTGCTCGCGTGCCGAGTTGCGGGCGTGCGTTCGCCAGTTGATGGCGTCTACACCCGTCTGGACGATGACGCGGGCCTCGAACGCACGACCCGCCAATCGCGGTCGCTTGGATTCCTCGGCCGTTCCGCGCTTCACCCGCGGCAGGTGCCCATTATCAACGC
>JAFAZN010000361.1 GCA_019239775.1 Chloroflexota bacterium
CATCGTGCGTCCAAGCCTGGAACGAGGGAGAAGAATGGAACTTGGCACGCTGACCCGAGACCCGTGGTCGATCGCATCGCGCCTTCGCTTCTTGTGGCTCTTCGGCATGGCCGCTATGGAGGCCGATGCATGCTAACGTCCGTACAGGTCGCTCGAGGCACGATGAAAGCCATCGTGCAGGACAGTTACGGCTCACCGGACGTGCTGGACCTTGCGGAAATCGCCACACCAGATATCAAACCAACCGAGGTGCTGGTTCGCGTGCGCGCGGGGGCCGTCAATCCGCTTGACTGGTTCACGCTGACCGGCGGAGTAGGCCGCCTGTTTTTGGGTGTGCGCAGACCAAAATTCCGCGTGCGCGGCGTGGATCTGGCTGGTGTCGTTGAGGCCGTGGGCCAGGACGTGACCCGGCTTCGACCAGGCGACGAGGTGTATGGTGGCTGCCGGGGTTCCTTCGCTGAGTATGCGTCTGCCCGCGAAAACGAACTCGCGCCAAAGCCTACCAACATCACGTTCGAGCAAGCCGCCGCGGTGCCGGTGGCTGGCCTGACCGCTCTCAAGGCTATTCGTGATGCCGCAAAGGTCCGGCGCGGCCAGACGGTGCTGATCAATGGCGCGGCGGGCGGCGTGGGTACGTTCGCCGTGCAGATCGCCAGGGCGCTCGGAGCCGAAGTAACTGGTGTTTGCAGCACGAGAAATTTGGACCTACTGAAATCCCTTGGTGCCGAACATGTCGTCAACTACACGCGCGAGGACTTCACCCGAAGCGGACGGCAGTACGACGTGATCCTGGACAACGCAGGCACCGGCGGCATTTCTGGATCACGCCGCGTGCTCGCTCCGGATGGCACATTGATCTACAACAACGGCACGCATGGGCTCGGTCCGATAATCCGGCTCCAACTGATGCGGCCATTTGTGCGTCAGAAGTTCCCCTTCTTTATTACCAAAGTCAACAACACCGACCTGGTGGCGCTTCGAGACCTTATCGAGTCCGGCGCGGTGACACCTGTGATAGATCGTACGTATCCGCTGAGTGAGGCAGCGAAGGCGATTGGATACGTCGGCGGGGGACACGCCCGAGGAAAGGTGATCGTCAGCATCGCGTAGGCGTCCAGCCGGTACCTGCGGCCGCCGGAGCTAGCTCGGCACCCAATACACTGTTGCCGGTCGGCAGTGACGGGATGTTGTCGGGTGCTGGAGGGGCCGGCTCTCGACCGCGCGCGCACGGCTCCCAACATTGCGAGGGCCGTGCGTTTGGTCGTCCCCGAGCGACAGCGATGTCGTTCAGGTTGCGTTCGGCACGATGTTGTGGTTGACCTTGAACAGGTTCTGCGAATCATACGTCGCTTTCACGGACGCAAGACACTGGTAGTTCTCACCATATGTTGCCTGGACCCGTCCCTTGGCCTCGTCATCCATCATGAAGTTGACGTAGCCGCCTTCCAGATTGAATGGATGTATCGCATTCCAGTAGCCGCGTCCCCACGCTTTCAGCGCGTCCGCGTTCGCGGGGTCCGGATCGATTCCGGCGATGACCATCGACCACTTCGCATCGCGCGTGTTCCACGCCGTTGCGTCCTTCGCCACGCGCTGGACAGCACCATCAATTGGATACAGGTGCATGAGCGAAAAATCGCTCGGCGCGTTGGCGGCTTGCGCGATGTGGATATCGATCGCCTCATCCGGCAGTGACTTCACAAAGTCGCCCTTCCAGTACCACTGCAAACCCTTTGGAAAGAATGGATCGAACAGCGCCTGCATCGCCGGGAACGGCATCGGACCCATCCAGTTGAAGATGGGTGCGGGCAACGAATTGAGAAGTTGGCTCATGAGGCTGGCGCCATCCTCGGCCGGCCCGTTGAAGCTGCCGATGATGGCGCAAGCGCGCTTTCCCCAGTGATCGCGGGGGAACGGGTCCAGCGGGGGGACGGTCTTCAGACCGACAAAGATTCCCAGCTCTTCCGGCGCAGTCGGCAGGAAATCACGGTAGGCACGCATGACTTCTTTCGCGTGTGTCGCCTCCCAGAAGATTGGACCGGCGAAGACCATATCCACAGGGTGCGCCTGGAACAAAAAGCTCGTCACGACTCCGAAGTTGCCACCACCGCCGCGCAGCGCCCAGAAGAGGTCCGGGTGCTCGTTCGCACTGGCTGTGACAATGCGCCCGTCGGCCAGAACAACGTCCGCCTCGAGGAGATTGTCAATCGTCAGGCCGTACTTGCGGGTGAGATACCCGGTTCCTCCGCCTAGGGTCAGGCCCGCGACACCGGTGGTCGAGACAATGCCGAACGGGACGGCCAGGCCGTAGGCATGGGTAGCATGATCGACGTCACCCGACGTGCAGCCAGCCTCCACACGCACGGCGCGCTGCGACGGATCGACGCGCACGCCCTTCATCAGCGACAGGTCGATCACCAGTCCATCGTCACAGCTGCCAAGGCCCGGCCCGTTGTGGCCACCGCCGCGGATGGCAACCAGCAGACCCTGGTCTCGGCCGAAGTTCACGGCGGTCACGACGTCGGCGACGTCTACGCAGCGCGCAATCAGGCGCGGGCGCTTGTCGATCATCGCGTTGTAAAGCTGACGCACCGAATCGTACTCCGGGTCATCCGGTCCAATGAGTGGACCGCGCAGCTGCGATCGCAGCGCCTGAATAGCTGAATCCTCAAGTTGCGTACGTTCGAGAATCGCCATGAAGGACCTCCTTGCGCATACCTAGATGAAGCGTTGACCAAACGCAGATTCAGGCCGCGCGACCACCGAGACATGGGGCAAAGTTCCCTAATTCGTGCCTGAATGGACGCAGACGGCTGGACAAGCTCGCCCCACCTCTGTTCAATCCCGTCGCTGGCACAGCCAGGGGGCGGAGCACCAGCGACGCGCTCGGGAGAAGTCCTGCGTGGAGTCGACGAGTCTGGACCCGATTCACATAGCTGAGCCTGGTGGCCGCCAGGCCATTCTGGCCTGGCTCGCTGGACAGCTCTCGCGATCCGCGAACAGCGGTGGCGGGGTCATTTGTCTGTCCGGCAATCCGGGCGTCGGCAAGACATGGTTCCTGGATCGGTTGGCCGAGCACGCCGAGGCACGCGCAATGACGGTGCTGCGCGGCGGCTCGCTCGAGGCCGAGGGCATGCCGCCATACCTGCCCTTCCTTGAAGCGCTAGGCGCCTATGTACGCCACGCGCTACCCGAGGTCCTGGAGGGCCAGCTTGGAGTCGCTCCGCAGCTCTTGGCCGGACTGCTGCCTGAGATTGAGCAGAAGCTCCAGCGGCTCCCGCGCGGGCCGAACCTCGCGCCCGAACAGGCGCGGCTGCGCCTTTTCGATGCGGTGGCCGATTTCCTGAGAGCCATTGCTGATCCTCAACCGGCGGTGCTGCTCCTCGACGATCTGCACTGGGCCGACACCGCCACGCTCGACCTGCTCGTCCACGTGGCGCGCCGCGATCGGTCGGCTCATGTGCTGATCGTCGGCGCCTATCGGCCGGGCGACGTTGCAGCCAACCCCGTGCTCCAGCGGGCGCTGGCCGAGCTCGGCCGTCTGCGACTGCTCATCACCACGCTGGATATTCCGCCCCTGACGGAGCCTGAGACCCGCGAGTTGGGCGAGGGCTACCTCCGAGGAAGAGTGCACGACAATCTCGCGGCGGACCTGTGGCGGCATAGCGAGGGCAACCCGTTCGTTGCCGAGGAGCTCTTGGGTGGCTGGCTTGATGGCGACCAGGTGCGCAACCAAGCCGGCGTCTGGGCACTCGAACAGCGTGCGCCGAGCGCGTTGCCCAAAGGGATCACAGCGGCGGTGGCTCAACGCGTCGCTCGCCTCGATCCAGGCGTTACCGAAACCCTCCGCGTGGCCGCGGTGCTAGGCCGGGCGTTCGACTTGCGTCTGCTGGCGCGGGTGCTCGACCAGGACGCCGAACAAGTTGAGGAGCGCTTGCTCAGGGCAGCCGACCGAGCGCTTATCCATTCGCCGGCTCCAGGCACGTTCCGATTTGCCCACGACACAATTCGCGAGTTTCTGTACGCCCGCCTGCCGTCGACGACCCGTCAGCGCTTTCACGAGGCTGCAGGTCTGGCGCTTGAACGAGCAATGGAACGTTCCATTGCTCGTCAGCTTGCCGAGCTGGCGTTTCATTTCGCACACAGCGCCGACACCCGGCGGGCGCTCCAGTACGCGCGGCAGGCCGGCGACCGGGCGATGGACGACTACGCATTCCACGACGCCGTCGACCAGTATCAATTAGCGGCTAACCTGGCCGACTCCTGCAGTCCGGAACGCGGCGAGATTCTGCTTCGGCTCGGCCGCGCCGCGCTGGCAGCTGGCGTCGGCGAAATCGCGGAGTCCGCATTCCGCGATGCGCAGGCGCTGTTCGACGCGGGCGGTGATTCGTTCCGGGCCGGCCTCGCCGCATATGGCCTCGGCCTGATCTTGTGGCGGCGGGAGGCGCTGCCGCAGGCGCAACAGGCGCTCGAACAGGCTGTCGCTCTTACTTCGGGCCAGCCAAACGCGGAAAGCGTACGCATCTTGCTGGACCTGGCCGAGCTGCGCGGCTCGTCGTTGTATCAGCACCAGTCTGGGCTGGCCGTCGCCGCAGCCGCCCAGGCACAAGCCGCCCAACTCGGGGATCGCCGTCTGCAGGCGACGGCCAGCCGCACGCTCGGTCGGCTGCACGTCATCAGCAATGATCTGGCCACCGGCCTGCCGCTGCTCGAGGATGCGCTCGAGAGCGCGCTGATCGAGCGTGACCTCGTCGAGGCAGCCGAGACGTATGCCTCCCTCGCGAACGCCTATCGCTGGGCAGGCCAGGTGCGTCGCTCGTTCGAACTGACCGACCACCGCGTGGAGCTCGCGCGCGAAGCCCATGACGAGTACCAGCTGCGCCACGTGTTCTCGTGGGCCGGCTTTATGGCCACCTGTCTGGCTGATTGGGCCACAGCGGACGCGCTGTTCGAACGCCAGGGGCCAATCGTCGAGCGCATGCCTGGCCTGGAGCCTCTGGCATTTCTGCAGGTCAATCGCGGCTTCTCACTGTACGTTCGAGGCGAGGCACACAGCGCGCGGCCCTGGCCTGACCAGGGCCTGTCGACCTACCGCGGCTTCGGGACATCCTCGCTGGCCTGGCACCTGGGGCTACTTGGTTTGTGCAATCTTGCGGTGGGCGACCGTCGGGCCGCTCGCGCCAACCTCGACGAGCAAGAGAAGCTGATCGAGGCCCTGCCCGGGGAGAGCTTTCAGCGTGGCTGCGCGCTCGCGACGATGGCGCGCGCCGCGGCTGAGCTGGGCGACCGCACGCGCGCGGCGGCGTACTACCCGCAATTGCTTCCGTTCGCCGGGCTGTACTTCTGGTTTCAAGTCGACCTGACGCTGGGGCTGCTGGCGTTGCGCCTCGGTGAGCGCGACGCCGCCGAAGAGCACCTGGAACGGGGCCGCGCGAGTGCCGCTGAGGGCACACTCCTGCCGGAGCTGGGCGATTGCCTGGTGGCACAGGCGGAGCTGGCGCTACAACGCGGTGGCCGGGGCAGCTCTCTGGCGGCGCGCGAGCTGCTTGGCCAAGCGGCGACGCTTTTCGCTCAGGTCGGAATCGCCCCTCGATTGAATGGCGTTCGGGCGCTGCTCCGCGGCCTGCCGACCCAGCCCGGGCCGACGGCCAGCCCCGCCCCAGCGGGATTGACCTCGCGCGAGCTCGCCGTGCTGCGTTGTGTGGCGGCCGGCCGGAGCAACCGCGATATCGCAAGTGCGCTGGCGCTTAGCGAGAAAACCGTCGCGAATCACCTGACGTCGATCCTGAACAAGATCGGCGCCGATAATCGGGCCGCCGCCGCGGCCTTCGCCGTTCGACACAACCTGGGGTGATTGACGTTCGTAGGATTTTGCGCATCCGGGGCAGGGGGCTCCGCCTCATATCCGGACAGTTTTTTTGTCCAGATAGTGATGTCAAGTTGGTTTACCGGAATGGGGGCCGGGCTCGCACGATGGGCAGTGCGATCCAACCCATTGGAGCTAGCCCATGCCCCCGTGCCTACTCTACCAGCGCTTTTCACAG
>JAFAZN010000240.1 GCA_019239775.1 Chloroflexota bacterium
GCCGCCGGTGTCGAGCGAGGTAGGGCAGGCACCGGGGTTGAAGTTGCGTGGACCGGAGGTGGAGCGACCGTCGGCGCATAGTGCACGCCTGTCGGGGTGGGCATCGGCACCGCCGTGGGCGGTCTTGCTGTCGGCGTTGGCTCAATCGTCCAGGGCACCGACGTCGGGGTAGCTCCGGTGTCGAGTTGGACCGGCGCGGCATTATGCCCGCAGGCCGACGCAGCAATGATAAGCCCCAGGCCTATCAACCAATGCATCGGCGCGCCCCTCGCAGTACCGTGCAGCGACCGCCTACGCGCTGGCGTTTGGCTCCGCAACATACGGCAGGGGCAAACTGCAAACGAACCAGCCCACGCTCTTGGGGACGATGAACACGCCGTCGCGCTTGATCAGGCCGTCGATCCGTTCGCGCATTGCGGACAGTAAGCGCGGGCGATGGCTGCCATCGTGTGGCCTATCACGCACTGCGTCGATGCGGTTAGACGCGTAGAACCGCAGTGCCGGTTCGGTCGCGTCGAACACTAATGCGCCTTACCAGTAGGCGGCGCTCCACATACGGGAACACGTCGCGCACTAGGGGGAGATCGTCCATCGTGAACTGGCCGGGCGCGATTGGCAAGGGTTCATAGCCCAACCCACGCGCGGCGTCCGCGTGAAGCTCGTAGATGCGACGCATAGTGTAGGCCCCGTTCGTCGATATGACCGCTCGACCGTCAGCCAGGAGGACGCGGCGGATCTCGCGCAGGGCTCGCTCGCAGTCCGGAACGTGATACAGCACGCCTGCGCAGAGCACGCGATCCACGCGCGCGGCGTCGAACGGAAGTGCCTGGGCATCGGCCTGCGTGAACACCGGTCTTGGTCGGAGCGCCGCAGCAGCGCTGCGCGCCTCCTGCAGCATTCCAGCCATGAGGTCGACGCCCATGATGGTTGCCCCGCTTGCTGCCATCCGAGCATGCCAACCACCGGCACCGCACCCGACGTCGAGGACACGCAGACCTGGTGCGAGGGCCAGAGCCTCCACTGCCTCGTCAAGCAGCCGCTCCGTGTCGCCCTGGCTGTACCGCTCGTGTGTTTCTATACGGATGCCGAGCTTGTCGGCATTGGAGTACTGCTCCTCAACGAACCTGCGATCCGCCCCAAGCTGCTGCATGGCTATTCAGTCAAGCCGTGCATTAATTGACGAGCCTCATCGTCGCCGATCGTGAGATACGCCATCTGTAGTCGGCTCCAGCCGGCTTGCCGTTGGGCAAGTGATAGGTTGCGCGTGGTCCGCACGATCTGTCGCACACGCGCGTGGCGGAACTCGCGTACCTCATCAGGCGACAGACCCTCGGGTGGCTGCGAGTGTTTACTCGCCGCGGATCGAACAGAACGCGCTTGACGACTCGTATCGGACAGTTCGCGCGGGCTTCGAACCGCCAGCGCCCGGGTTGCTGACTTCGGCTCGATGGAGAGTGAGCAGAAGTGGCGGAGGGAGGCTACCGGTGAGGGAGGGACGCCGGCAATGATGGCGCGATGCTGGAATCGCCTCGCGCACCCGATCCTGTCGTCTACCAGCGCTACAGATGAGCTTAATCGGCCAGGCAAACGGCGCACACTTGCGCGTTAAGTATCGCCATTCCCTCACAACGAATCTTCAGCAACGGGGCTCACGTAACCCACGAATTATGCCTATTGTCATGGTACAAGGCCCCTCGGCCCACCAGGGTACGCGGTCAAGACGACGCGGGACACTGCATCGACTATAACGGTGTAGTAGTAGATTGGTGCTCTCGTTACCACATCGTAGCCAACTACTCGCGTTAAATAAACCGTGTATGCAAGGGCTCCACGGCTGGCATATGGCGTAGCAGTATTTGCGTAGTCGACTAGCGCGAGCAAGTTTTCGCCAGGCATGAACACGCTCTTCTCGAACAGCGGCCCAATCTCCTGCTTATCGACGACCTCAGCAAATCGGCCAAATACCGTGTGGAATTCGTCGATATGAGTTACAGCGTCCTGGTCGACAAAAATGTTTCCAAGTCGCAAGAGTCCCGCTGCTGGAACTGCTACCTGGGGGGCAAAGAACAGACCAGTGGCAAGCGCTGCCATCAGGCCGACGCTTCTTGCCTTTTCGAGATCAGGGGTAAGCGCCTGGACTCCAAGATAGACGGAGTACCCGACGATGGCAGAAATGGCAAGGAGCTCTATGGTGGTCAGCTGTCGGCCCGATGGATCCCTGTTAGTAATTGGGTTCTGGGCGGCATAGGAGTACCGGTGAAGTGAGCGCGGATCGAAGGGATCTCCGTCGTAGGAGTCGGCCGTCCAGAAACGCCCGGTCTTTGGTTCCATATATCGGGCGCGCAGATAGTAGAAGCTGAGATTTGGATCGCTCTGTTCACCGGAGTATAGATAAGCGTTTGGAGTAGACCCGGTGCGACTAACAAGACTTCCGAATGCGTCAAAGGTGTACTGATCGGTGATTGCGCCGCCGGTGTCGAGCAACAGGCGAACGCTGCCTTGGCCATCGTACCCGTAGAAGCTGACACCTGACGTCTGGTTCTCGCTAATGCGGCTGAGTCCATAGGTGTAGACACGCTGGACAGAGCTGTTGCTGATCTCCTCCACGACCTGCGCATAGCCGGTCGGATTCCGATCATCGACGAGGTAGCCGGTGATGACGCCGCTAGCGGTCTCGGCGACGCGGTTCCCGTCGCCGTCGTACACGATCGACACCGGAGCGCTGCCACTTTGCGTCAGCAGGTGGTTTTCGAAATCGTACGTGTAGGTGTTGCCGCCCGAACCAATGGTGCTGCCGTTGGCGTCGTACGAGTCCGTCGTCAGGCGGTCGTTCGCGTCGTATGGGTAATTGGCGGCCGGGACTGGAGCAACGGTTGAGGTCCGGCTCACCCGGTTGCCGACCGCATCATAGGTGTATCCAATCGAGCCATTCACCGATCCACCGGAGATCGTTTCGCCGGTCAACCGGTAGAGCTGGTCGTACGTGTAACTCAGTGTGCGGCCGCCGAGCTCCGCGACAGCGCTCGCGATCGCGTTTCACCAACCCCAGTGCGCGCGACAGGCTACCCGACACGACAGCAAGATGGCGATCCTCTGACGCCAAGGGAGCGAGAGGTCGCCACTCTCGTGGCGGACGGGCTTAGCAATCGGGAGATCGCGGAGCGGCTGGTCATCGCAGTGTCCACGGCCGAGCGTCACGTGGCAAACATCCTGGCCAAGCTCACTGTCACTTCGCGGACCCAACTCGCCACCTGGATGCTCCAGCATGGCGCGCAGAAACCAGGTCAGACAGCGGATCACATCGTCGAAACTCCCGCGGATTCCCCATAAGACCGGTTTTTCGCTCCGTTACTACTCGACACCCATCACTTGCCGTTTGGAGAGCTACCTGGACTTCTGACGCGGATGGCAGATTGGCTCAGGCTGCGCGGACTCGTTGTGACTGCGCTTGCGCGCAAGTACGACCCGGGCACGGTCGAGACCGACTGGCTCGGCGCGCCGATATACTTCAGCGGCTATACCCCAGACGAGAGCCGCCAATTCGTCACGGCGGCGGGCCTGTCAATCGTCAGCCTGCAACTCGAACCGATCATCGAGAATGGAGGGGCAACGGAGTTCCTGTGGCTCGTCGCCCGCAAGGCGTGACCTCAACTCGACCGACGTGGAGTGTCGGTTTCCCTGGCGGTTCAGCGCCATACTCATCTGCTCATGCCCCGGCGCGCAGCAGGCGTTCGGGCATTTCGCGCCGCACAAGCTCCGCGAATGCTCCGGTGACAGCCTCCAACGTTGACAGTTGCACCCAGTAGGAGGCAACCCACGCACTCGCGGCCCAGGCGACTTGCCACTCGTCGCGCGACCACGATCTGCCGCGGGCGCGCGTGTACGCATCGAGGAACTGTTCGCTCTGGTTGACATCGGCTGCCGGCGCACTGCCTTCGATCTCGAATGTCGTAGCGGCGAACTGGTAGGCTGCCGCGCCGGCGAGGATCGGTTCAGGTTGCGCGGTGACGCTGTCCCAGTCGAACACTACGTGGAGCTTCTGGTTGTTCCAACGCAGGTTCTCCGACCACCAATCGGCATGACCCACCACCGGCACCTCGCCGCATTGGCGTAGCCGGGTGCGGGCGCGCTGGGCTGCATCACGCAACCAGTCGGGCGAAGCACGTGCGTTCAGGTCGATGTTGTGCACATCAGGGCGCGGCCATACTCCGGATTCGGAATGGTTCCAATGCAGCCATGCGGGGGGTGGCAGGAGGTTCGGGCATTCATCGACCGCTGGCGACTGAGCGATCAGGTCTGCCAACGCTGCCGCGTACAGATCGGGGGCATTCGGTTGGTTGCTCAGAACGTGTCCGCCCTCGACGAGCGCCTCGGCACTGATCCACGCCGATTCCAACGCGATCGGACCGACGAGCAGCTGCGGGCACGGAAAGCCCACGTTCCACAAGTGCGCGTGTACCACCGCCGTGCCATGGAGCCGCGGCGTGTACGGGCGCAATTTCAGAACGACGGCGCGTTCGTCGCGTAAATGGACGCCGATGACGCGCGTTGCGTAGCCGGCCTCGAATCTGATGTGATCGATGCCAGACTGAAGATGCGTCTCACACCACGTGGAGAGTGCTTCCGCGCTGAAGGACTGGAATTGCGCGCTGCTCAACGCGTGAGAGTATGCGACGTTGCTCACCACCCGCCGTTACTTGCACGCGACCGACTGACACCTCGGCGCGCTATACGTTGGGCTCAACGCGCGAGCGGCGTAGGGACCTAACGCGAATGCTTGGCTGCGAATCGCTCTCCCAAGGACGGAACGGGGCAGCTGTCGCCGGGATAAAGCCGCC
>JAFAZN010000357.1 GCA_019239775.1 Chloroflexota bacterium
GGTGATGCCCACGGCAGTGATGGCGGCCGAAGCACCGTGGCGTCGACGGCGGCGGCGCGCAGCGGGTTGCTTGACACCCCTGTGCTTGCACCCTAGCGTTGCCTCGCGATGAAAGTGGGCATGCTCCTGCATCCAGAGCGCGGCATCGACGCCGTTCTCGACGAGGCGCGCTCGGCGGACCAGCAGGGCTTCGATTCGGTCTGGCTCTTCGATCACCTGATGGACATCCGCGGCAGCCAGGGCCCCGACGGCCCGATGGACTCGTTCATCCTCATGACCGCCATCGGTGCACAAACAAAGCGCGCGCGCCTGGCCTGGGCCATGCTGAACCCGAGCTTCGATTACCCCACGGTCCTGGCCAAACGCCTGGCCACCCTCGACCACATCACTCACGGCCGCGTGATCTGCACCCTCGGCGCCGGGTGGTTCAAAGAGGAGTACCAGGCCTACAACATTCCGCTGCTCGACGACCATGACGAGCGCATCGCCCAGGAGCGCGAAGTCATCCTCCTTCTCAAAGAGCTGTGGACCCATCCCGCCCCAGAGAAAGTGAGCTTCGAAGGCAAGTACGTCCGCTGCCAAGAGCTCCCGTTCAATCCAGCACCATTTCAGCAGCCACATCCACCAATCTGGGTAGGTGGCGACTCGCCCGCCACACTCAACCTCGTGAAACAACTGGCGGACGGCTGGGTCATGCTGTCCAGCGGCAATCCCGAAACATTGAGTCGCGTCCGAAGCGAGTCAGACTGGCCCAGCCGACCAATGACCCTGGTCCGCAACGCCTGGATCTTCACCGCCGAAACGGAGTCCCGTGCGATCGAGCAGGCGACGCAGGTCTTCAAGAGCGGAGGCGTCCGAGGCACAGTGGACGAGTTCCTGGGCAACAATGTGATTGGCACGCCCGAACAGTGCGTCGAGCGGCTGCGCGAGATCGAGTCGTGGGGCATCAACTACATCCGCGCCGCGTTCGCTTCGCCGGAGCACCAGGCGGATGTCGCGCGGCTACTCCTGCCGCTCCTGGATCGCGACGAAGTGCGCGTGTGAGGCGACGCACCGCCCTCCGGTTGCTGCTCAGCACCGCTTCGGCGGGCCTGCTGGCAGCGTGCAGCGCGCCAACTCCAGCTCAGCCGACAAGCTCGCCGGCGCAGACACCAAAGCCGACCAGCGCCTCCGCGGCAACTCCAGTCCAGCCGACGGCAGCCAAACCAGCCTCCGGCCCGCAGTCGCAGGCGGACCGCACGGCGGCGCAACCGACCGCCGGTGCGCAGCAGCCAAGGTCCGGCGGAACGCTGCGTGCCGCGATTCAGACGGACCTGCCGAACATCGATCCGCACTACAACGCACCCAGCGCCTACGACGCGTTGTGGGTTGCCTTCGACCGGCTGATCTACATGGACGACAAGCTGCAGCCGCAGCCTATGCTGGCTGAAAGCTGGGATGTTACGCCCGACTACAAACAGGTTACCTTCCATTTGCGCAAAAGCGTCCAGTTTTCCACCGGTCGTGAGCTAACCAGTGACGACGTCAAATACAACTTCATGCGCGTACGCGAGCCAAAAATCGGCGGCGGTGGATGGGTCACCTTCAGCAACTGGTGGAACATCGACACGCCTGACAAGTACACGGTCGTGCTCCGCTCGGACGTCCCGCGACCGCTCGTCTTCGACAACCTGGAGACATTCAACATCATCGACCAGGTCACCGCCGAAGGTCCCGATGGCAAGACGCAGGCGGTTGGCACCGGTCCGTTCATCTTGAAGGAGTGGGCGCAGGGCGACCACATCAGCCTGGTCAAGAATCCCAATTACTGGCAGACCGGCCGCCCGTATTTGGACGCCATCGAGTACAAGGTGCTCTCAGACGCACAGGCGATGGTGTCGCAATTCGAGGCTGGCGCCCTGGATATGGCGCTGAATCCTCCGCTCCAGGACGCGGGCCGACTGAAAGCTGATCCGCAGTACCAGGTGGTGACCAACCCGAATACCGGTCGGTACTACACCGCGGGATGGAATGTCGCGAACGCTCCGCTCGACAACAAGCTCGTGCGTCAGGCGATGAACTTCGCGATGAATCGCCAGCGCTTCGTGGACACCATGCTGCTCGGCCTCAGTCGGCCCGCGACACTGCCCTGGATCCCCACTTCGCCCGCGTACGATTCGACGAAGGCCAACTACTTCACCTTCGACCTGGACAAGGCAAAAGCGTTGCTGGTGCAGGCAGGCGTCGGACCCTTCTCCATGGAGTACTTGATCTCGCCCAACTTTCCTGAATTGTCGACCTTCGGCCAGATCTATCAGGCGGACCTCGCCACGATTGGTGTGACGCTCTCGATCAAGCAAACGGAAAGCGCGGCCTTTTTCAGCGCGATCAACAATCGCACGTACCCGGGCATGTTTGCGATCACCAGCGCCCGAGCTAACCTGGCTCCAGGCATCACCATTCTCTCCACCCAGGGATATAACCCCGATACCAATAACGAAGGCTTCGCCAGTCCTGCATACAGCACGCTGGCTTCGGCAATCTCCACTGAGACGGATGCGCAAAAGCAAAAGCAACTGTATGCACAGTTGAACGACCTGCTGGTGGACGAAGCCTTCGCCGTAGCACTGGCCTTCGCCTCCCCGCGAATGCTGCTGAAAGGCAATGTGCAAGGAGTGGGATACACAATGCACGAGGGTTTCGACTGGTCCAACGTATGGCTAGCGTCGTCTTAAAGCACACACGTTCCCGCCGCTGACGCTCCCTCCGGCGGCTGCCCGTCGTGATGCCGACCACCGAGTGGCAATTTGACGTCAGGGCCGCGGTAAGATCGCGGGCGTGTTCTCGCAGAATCGCCTTGCACTCGCCGAAGCCGAACGCGCTCGCGACGCCGTCCTGGCGGCGCTCACACCAAATGACAACCCTGTTGCCCTGGCCATTGCCGACGACCATGGAGTGCCGATTTTGCTGCTGCGCCAGGACGGTGCACCCACCCGCATGTTGAGCCGCGCGCGCGCAAAGGCGTATACCGCCGCCACGCTTGGACTGGATACCGTCGTGTTTCGGGATCAGCACGTCAGTGCCACACGGCGTAGCTTGAATGATTGGGGCGATCCGATGCTGACGACACTGCAAGGCGGCCTCGTTGTGCGCTCAGGCGAAACGGTAGTGGGCGGCATCGCAATGAGCGGCAATTCCACCACGCGCGACGAGGCTCTTGCACATATCGGCTTACGAGCGATGGACCTCCGGCCGTGAGCTCGCCATATCGGCCCAGTGACAATGGAACTCCAACCACGATCTCAGAATCAGAATCGGAACTCCAGGCGTGATCTCACAACTGTCAGTGGACCTGCACGACGCCCGCCTGGCGGTCGACGCCGTCTTGGATGCCGCACGCAGCAGTGAAAAGCCACTGGCGATTTCGGTCGTCGATCCAGGTGGCAACGTGGTCTACCAGTTGCGCCAGGATGGCGCATCGTCAGTGGACGTGCGTCACGCGGAGCGCAAGGCATACACCGGCGCGTACATCGGGCGAGACACCTCCATGTGGCGCCTCCAGATCCTGCACGACGGTCGAACCGTGGCGGATTGGGCCAACCCCAATCTCACGACACTGCATGGCGGCTGGACCTTGCGGCGCGATGGCGCGGTCATTGGCGGTCTCGGAGTAAGCGGCTCCGGTGACGAAGATCGCGACGAGCAGCTGGCGCTCAAGGGCGCCGAAGCGCTCGCCGGATTGGCCGTGGCAGCGTGGCGCGCGCAACGCAATCCGGTCCGCATTCGGGATCGTTCAGCCCGATGACGCGGCGCACGTTTAGTCTGCCGGGCCTGTCACCGGCGGATTCGGTCGCGCCGGACCTGGTCAGCTCAGGCAACCTGTTTTTCACCTCCGGCGTCCGAGGCGTCAATCCGCGTACGGGCGAGCTCCCACCAGATCCAGCTGAGCAGTTCACGAATGCCTGGCACAATCTGGGAGCGCTGGCGGAAGGCGCCGGCCTGAGAATCGACAATATCGGGTTGGTCACCAACTTCATCGATTCTCAGGACTACCGCGCACATATCAACCCCGGCTGGCTCGATCTGTTTCCGGACAAAGGCAATCGACCCGCCCGCAAGACCACGTCGTTTCCGCTTCCAGCGGGGGTCGCGGTCGAATTGCAGGCCTACGGCGTTGTCGACCAGCGGCGGACCTGCGTCGAAGTCCGAGGGCTCACACATCGCGATCCACTGCCAAACGCCGTGCGTATGGGTGACTACGTGTTCACGTCGGTGATCGTGCCGTGGGACCTGTCCACCTCGGAGCCGGTGGTTGGCGAACCGGCGCAGACCGACCAGTGCTTCGACAACATGCGTGTCCTTCTGGAAGAAGCCGGCGGGACGATAGACGATGTTGTCCTGCAATGGGTTTATCTCAATGACTTTGCGTACCAGCCGTACATGGTCGACGTGTACCTGGAGGCCTGGCCGGTCGGCCAGTACCAGGCCGCGCGCAAGACGTTCCGCTACCCGATGGGCGGACAGATCCAGATCCAGTGCATCGCACGCATCGGTGGCAAACGCAGCAACCACGAGATCCCGGGCCACGGCCACCACGATCCCATCCCGATGGGAGCGCGGATTGGCGACCTGTTGGCGTCATCCGGTGTCTCGGGCGTGGATCCATCCGGCGACGACAAGCTCGAGCCGGTTTTGGGCGCCGCGGGGCAGGCCTACTTTGGTCTCCGCAACCTGCGTGCGCTGGCCGAGCAGGCAGGACTATCCGCCGATGACATCGGCCACGTCACGGTCCTGGTCCAGGACTACGCCGATCTGCCGGCCATCGATCGCGAGTGGGTCTCGCTTTTCCCAGATCCGATGGACCGGCCGGCACGCCAGGTCATGCAACTGGGCCTCCAGCGGC
>JAFAZN010000383.1 GCA_019239775.1 Chloroflexota bacterium
GAAGGTGAACAGCACGCTCGCCTGGTTTGCGGTGATCGTGCCCATCGCCAGCAGCGCGCCGCCGAGGCCAAGCCCGAATGCGAGCCACAAGAGCAGCGTGCTCGCCATAGGCCGCCGGAAACCGCGCATCATCGCCAGTGCAAGGAAGCCGTTGCTGAAGGCAAATGTGAACTCCAGCGCGAGTGCCACGCCGTGCAGTGTCAGGCCCTGGTAGTAACTCTGCACCACCGGTAACGACGGGTACATGTCAACGCCGGCGCGCTCGAGCGCCTGAAACAGTCCGAACAGTCCGCCAATTGCAAGCAGCCCGAACGCGAGGTACATGTGCCAGCGGATGGCGGCGATTTGCTCTATCGGAAAGCGTGGCTCCGGCGACGGGCCTTCCGGCCGAATGCCGGCGACCGGTGGGCGTTCGTGGATCATTGGATGACGATCCGCGCGAACATGCCCTGATGCCCAGCACCGCAGTACTCGTGGCACATGAGCAAATAAGTTCCGGGCGTATGGAACGTGACCGTCGTGGAAGAAACTTGACCCGGGATCAGCATGAGATTGGCATCCGTGTCCTGGATGATGAACCCATGAATCACGTCGGCTGATGTGACGAGAAAGTTAACAGTCGAGTCGCGCGGCACCTCGATCTGCTGCGGGATGAATGACCACGTCTGCGCCAACATCGTCACCTGATAGGTGGTCGGCCCGGTCTGAGTGACACCAGGGTTGTTGAACGGCGCGACCTGACGGACCGTCGTGGGATCGACGCGTTCGACGGGACCCGGTAGTCGGTGGTGCTCGACAAGGACGGAGTACGCCAGCGCCGCCCCGGCGATGGCGAGGAACAGGGCGGTCAGTCCGAGGATTGCCCGCTCATAGCGATGGACGTGCATCGGTCAGGATCGCCCGACAAGGATCGCGAACATCGCCAGCCAGAGTCCCACCAGCACCATGAGGTACACGAGCAGTACCGCAAGCGTGCCTACCGGATCGACAACACTCGATGCGGGCTCTTCTTCCTCGATGCTGGAGGGCGACGCGGTCACCTGGACCTCGCCCACGTCCAGGAGGTAACGACGATCGCGCGCCAGGGCCCCGCTTAGCAGATAAACGCTGAGCGCCGCACCTCCAGCGACAATCGCGAAGAAGAAAAGTGAGATGCCCAGGACCTCCATCAACCCTCCTTGCGTGGATGCTGTGAGGCGTGCAGCAGACCATTCAGGTAGCGCCACAGCCATATGCCGATGGCAGCCAGCAGCAGCGCGCCAAACCCAAGCGCGAGCATACTGGTGTCCGACGTGCCCGATCCCGCAAGCAGGGCGTTCATTCCCGACCAGACCAGGCCCACCGCGAGTGCCCCGCACAGCACGACAATGCCGAGGGTTACGCTGGACATGCCACCACGTGCACTGCGTTGCTTGCCCGCCACGCGCACGATGCTCCGCCGCGCCGGTTACAGCGTACGTTGCCGCAGGTGAATGAAAGGTCAACAGGCCAAACTGCCTGCCTCCCATCGCTGCAGACCTGTGGACTTACACTCCAGCTCCCTGCGGCAACGCCGTTAGCAACCTCGGACGCTGATTGTGCGATCGAACAGAGTGTTGAGAATACGAGGCATGATGAGCTGATGATGCATAGCACGCAGCCTGGCTCAGGCACGCGCCGTTCACTGAAGGACATGGAGCTGCAACCCGAGCAGTTGCGCTGGCGCTGTGATCCGGCGGACCTCGAACCCAGCGCCACATCACAGTCTGTGCCGGCGGCAGCTGAGGGCACGATAGGCCAGCGACGTGGCATCGACGCCATCAGTTTCGGACTTGCACTCGACCGAGATGGATTCAACATTTTTGTTGCCGGGCCGCCTGGCAGCGGTCGCGCCACCACCGTTCAGATGCTGGTCGCGCGCGCGGGCAACGCGAGCAGCTCCTGGAGCAACTACGCGCCGTCGCCCACCGCCTGAGCTTTGATATCGAACTGGGACAGATGGGCGTTGCCAGCATTCCGATGCTGGAGCCTGGCAAGCCACTCTCGCCGGAGGCATTTGAGTTGTTGCCAGACGAAAAGAAGGCTGAGGTTCGGGCCAACGGCCAGGAGGTGTCGCGCCATGCCGACGAGATGCTCGGAGTGGTGCGGCGGCTCGAACGCGAGGCGCGCGAGCAACTGGCACTACTCGATCGGGAAGCGATGGGCTTCGCCGTCGGCCACCTGTTGGACGGTATGCGCACCAAATACGCAGACCTCCCGGAGGTGCTGGGCCAACTGGACGCAATCCAGTCAGACCTTGTGGCGCACGTCGATGAGTTTCGCGCGCCAGACGGTTCAGATGGAGGGCAGGCCGCTCTCGCAAATGCGATGGACCACGCGTACGATCGCTATCGCGCTAATCCATTGGTCACCAACGACCCGGTCGCTGGTGCTCCGGTGGTCTTCGAGCCCAACCCCGCTTATTACAACCTGCTGGGCCGAATGGACTATCGCCCGGCGATGGGCGGAATGCAGACTGACTTTCAATTGATTCGACCGGGCGCGCTGCATCGTGCCAATGGAGGCTATCTCGTCGTTCAGGCACGCGACGTGCTGACGAGTCCGTTCGCCTGGGATGCCCTCAAGCGCGCCTTACGGGAGGCAGAGATACGCATCGAGAACCTCGGCGAACAGCTCAGTGCGGTACCGGCCGCCACGCTGAAAGCCCGGAGCGATTCCACTGCATGTGAAAGTCGTACTCATCGGCGACCCGCAAACCTATCTGCTGTTGTACGGCATGGATCCGGATTTCCAGCGATACTTCAGAATCAAGGCGGAGTTCGCCGCGCACACGGAGCGCTCGCCCGAAACAATTCGCGCATACGCCGCCTTTCTGCGCGGCCGAGCCCTGGAGTGCGGTTTGCTCCCGCTGGGCAATGACGCACTTACGGCGGCAATCGAGCATGCGGCACGTCTGGCGGAGCACCAGCAGCGACTCGCCACACGTTTTGAAACGATTGAGGGTTTGCTGGTCGAAGCTGATCAACTCGCTCGCGCGCGCGGCGCGGCTGCGGTCCAGTTGGTCGACGTCCGCTCGGCGCTCGCGGCGCAGGAGCTGCGCGTCAACCTCGCCGAGGAGGACCTTCAGCAAGAAATCGACGACGGCACGCTCGCGATCGATACGCACTCTGCCGTCGCAGGCCAGGTCAACGGACTATCGGTCATGGAGCTGGGAGACTACGCGTTTGCGCGCGCCCATCGCGGATCACCGCGCGAGTTGGACCTGGTGAAGAGGGACTGGTCGATATCGAACGCGAGGTCCAGCTGTCGGGGCCGTCGCACAGCAAAGGCATTTTGATCTTGCAGGGGTATTTGCTCGAGCAGTATGCGCGCGAAATGCCGCTGGCGCTTTCGGCGCGTCTGACCTTCGAGCAGGTCTACGGCCCGGTCGATGGCGACAGCGCTTCCAGTGCGGAGCTATACGTGCTGCTGTCGGACCTCGCCGGTGCGCCAATCCACCAGGGCATCGCCGTCACCGGCTCCGTCAACCAGCGCGGTGAGGTCCAGGCTATTGGCGCGGTGACCACGAAAATCGAAGGATTTTTCGCGGTGTGCAAGGCGCAGGGTCTTGATGGGACCCAGGGTGTCGTCATTCCGAGTACGAATGTTCGACACCTGATGCTCAACTCGGAGGTCGTCGACGCGGTCTCGGCGGGAAGGTTCCATGTCTGGGCAGTTCGGAGTATCGACGAAGGGATCGAGATTCTGACGGGGCTGCCGTCCGAACGAGTCCATGCGCTGGTCAGGCAGCGACTCCGAAAGCTCGCCGACACCCTGATGCAATTTCGTGCACGCGGACGCAGACGCATTCGGCGAGACAATCATCGCCCGGATGCGCGTGCTCCACAAGCCGCGACCTAGCATGCTGCGCGAAACCTCTGCGGCCGCGCCGGTGCACGCGGTGCGCCACGTTCGCCGCGGTCAGGATCTGAACCTGCTGGACTTCACGCTCCTGGTCATCGGTGCAGTGATCGGCGCCGATGTGTATGTGGTGGCCGCCATTGGCGCAGGCCTGCTGGGTCCAGCGCAACTGGTCGCCTGGCTGGTGGCTGGCGCACTGGCCGCGCTCATCGGCGTCGCGTTCGTGCAGTGCGCGGCAATCCATCCGCGCGTCGGAGGATCGTACGCGTATGCGAGGGCCGCGTTCGGACCATTCGTGGGTTTTGCCGCGGGCTGGGCCTTGTATGTCGGCGAATGGATCGCGTTGCCGGTGTTTCCGGTCGCGTTCGCCAATTACCTGATGTATTTCATCCCCGATCTCCCCGCCGCGGTTGGGGTGGTGTTCGCAGTCGTGCGGCCCACCGGCGCGCTGGAGCACCTGACCCCATTTACGCCGTTGGGCTGGAGTGGTTTTGGCGCGAGTGTGCTGGTGATTTTCTGGGCCTATGCTGGCTTCGAGCTCGCCGTTTTACCAGCTGCGGAGGTTCAGAATCCCGCGCGCACGCTCCCGCGTGGGCTGATCGTGGGCATGGCCACGGCCACGCTGTTCTACGTGCTCACCGCGGCAGCGGTGGTTGTCGCATTGCCCTGGAGCGTAGCGGCCGGCTCGCAGCGATCGCTGGCCGACGCGCTCGATGCCATGCTCGCTGCGCTTGGCGCACCGGGCGTTGCCGCGCTGGTGTTGTCCAACGTCCTGGACCTGACACGTCTGATCGACAGCGCCATGTTCTTTCTCGGGATCTGTTATGTGCTCACCGGGCTCGCTGCGCTCCGACTGGTGAATCGCTCGCCGCAGCACCGGCTCCATATCCCTGGCCTCCGACCGATCGTGGTACTGGCGGCGCTGAGTGGATTTGTGCTTGCGGTGCAAGCGCCTCCTGAATTGATGCTCGTCGGCGCCGGCGTGATGTGTATCGGAGTGATGCTGTACGTCGTCCGTCGCAGCGCGTGGCGGACTGCGATCTCGAACGAAGAACACCAGCTAGAACACTGGCTGAACGAGCATCACAGCTGGCTGCTCCACTTCGTGCGACGCGCCTAGCAGCATTTTTCGCGGAAAGGCGCGCGACCTGCCACAGAGGGACCCGCATTCAGCAGCGTGAGCGCGAAAACCACCCAGCGGGGTGGGTGACACTACCCACCCGTGTGGGTGACCTGGGACGTCTTTGGCGTAGGGTCGATGCGGGAGGGTTCCACTCTCGATGGCAGAGATTGTCCTGGCCGCGGCTACTTCGCATACACCGATGGTGTGTATGCAGGCCGCCGACTGGCCTGAATATGCGCGCGGTGACAAGCGTAACGGTGGCCTGCTCGACGTTGACGGGCAGCGACGCACGTTCGATGAGCTTGCCAGTCTGCGTGCCGAACGTTTGCAGGTCGAGTTGACCGCCGAGGTGTTCGCGGATCGCTGGCAAGCAGCACAGCGCGCGCTCGATCGACTCGCCGCCAGCATTTCGCAGATCCGGCCCGATGTTGCGCTTATAGTCGGCGACGACCAGGACGAGTTATTCGGCACCGATAATCAGCCGTCGATTGCCCTGTATTGGGGCGATACGCTCGAGACCGGTGCCCGAGAGGCGCGCAAAGCGGTGCTCGTCGGTCGCGCAGAGGACTCCACCAGCACATGGCAGCGCGACGTGGCTGTTGCACAGGCAATCGACTCGATCCACGAATACCCCGTCGCGGCGGATTTTGCGCGCGACCTCCTTGGCGCGCTGGTGTGCCACGGTTTTGACATCACGTCGATGCGCACGATGCCAGCTGAGCGGAAGTTCGGCCACGCGTTCGGGTTTGTGATTCGCCGACTGCTGGCTGACGGTCAGATCCCGGTGGTTCCGGTGCTGGTCAACACCTTTTATTCACCGAACCAGCCGTCGCCTGCGCGCTGCTATGCGCTTGGCCAGGCGTTGCGCGCGAATATCGAGCAACATCCCTCGTCCACGCGAGTCGCCATCATCGCCTCCGGCGGACTCAGCCACTTCGTTGTCGACGAGGACCTGGACCGCCGCGTCCTGGCGGCTATCAAGTACTCGGACGCAGAGACACTGCGCAATCTACCAGTTGCGCGACTGAACTCTGGCACGTCCGAGATTCGCAACTGGATCACCGTGGCGGCAGCATCGGAGCATCTACCATTCGCCTGGTCAACATACGAACCGGCGTATCGCACTCCAGCAGGCACCGGGTGCGGGCTGGCATTCCTGGAGAAAAGTGAGGAGTGTTCGCTGTGAGCAGCACTGTACCTGTGAACCACACCTGGCGGGACCCCGCCGAGGACATCCCGTCGCTGCGTATCTTCTATCGCGCCGGGCATCCGACTCGATTCGGCAAGCTGTACAACCGGTTCGCGGCATGGTTGAGCGGGCTAGGCGTGACTCCGCCTCTCCTGTTGACGCTTCAAGTGAAAGGCCGCATGAGCGGACGGCTCCACTCGAACGTCCTGGTTCCAGCAACCTACGGCGGCCAGACCTATCTGGTCTCGATGCTGGGCGATCGTTCGGCCTGGGTACAA
>JAFAZN010000493.1 GCA_019239775.1 Chloroflexota bacterium
TGGGCGTACTTGAACCTCCTGGAGGGAATCATGGGGACGCGGAACACGGTCCACCGACGGCTCGCTGCCGTCGCTATTGCCGGGGCATTCTTCGCCAGCGCTGCCTGTAGTAGCGCGCCGCCGGCCGGCGGCGGAACCACTGCTTCGGGGAGCGCCGGTTCAGCCACCCCTGCTGCGCCGAACGTGGCCAGGGTCGGAGCTATCCTGTCACTGTCCGGCACCTTCTCCACGCTGGGGCCTCCCGAGCAGAAGGCGATGACCATGGGCGTGGAGGCGCTCAACGCACAGGGCTTCCAGGTCAACGGTACGAAGTACACGCTCGACGTTTCCTACGCCGACGACAAATCGGACGCCGCGACGACCGGCGCCACGCAATTCCGTCAGATGACCGAATCCGAACAGTTACCGCTGATTGCGATCGGGCTAGGTTCCTCGAGCTACGCGCCGCTGTTGCAGCGCTCACCGATCCCGGTCATCAACATTCTGGACTCCACCTATCCCAGCATTCTGACTTACGACCCCCACCTGTTCCTGCTCCGCAGCGACTCACCGTTGTACGTGGCGGGCTGCGTCAACTACGCCAAGAACAAGCTGGGCGCCAAGTCGATCTCGGTGATCTCGCCCAAAGGTGAGCCGTACGGTGAGGGGCTAACGCAGCTGGTACAGAAGGCGGCTCCAACCGAAGGCGTAACCCTGAAGCAGGTGGCGGAGTATGCACTCGGCGCCAGTGACTTCAGCAATGAGATCACTCAGGTGCTGGCGGACAAGCCGGATTCCATTTACCTGTCCAGCGTTACGGCCGTGCAGCTCCCAGTTCTCAAGCAGCTCCGGCAGTCGGGTTACACCGGTCCAGTCTTCCACAGCAGTGGCGTCAATCCGGACCAGGCACAAGCAATCCTGGGGGCCGATTACAACACGATCATGAAGGACAACTACGACTGCGCCGGCACGCTGCCGACGACGTCGGCCATCGCCGCGACCAAGGCCTTCGCAGCGGCCTACCAGGCCCGCTGGAACGAATATCCGCAGGACCTGACGATGTGGGCATACGACTTTCCTTTCGTCGTCGCAAGCGCGATGTCGAAGGCAGGCACGACGACCGACGCGAACAAGATCTTCCAGGCGCTGTCACAGATATCCGTGCCGGATGGCACCGTAAGTGGCTGGCTGGCCGGTTCAGACGGGCACCTGTTCGCTGATCGCATCGCCAAGACGGCCTCCGAAATTACGGTCTGGTGTCAAGAGAAGAAAACGATTGCCAGCGCCATGACGTACGAGATCAAGGATGGCAGCGTGGTCAATCCGAAGATTCCCGACAACCCCTGCGCCTCCGTGAGCTGAGGCGGGCTGTGGGTCAAGTCCTCGCCAACGGCATCGTCCTGGGATGCCTGTTTGCTGGAGTCGCGGTGGGCCTGACCCTGATCTACGGCGTGATGGAAGTGCCCAATTTCGCACACTCCGGCATCATTGCGCTCTCGGCATACGCGACGTTCACGGCCAGCCAGCTCGGAGCACCGTTTGTGCTGTCGGCCGCGGTGGGGATCCTCACGGGCGGGCTTATTTCAGCGCTCACGGAGTTGGCCGCGTATCGGTGGGTCCGCGACAACCCCGTCGCGGCACCCGCCATTGCGCTTGGTCTTCTCTTGATCCTCCAGAACGTCGCGTTGCGGCTGTACGGCGGAGAGGGCAAGGCATTGAACACGCCCTACGACCAGGCCATCCTGAGTTTCGGCGGGGTGACGCTCTCCGGTGTGAAAGTGGCCCTGATCATCCTCACGATTCTTGCATTGGCTGCGTTGAGCCTGGTGCTGAGCCGGACCTCCCTGGGGCGAGCTGTGCGAGCGGTCGCCCAGGACCGCCAGGCCGCTCAAATGCTGGGAATCCCGATGCAACGCCAGTACACGCTCGCGTTCATCATCGCTGGGCTGTTGGGCGGTGTTTCTGCGATCGCGTACGCGCCGACCTACCAGATCACGCCATTCATGGCGGATGAAGTCCTGCTCAGCGCGTTCGTGGTTGTCGTGCTTGGCGGACTCGGCAGCGTCTGGGGCGCAGTTCTCGGCGGACTTGCCCTCGGAATCGTCGAGAGCTTCGGCGCGGCGTACATCAGTTCGTCGTACCAGAGCGCCTTCGGCCTGCTAACGCTCGTGGTGATTTTCGTGTTCAGACCCAGCGGACTGTTGAGTGCGAGCGGGCGCAGGGTGGCGTGACCACGACATCGGCGACTTCGGCAGCCGGATCCGCTGTGTCAATGCGCCCGTCCCGAAGCACGACCGCGCAACATGCGTCAGTTGTGCTGGCGGTCGCCCTTATTGGCCTGGTGGCGTACCTGCTGCTTGCCAATTTGCGGGGCCAGCTGGGGCAGGTTGCTGTTCTCGTGGCGGTGTGGACGGTGGCCATCACCGGCCTGAACATGGTGCAGGGCCTTGCCGGCTATCCCAGCCTGGCGCAGGCCTCGTTCTATGGCGCCGGCGCATACGTTTCGACAATTTTGCTGCACCGCGGCGTGCCGATGGTGCTCGCCGGGATCGTTGCTGTACTGGTTGCGGCAGTGGCCGGGCTATTGGTCGGACTGATTTTCAGCCGCACACGCGGCCAGTACTTCGCAATCGGTACGCTATTTTTCGCGGCGGTCGTCACGCTTGTCCTGAACAACGAGATCCGATTGACCGGAGGACCGAATGGGCTTCCGGTGGACCTCGGCTTCAGCCCGGTGGTTTCATTGCAGTTGCTCGCCGCTTCAATGTCAGTCGGCTTTGCGATCTTTTACTTCTTGCGTCGGTCCCGGCTCGGACTCCGGCTGCTGAGCATCCGCGAGGATGAGGATCTCGCCGCCCACCTGGGTGTGCCGACCGCGCGGACGAAGCTCATCGCACTCACGCTCTCGGCGATCTTCGGGGCGTGGGCGGGGGTGTTGTTCGCGCAATACAACGGCGTCATCTCGCCTCCCCAGTTCACGTACGGACAAGGCTTTCTCATGTTCGTCGCCATTGGCATTGGTGGCTATGGCCGCCTGCTGTCCCCACTCGTCGGCAGCCTGATCGTGCTCGGCGTGCCACAGCTGTTGAATCTGGGGCCAGGCGTCAGTCAGATCGTCGTCGGCGTCATCTTCGTGGTAGTGATGTTGCTGGTGCCGGTCGGCATCATCGGTGCGCTCGACACCGGACTCCACCGCCTGCTGGCTCGTCGTCGCACCGCGGCGGAAGGAGAGCAAGCTTGAGCGCACTCCTGAAGGTGGACGATGTTGCAAAGACGTTCGGTGGCGTGCACGCGGTCGACGGCGTCTCGTTCGAGGTGGATGGACCTTCGGTCCTTGGGCTCATCGGTCCGAATGGCTCCGGCAAGACCACGCTGCTCAGCATTGTCGCCGGTACGTACGCTCCGACGAGAGGTCAGGTGACTCTGGAGAGCACCGTCGTCTCCGGCCGCGGCGCACACCGGACGGTGCATGCCGGGATCGTGCGGACCTTCCAGACCACGCGGCTGTTGGGGACGTGGACGCTGCGTGAGAGCATGCAGCTGGCTTCCAACGAAGGTCATCCCGGCGCGCGCTCGGCGCGCTCGATCGACGACATCGCCGGTCTGCTCCACCTCTCAGCGCTGCTGGACCAACGGGGCCGCGGCCTGACCTCGGCGCAACAGCGCATGGCAATGATCGCCGTGGCCCTCTCCACGGCGCCGAAGGTGCTGCTGCTCGACGAACCGGCCGTTGGCATGGACCTGAACGAGGCGCTGGCGCTTGCGCAAGCCATCCGCCGCGTCCGCGACGAGCTCAGGGTCGCGGTAATCGTCGTCGATCACAACATGCATTTCCTGATGCCGCTCGCCGAGCATGTACTCGTAATGGCCGCGGGCAGGGTTCTGGCGACCGGGACGCCGTTAGAGATTCGCGCCAATCAAGAGGTCATCGCCTCGTACCTTGGAGCCTGACGTCATGAGTCTACTCCGCGTGTCTGAGCTCAGCGTCCGTTTCGGCACGACAGTCGCGCTGCGTGACGTGACACTGGAGGTGCCAGCCGGGCGTACCACTGGCGTGCTTGGTGCGAATGGTGCTGGCAAAACGACGATGCTGCTCGGCATCCTCGGTGTCGTTCCGCGCCAGTCAGGCAGGATCGAGTTCGACGGCGTGGACGTCAGCGGCCTGAACACCGTGCAGCTTGTCAAGATCGGCATCGCGTTGTGCCCTGAGAATCGGCGACTGTTCCCCAACATGACGATCGATGACAACCTGCTCCTGGGTGCGTACGGACGCGGGCGAAGCATCGAGCGAAGACGACTTGACGAGGTGTACGAGCGCTTTCCATGGCTGCACGAGCGACGGCACGAGCTGGCTGGCCGACTGAGTGGCGGCCAGCAGCAGATCGTCGCCATCGCACGTTCGCTCATGTCTCAACCCAAGCTGCTGCTGCTCGACGAGCCATCCAGCGGCTTGTCGCCGGTCGCCATCAACGAAATCGCGGACGTGCTCCGGCAGGTGGCGGCCGACGGGACAGCGGTCCTGCTCGTGGAGCAGAATGTCAAACTCGTCCAGTCGCTCTGCGACACCGCGTGGGTGCTCGCACACGGTCAGGTGAAGGATCACGGCCCAGTCACCGAGCTGCTGGCCGGGCTCAGGGTAGCCGACGCCTACTTCGGCGGGCTGCCACTCACCAATGAGTCGGCGCCGGTCCAGGCGTGAAACGCGGGTCGGTGCAGGGTGATCGTGCACAATACTGAATAGTGCCCAGAGCTCGCGTGCTGAAGACGGAGGCGCCAGTCCGGCAGCCGGCCTCGACGCCGCGCGACGGCAGGGCGGCGCTGGCGTTGCTCGACCGCAAGTCGCCCGCGCCTCTACACCGCCAGATCGCGGAGCAGCTCCGCACACTCATCACCGGAGGCTCCTGGCCAGCACACCACCAGGTCTCGCCGGAGGATCAGCTTGCGCGCGAGCTGGGCGTCGCCCGCGGCACCGTGCGCAAGGCGATCAAGGCCCTCGTTGACGAGGGACACCTCGTCC
>JAFAZN010000501.1 GCA_019239775.1 Chloroflexota bacterium
CGGCACCGGCACCGAAGCCCGCGCCGCCACCTGCGCCGAAGGAGCCTGAGAAGCCCTCCGAACCGCCGTTCGTGCAACTGGTGTTGAAGGCCATCCCCGATGCCACGTTCCAGTGGCGCCACGGGTATGCCGAGCTGAAGGTCCCAAGAGAAAAACTGCTGGAGGCGGCCCAGCTCCTCAGCCGACAAGGCTTCGACTACCTCAGCTTCATCACCGAGGTGGACTGGCAAGATCACCTCGAGCTGCTCTACCACCTGTTCGCCTACGACTACCGCAACCAACCTCTCGGCGCGATTTTGCGCTGTGACCTGCCGCGCGATGGCATGCCCGAAGTCGCTTCCGTGACGCCCGTCTGGCCAGGCGCCGAGTTCATGGAGCGCGAAGCGTTCGAGATGATGGGCATCGTCTTCCTCGGGCACCCCGACCTGCGCCGCATCCTGCTGCCAGACGATTTCGTCGGCTTCCCCATGCGGCGTGACTACCAGACCGACTACGACTACGTCACCGTCAAGCAACTGGTCCACGAGACCGACTAACCACAAGGCTTCACATGGCTGACACGCTCATCCCCGCCATAACGCCCGACCTGCGGCCCGAGTTGGGCGACACGATCTTCGAAGGGCTGGGCCCACAGGGGGTCGTCGAGGACGAAAACCTCATCACCCTCAACCTGGGTCCGCAGCATCCGAGTACGCATGGGGTGTTTCGGCTGATCATGCAGTTGCAGGGCGAGACGGTCATCGGCGCCACGCCCGTGATGGGCTACCTGCACCGCTCCACCGAAAAGCTGGGCGAGGCTCGGACGTACGTTCAGGGCACGGTGCTGACGGATCGGATGGACTATCTGTCGCCGATCACGTCGAACTGGGCCTATGCGCTCGCAATCGAGCGGCTGACCGGATTGGTCGTGCCCGAGCGTGCCGAGTTCCTGCGCGTGATCACGGGCGAGCTCAGCCGGATCCAGTCGCATTTGATCGCAGTTGGCACCTTTGGCATGGATGTCGGCACGTACGGCACGCCGCTGCTGTACGCGCTGCGCGAACGCGAGACCGTGCTCGACCTCCTCTCGCTGCCCACCGGGGTGCGAATGAACCCCTCCTATGTCCGCTACGGCGGCGTGGCGCGTGATGCGCCACCCGAGTTCTTCCCGCAGCTCGAGAAGTTCCTGCGCATCTTTCCATCCAAGATTGACGAGTACGAGGCGATCCTGACCGACAATGAGGTCTTCCGCAATCGCACGATCGGGGTGGGGATGATCCCACCAGCGGTGGCTAAAGCCTATTCGGTGACGGGGCCGATCCTGCGGGCCTCGGGCATCGACTACGACGTGCGGCGGGCCGAGCCCTACTCCATCTACGACCGCTTCGACTGGGACGTGCCGGTTCGTTACAACGGCGATTGCTTCGACCGATACATGATCCGCATCCTGGAGATGCGCCAATCAACGCGCATCTTGCAGCAGGCGCTGGATTCGATCCCAGAGGGCGACATTCGCGCAAAGCTGCCGAAGGTGCTCAAGCCGCCGAAGGGCGAGGCGTACGCGCGCATCGAAGGGCCGAAAGGCGAGATTGGCTTCTATCTGATCTCCGATGGCACGGCCAATCCCTATCGCTATAACGTCCGACCGCCGTCGTTCGTGAACCTCACCTGCCTGTCGCAAATCGCGGTCGGCCACAAGCTGGCAGACGCGGTCGTGATCCTGGGCAGCTTCGACATCGTGATGGGCGAAGTGGACCGGTGAGCATCGGCGATTACTACGCCCAGCATGACTTCTGGCTCTCGTTGGGCATGCCCATTCACGACTGGCTCGTGGGCCTGGGCGTACCCGGGTGGCTCGTCTCGCTGGTATACGTCGCGCTTGGCGCGGCGGCGATTCTCGGCATCATCACCGTCTCGGTGATCATCGCCATTTGGGCGGAACGGCGATTCATCGCGCGGCTGCAGGATCGCCTCGGTCCAAACCGCGTCGGCAAGTTTGGGCTGCTGCAATCAGTCGCGGACGCCTTGAAGCTGCTCGCTAAAGAGATCATCCGGCCCGAGCAGGCCGACCCGTTTCTGCATTTCCTCGCGCCGATGCTGATCCTCGGTGCCAGCCTCATGACGTGGGCGGTGATCCCGTGGGGGCCTGGCCTGCATGTGACCAACCTGAACGTCGCGGTCCTGTACTTGCTCGCGTTCGGCGCAATCCCCGCCCTGGGCGTCACCATCGCCGGCTGGGGCTCCACCAACAAGTACTCGTTGTTCGGCGGTATGCGTGCCGTGGTGCAGTACGTCAGTTACGAGGTGCCTGGCGCCATCGTGCTGATCGTTCCCGTGCTGCTGGCGCGCTCGATGTCGCTGCAAGACATCGTTCAGGCGCAGAGTGGCCCGCTGTGGAACTGGTTCGTCTTCCAGCCGGTCTTCTTCATCGGGCCGCTGCCGATTCCGATCCCGATCATCGGGTTGGTCGCCTTCGTCTACTACATCATCGCCGGCCTCGCGGAGACCAACCGCACACCCTTCGATCACGTTGAAGCCGATAGTGAGCTCACCGGCGGTTTCACCACCGAGTACAGCGGCATGCAGTTCGCGCTGTTCTTCCTGGCCGAGTACGCCAACAGCATCGCCGTCGGCTTGCTCGCCTCGTCGCTGTTCCTTGGCGGCTACCACACCGGTTTGGGTGATGCCTTCGACAACCTCATCTGGCCACTGTTGCCCGGCGTGCTGGTCACCAAGGCGGCGATCATTTTCCTGGTCTTCGTGTGGGTGCGAGGCACGTTGCCACGCTTCCGCTACGATCAATTGATGCAGTTTGCGTGGAAGCGCATGCTGCCTGTGTCACTGGCCCTGGTCAGTCTGTCGGCGCTGTTCGCCAGCCTGAGCAGTCTGCTGGGGCCCATCGTCCGGCTGGCGCCGGGAATCCGTTAGGGGAGGACAGATGGCATTCGGTCTGGGCGTGGCCAAAGGCATGCTTACCACGATCAGCCACCTGGTAAAGCCACCCGTCACCATCCAGTACCCCGAAGAACGGCTGGACATGCCGATCTGGACACGGGGACGTCCGCGGCTGATCTACGAAGTCGATACTGGCGACCTGCGCTGCACCGCGTGCGGCGCGTGCGCACTGGCCTGCCCGGTGGATGTCATCAAGATCGAGCAGCACCCTTCGCCCCTGGGCAAGGGCAAGATCCTCGATCGCTTCGATATCGACATGGCCGGCTGCATCGAATGCGCGTTGTGCGTTGAGGCCTGCCCATTCCGCGCAATCACGATGGCGCCCGACTTCGAGATGGCGGCTAGCTACGAGCGCACCACCGACCTGGTGTTTGACATGTACCAGCTGCGCATTGCCGGCACGCCCGAGATCGACTCGGGCATGGAGCATATCCAGGGAGTCAAACGCGGACTGCGCGGACAGGCTGCACCTGCAGCACCGGCGCGGCCTGCCCCTGCCGCACGACCTGCTGCTCCTGCTCCTGCCGCTGCTGCTGTGGCAACGCCTGCGCCTACACCGTCGCCGGCGCCAACGCCCGCGGCTGCTGCCATTGCCGAGCCTGCCGCGGCCGCCGCGCCCCCGACGCCCGCGCCAGTCCCGGCCGACTATGACCCACTGACCATCAGCGACGAGGACCTCAAGAAGCTGCCTGCCTCAGAGCGAGCAAAGGTCTATCGCGCCCGAAATATGGCTAAGGGGATCGGGCAGCCGCCCAATCCACGCTAGTGCTCGGTACCACCGATCCGTTCACCACTTTCGTCGGCAGCGTCGCGTTCTGGATCACCGCTATTGCCAGCATCGCGGCGGCATACATGATGGTTTTCTCGATTCGGAACCTGATTCGGTCGGCTCTGGCGCTGACCACGGTTCTGGGTGGCGTGGCCTTGATGTACGCGCTGCTCGGGGCCGACTTCCTGGCCGTGGCGCAGCTCGTGGTCTACGTCGGCGCGATCATGGTGCTGATCATCTTTGCCATCTTTATGACGCCTGGGCAGATTGACGTCCCCGGACTTGTAGGTGCTGGGCAGCGGCTTGGCGCGCTTGTGGTCTCGTTGGCTGTCCTGGTCATCTCCGTGTGGGTGGTGATCTTCACGCCCTGGCACCTGAGCGATTCGTTGCTGGATATCCCCACCGCCGAGTCTATCGGCGGCTTGATGCTCACCCGCTATGTGCTGCCGTTTGAAATTGCCTCGCTGCTGTTGACCGTGGCCCTGATAGGCGCGATCGTCATCGCGCGAGAGGAATGACGCCATGGAATTTTTGATCCCAGGGCTCAGGCATTTCCTCGTGCTCGGCTCGATCCTGTTCAGCCTTGGCATGTACGGCGTGCTCTCGCGGCGGAATGCGATCGGCATCTTGCTGTCCATTGAGCTGATGCTCAACGGCGTCAACCTGCTGATGGTCGCCTTCGCTCGGTACATCAACTCCGACCAGCCGCTGGCCGGCCAGATGTTTGCGATCTTCATCATCACCCAGGCTGCCGCCGAGGCGGCGGTGGGGTTGGCCATCATCATCGCCGTGTATCGCCAGCGGCGCACGATCCAGGTCGATCAGCTTGACCTCATGAAGGGCTGACGCACGCGATGATCACCGTTGCGCTCATCATCCTCGGGCTGCCGCTGCTGGCGTTTGTCGTCAACGTGTTCGTCACGCGGCGAAACAAAACCCTGTCGGCTTGGGTAGCGATCCTCGCGATCGGCATCGCAGCGCTGCTGGCGTTGTTGGTGATCTTCCCGCAGTCCATGGCGGGCGTGACCGATCACCTCGAAGTGAATTGGTTACGGTTGCAGCCGCCGAATGCGCCGAGCAGCGCAGGAGAACCGTTCCTGCGGCTAGGCGTGGCAGTCGATCCGCTGGCGGCAATCATGCTCATCGTCGTCACGGTGGTGAGCTTCCTGGTGCACGTGTATTCGCGCTCGTACATGATCGAGCACGGTCACTACGATCCGGGCTACAGCCGCTTCTTCGCGTCTCTGTCGCTGTTCACCTTCAGCATGCTGGCGGTGGTGCTTGCCAACAACATGCTGTTCTTCTTCATCGGCTGGGAGCTGGTGGGCCTGTGCAGCTACTTACTGATCGGCTTCTGGTACGAGCGCACCGAACGGCGCGGCGTCCACCTCCTACCTCCGTGGGTGGCCGCCAAGAAAGCATTCATCACGACGCGCGTTGGCGACGTTGGTTTTCTGATTGGCCTGATCATCTTGTGGAACGCCGGCGGCACACTCCAGCTCGGCGACCTGTTCCAGCAGGCGCAATCGCACAGCGGTGGACTGTGGCAGTCAAGCCTCCTGGGACAGCCAGTCCTGTTCTGGGCGTGTCTGTGCATGTTCGCGGGCGCGGTTGGCAAGAGCGGCCAGTTCCCACTACACGTGTGGTTGCCAGACGCCATGGAAGGTCCGACGCCAGTCTCGGCATTGATCCATGCGGCGACTATGGTTGCCGCGGGCGTGTATCTGGTCGCCAGGACCTATCCGTTGTTCCAGGCCGTGCCTCAGGCGCTGACCGTCGTTGCCATCATTGGCGGCTTCACGGCCATCTTCGCCGCCAGCATGGGCCTGGCCAGTAACGACATCAAGCGCGTACTGGCGTACTCCACGGTCAGCCAGCTCGGGTACATGATGCTCGCTTTGGGCGCTGGCAGTATGGCCGCGGGCATGTTCCACCTCTTTACCCATGCCTTCTTCAAAGCCCTGCTATTCCTAGCCGCCGGCTCGGTGATTCACGCCGTCGGCACCAACGACATCAGCGAGATGGGTGGCCTGCGGCGCTACATGCCTCGCACGTACTGGACGATGCTGATCGCCGCACTCTCGCTGGCTGGTTTCCCGTTGTTTTCGGGCTTCTGGTCCAAGGACGAGGTGCTGGCAACGGCTGCCACCGGCGCAGGTCCGATTCTGTTTGCCTTCGGACTCGTCACCGTGTTCCTGACCGGCTTCTACACGTTCCGTATGTTCTTCCTTACGTTCCACGGCAGCTTCCGCGGCCCAGTCCAGGCAGCTGTAGGTGAAGCGCATCCAGAACGTCTGGAGGCGGAGACCCACGAGGCTGGCTTGCACGAGTCCGACTGGTTCATGACCTTGCCGTTGATCATCCTGGCGATTCCCGCACTGCTCGTGGGCTTCTGGGGCTCGCCGCTGTTGGGGAATGGCTTCCAGCGATTTCTGGAGGGGTCCGAGTTTGTATCGAGTCCGCCGAACCTGGTTGTGACCGCGATCAGCGCGATTCTTGCGATCGCCGGCATTGCCGCCGCCTGGGCCTGGTACGGTGCCCGCGCTTACGTTACTGAGCCGCTGCTGCGTTTCGGCAACGCCTATCGCATTCTGAACCGCCGCTACTACATCGACGAGCTGTACATGTGGCTCATCGACAAACTGGCCATCGGCGTTGGCTACGCGTTGTCGCTGTTCGATCGCGAAGCGCTCGACCAGGTAGGCAATGGCCTGGCGCGGCTGGTCGCCGGCGGAGGGAGCGTGCTGCGCACGGTGCAAACGGGTCGCGTGCAGAACTACGGTCTTGTGCTGTTTGGTGGGATGGCGGTCATCGCGCTGTTGCTGGTCCTCGTGCCGCAGGTGCGTCCGTGAACCTGGACCAGAACTTTGGCGCTTTGCTGCTGCAGCTCGTGCTGTGGCTGCCGCTTGTCGGGGCCGTGGTGGTTGCGCTCGCCGGGACTGGTGCCGCCGAACGACATCCCGATCCAGTAGCCGACCACGATCACGGATCTGTCGGGACGCCAACGCTCAACCTCCGCGCCTGGCGCATCGCCACCCTCGTGGCGGCGATTACCTTCATCCTGGCGGCCTGGCTCATGATCGGTTTCGACCGCTCGCAAGCCAGTCAGTACCAGTTCGTGGTGCGCATCCCCTGGCTGCCGTTCGGGAGCGACTATCGGATTGGCGTCGACGGACTGTCGATGCCGCTGGTCGTGCTGAACGCGCTGTTGTCGCTGAGTGCGATCGCAGGTTCGTGGCGTGTTGCGACCAGGCAGCCACTGTATTTCAGCCTGTTTCTGGTGCTCGAATCAGCCGTCGCGGGCGTCTTCACGTCCGTCGATTTGTTCCTGTTCTTCCTGTTCTGGGAGCTCGAGCTGATCCCGATGTTCCTGATCATCGGCATCTGGGGCGGCTTGCGCCGAGAGTACGCCGCGTTCAAGTTCATCTTGTTCACGGTCGGCGGCTCGGCGTTCATGCTGGTTGGCATCTTCCTGGTGGCGTACTTCGGCCATGCCACCGGCCAGCAGCAAACGTTTGGCATCCCTGAGCTCGCTCGGTTCAACTTTGCCCAGTACGGCGCGGGCATCGGCTCGCTCGGTGGACTCGCCTTCATCCTGTTGTTCATCGGCTTCGCAGTGAAAGTGCCGATCTTCCCGCTGCACACCTGGCTGCCCGATGCCCACGTTGAGGCGCCGACCGCCGGCAGTGTGATGCTCGCGGGCGTGCTGCTGAAAATGGGCGGCTACGGGCTGCTGCGGCTGTGCGTCACCCTGCTGCCGCAAGCCGCGCACGATTGGCAGTGGCTGCTGATCATCCTTGCCGTCGTCAATAGCGTCTACGGCGCGTTCGTCGCACTCGGCCAGACCGATCTGAAGAAGATGATTGCCAACTCGAGCATCAGCCACATGGGATACGTGATTCTCGGCATTGCCGCGCTGACGCAGGTGGGCTTCAACGGTGCGCTCCTGGTAATGGTTGCCCACGGCCTGTACAGCGGACTGCTGTTCAGCATGGTGGGCCTGCTGTACGACCGTACGCATACGCGCGAGATCGGCAATATGGGCGGTCTTGCGGCGCGCATGCCGTTCATCGCCACCGTTTTCTTCGTGGCAGGTCTCGCTTCGCTTGGACTCCCTGGCCTGGCCGGCTTCGTGGCGGAGTTCACCACATTCATCGGTGCGTACTCGGTCATTCCGCTGGCCACAATCCTCTGCGTGAGCACCATTGCGATCACCGCCGGATACATCTTGTGGCGACTGGGGTCAGTGTTCTACGGACCGCTGATGCCCGAATGGTCCGGCCTCGGCGACGCGATCTGGCGTGAACGCTTTTCCGTCGGCATCCTCGCCGCGGCAACGCTCTTGATCGGCGTCTTGCCGATCGTCATTACTGACTTCTCGGCATCGGGTGTGGCGCCAATTGCCGCGGCGGTCGCCACTGGAGGCCAGCGCTGATGCAGTTCATGCAACAGCAGTCTCAAGGCGTGCCGCTGCCGAGCCTCACGGCCGCCGACCTGGGACTCGGGGTGATCCTGCTATCGCCGGTGCTCATCGTGATCCTCACGGGCATCGTCGTGCTGCTGGTGGACCTCATCATCACTGACTGGCTTTCGCGCCGCCCGTTGATGTGGATTGCCTCACTCGGACTGGTGCTCGCGCTCGGAGCATGTGGCGTGCTCTATGGCGCCGGCTACGTGGGGAAGACCGCGTTCGGCGGATTCCTGGTCATGGATGGCTTCGCGCTCTTCTTCCAGGCCTTGTTCCTGGTTGCTGCCATCCTGGTGCTGCTCTCGGCGACCACCTTTGCCGACCGCGAAGAGCTGTTCGAAGCCGAGTTCTACATCATGGTGCTGTTCAGCACGGGCGGGCTGATGCTGATGGCTGCCGGCAACGAGCTGATGTCGATCTACCTGGCCCTCGAAGTGACCAGCCTGTCGCTGGCGTTTCTGGCGTCCTGGAACAAACGCGACACCATCGCAGGCCAGGGGCTCAAGAGCACCGAGGCGGGCATCAAATTCTTCCTGCTGAGCGCGATGTCGACGGCCATGCTGCTGTACGGCATGGCGCTGCTGTACGGAGCCACGGGCGCCACCACGCTGGTAGATATCTCGCGCGTTCTGACCGGCACGCCCACGCCAGCGGCGCTGCTGAGCGTGACGATGCTCGTGGCCGGGCTCGGCTTCAAGATCGCCGCCGCGCCCTTCCAACTGTGGACTCCGGACGTGTACCAGGGCGCGGCCACACCCGCCACGGCCTTTTTCTCGGTGGGATCCAAGGCGGCTGGTTTCGCGGTGCTGCTGCGCATCTTCAACGGCGCGCTACCTGGCATCGCCACCGAATGGACCGTCCTGTTCGGCGTGCTCGCGTTCGTGACGATGACGGTCGGCAACCTGATCGCGATCGTTCAGACCAACATCAAGCGGCTGATGGCGTATTCGAGCATCACCCACGTCGGGTACATGCTGATCGGTCTCGCGGCTACGCCGACCGACGGTTCGAGCGCGGTGATGTTCTACTTGCTGGCGTACGCCTTCACCAATCTGGGCGCCTTCATCGTCATTACGATCATGGCCAACTACGCGCCAGATGACGAGATCTCGGGCTACACAGGACTGGCGCAGCGCTCTCCTGGACTCGCGATCGGACTTAGCGTGGCGCTGCTCTCACTCGCCGGCATTCCGCCATTCGTGGGGTTCTTCGCCAAGCTCTATCTGTTCCTGGCGGCGATTCGCTCCGACAGTGTCGGGCTGCAGCTTCTAGTCCTCTGGGCGGTGATCATGTCGGCGGTGTCGCTGTACTACTACGGCCGTGTCATCCACGCGATGTGGATGCGCGAACCTGCCGAGCAGATGCAGGTCACGCCGGCCAGCTTTTCGCAAGGCCTGGCATTGGGCGCGTCGGTGATCGGTATGGTGGTGTTCGGAATCCTGGCCGCCCCCTTTGTGAACGCGGCGACGGCAGCCTCGGCGATGTTTGCCCGCTGAACCCGCATCGGCCGCGGAAGTCGTCGATCAGGTGCAGATCGACTGGGCTGCGCTGCAGGACGTGGTGTCGCGCCTGTCCGACGAGGAGCTCACGCGGCCTGGCCCCGAGGTTTGGTCGGTGAAGGATCACCTGGCGCACATCGCCGAATGGGAGCGCGCATGCACCGCTGTGCTGAATCACATTCCGCAATACGAAGGTTTCGGTCTCTCCGCGTCCGAGTACACAGGGTTGGACATCGATGCGTTGAACGCCATTCTCTTTGAACGGCATCGGTCACAGTCCGTGGGAGAGGTGAAGGCCATGGCCAACGCCGCCCACGCCGAAATTCTGGCCGCCCTCAAAGACGTGACCGATGAGGATCTACGCAGGCCCGTTCGTGAGTACGGGATGACCACCCGTGGCGACAGGCTGTTGTTGGAGAAAATCGCCGGCGATACGTACGCGCACTACGCCGAGCACACCGGCTGGATCAACGCGCTCCTCGCGGCCTGATCAGAGGAGCTGCGCCACCTCGCCGATCGAAGTGACGTGCGCGTGATCGTTGCGCTCGGCGCATAACTCGTATGGATCGAAGTGCACCGGGGTGAGTCCGGCGGCGCGGGCGCCGCGCACGTCGTAACGCAACGTGTCACCCACGTACACGGCGCGTTCGGGCATCACCTCGATCGGCTCGAGCGCATGGCGGAAGATCTCGACCTGCGGCTTCGACACACCAACCACGCCCGAATCGATGATGGCGAGCACGGGGACGCCGAGTCCCTCGCCCACCTGACAGATCTCACCTCGGCGAAGCTGCTCCTCGACGGTGCCGTCGGAGTTGCTAATAATGCCGAGCTTGATGCCCTTTGTCGCGAGCGTGCGCAGCCCCTCGCGCGAGCCACGCACGTGCTGGCGCCAGACGTCAAGGTTCGGCACTGACCAGGCGGTCTTGATGCGTTCGGCCGCGTGCTCGCGCTCGTGTTCGGGCACGCCTACGGCTTCGGCGTAACCGACCAGGTAGGCGTCGCGATCGTTCGGCGCATCGGCCGCGGCATCCAGGGCTCGGGCGCCGAAGAAGTGCGCGCGCTCGGCGCCCGCTGCATCCAGGCTGAGGCGCCATGGAGAAAACGCCTCCGCCACTGTCTCATAGTGGGGAACCAGAAACACGCCACCGACGTCGAGGATCACTGCATCCATTGCAGCCAGACTGTACCTACCCAGTGCTTCTCTGGAGTTGCCTTTCCAATGAAACTTTGGTGACAACCCCCAGTGGTTCTCTCGAGTTGGTACTTTCCAGAAACTCTGGTGCAACCCGGCGGTTCTGTCCAGATGTGTTCCCCTGTGAACACCTCGGGTGCAACCGCGTTACTGGCGAAGACGCGCTCGGCCGCTCGTAGCCAGTGAGCACCAGACCGTGACCTCGATAGACTAGCGTCCGAATGACGTTTACCGAGACCGTGGAACTGCACGGTCACATCATCGATTCGTATGCGCTGCCGCGAATCATGGACGAGGTCATGGACCGCGGCGGCGAGTTCACCATCGAAGAAATCCGCGTTGGACGGCGCAAAGACGAACCCTCGTACGCGCGGATTCAAATCTCGGCCCCCGACCGTGAGCTGCTGGACCTGTTGCTCGATCGAGCCGAACGCATCGGCGCAGTCCGCGAGGAGATTGCCGAAGCTCAGCTCGCGCCTGCGCCAGCCGACGGGGTCTTCCCCGAAGGCTTCTACTCGACCACCAACCTCGAAACCACAGTGCGGTTGAACCAACAGTGGATACCGGTGGAGTGGCCCGAGATGGACTGTGGCATCGCGGTCGACATGGAGCGCGGGCGGGCATGGACCGTGGCTCTGTCGGATGTGCAGCAGGCGGAGCACATCGTCGTCGGCCACGCCGGTGTTCGCGTCACGCCGCTGGAGCGACCGCGCGCGCAGCCGCAGGTCTTCGCGTTCATGGGTTCGAGCGTGTCGAGCGAAAAACCCAAGGCGCTGCTGATCGGCGAGATTGCGCAGCGGCTGCGTGATATCCGCGCGCGTGAAGGACGAGTCATCCTGGTTGGCGGCCCGGTCCTGGTGCACACCGGTACGCGCGACCTGGTGGCCAGCCTGATTCGCGAGCGTTATGTCAATGTGGTGTTTGGGGGCAACGGCCTGGCTACGCATGACATCGAGATGGCCATGTTCGGCACCTCGTTGGGCGTGTCCTTGCGTGAGGGCATTCCAAGGGAGGGCGGTCACGAGCATCACCTGCGCGCCATCAACCGCGTGCGCCGCGCGGGCAGCATTCGCGCCGCGGTCGAGCAGGGCCTGCTGACGGACGGGATCATGCACGCGTGCGTGTGTGCTGGGGCCACCTACATCCTGGCGGGCTCCATTCGTGACGACGGTCCGCTGCCTGACGTGGTCACCGATACTCTTGAGGCCCAGCGGCTGATGCGCGCGGAGGTGCGCAAAGGCGCCGACCTGGTGCTGGTGCTCTCATCAATGCTGCACGGCATCGCCACCGGCAACCTGCTCTCGGCAACGGTGACCACGGTGTGCGTGGATATCAACCCCGCCGTGGTGACAAAGCTCTCGGATCGCGGCAGTTTCCAGGCGATCGGCCTGGTCATGGACGTCGAAGGCTTTCTCAGAGAGCTCTGCTCTGACCTGAAACTCTAGGCGAGCGGGCGTTTGCGTGGCATACCTGGCCTTCGCGGGTAGGCCTCTGGAGTCGGCGCATACTTCTCGCCCACGATCAGGCCGTGGCCGGGGAGTGACGCGATCGCCAGGTCGATGGGCGTGCGCGACCACAGGCGCAGGGCCTTGAACGCGGGTGCCGCGTGGAGCAGCTCGGCGTCCAGGTTGCCGCTGCGCTGCGCCACCAGCAGGCCGCCTGGCGCAAGAAACGGGGCGCAGAGCTCGATCACCACCGGCAGCGGACCAAGCGC